>JADLFV010000031.1 GCA_020849625.1 Phycisphaeraceae bacterium
CGGCGTGATGGCGCAGGCGCTGGGGCAGGCCGAAATACTGGGCGGGCTTGCCCTGGTCGTTGGTGGGATTGCGGTAGTAGTCCCACAAGCGGCGCAGACGGGGCAGCGTGACGGTGGTGTGCTCATCGAGCAGGGCTTGCAACAGGTCGGCTTCGAGCGTGGCGGGTGGGTCAACTGCGTTCATGTCGTTGCGGCTCCGGGTTGGAGGTCTCCACCCTTGGCCGCAGCGCAACGTTTGTGCGCGCTGAGCGGGGTATTTTGGCGACAAATATTTTATAAATACATAAAAATCAAAAAAATAACTTTTTTATCCACAATTCAATAAAAATGAAAATCGCGTGCCAGCCTGTGCGCGCCGGGCCAAAACGACCAATAGATGGGCTGGAAAATGATCCGATTGCTGATATAATCATCAGCTATGGATCGGTCTGAACAAGAATTGATCATCCTGGAACAGATCAGCCAGATTCTCGGCGATGCGATCGAGCTGGAAGAGGTGTTTCAGAAGGCCATGGCCCTAGTGGGAGCCCGTCTGGGCGTGCTGCGGGCGTCGCTGGTGCTCTGGGATGAGGCCTGCGAGCAGTTTCGCATTGCCGCCAGCGTGGGGCTGACACCTCAGGAGGAGGCCCGTGGCCGCTATGCCGTGGGCGAAGGCGTCACCGGCCGCGTAATCCAGACCGGCGAACCGGCCGTGATCAGCGATATCACCCAGCACCCGGACTTCCTGCACCGCACCACCGCGCGGCAGTCGGCCACCAGCTTCATCTGCATGCCGATCTCCGACGGCGACAGCCGCGTGGGCGCGGTCAGCGTCGATATCCCCTTCGTGGACGAATCCCGCCTTCGGGCCGACGCCCGGCTGATGAAGATCATTGCCGGCAACTTCGCACAGACCATCCGCATTCATCACCTGGTCCAGCGCGAGAAAGACGAACTGCTGGCTGAGAACCAGGCCCTGCGCGACAACCTGCTCAAACAGTATCGCTTCGACAACATCATCGGCACCAGCCCCATCATGCTCGACGTGCTGGCGACCATCGGCCAAGTCGCCAGCTCCCGCGCCACCGTCCTGCTGCTGGGCGAGACCGGCTGCGGCAAGGAGCTGATTGCCAAGGCCATCCACTTCAACAGCCCCCGGAAGGATAAGCCGCTCATTCGTGTGAATTGCGGTGCGCTGTCTCCGCAGCTTCTTGAATCCGAACTGTTCGGCCACATCAAGGGCGCCTTCACCGGAGCGGTCAAGGATAAGGTCGGCCGCTTTGAGGCAGCAGAAGGCGGCACCATCTTTCTCGACGAAGTGGGCACGCTGACGCCGGAGCTGCAGGTGCGCCTGCTCCGCGTGTTGCAGGAGCGCGAGTTCGAGCGCGTGGGTGATCACCGCACCATCAAGGTTGATTGCCGCGTCATTGCCGCCACTAACCTGCGCCTGGAGGAGGAAGTTCGCAAGGGCAATTTCCGCGACGACCTCTACTATCGCCTGAACGTGGTCAGCATTCACCTGCCCGCCCTGCGCAATCGTCGCGAGGACATTCCCAAGCTGATCGACCATTTTCTCGATCGCTACAACAAGGAAAACAGCCGCGATCTGAGCAAGATCAGCCGCGACGTGCTCAACGTGCTGCTGCGTTATCCCTGGCCCGGCAACGTGCGCGAGCTGGAAAATACGATCGAGCGGGCGGTGGTGCTCTCGACCAGCGATCAGTTCACCGAAGACCTGCTGCCGCTGCAGATCCGCATGTATGCTCAGCAGACACGCAGCGACGTGATGGACGAGTCGATCGAGGCTTTGACCGCCAAGCTCGCAGAGATGGCCATCAAGCAGTACCGCGGTTACGAGGGCGAGATCTGGACGCTGGTGATGAACGATGTCGAGCGCCAGTTGATCCGCGAAGCACTCGATTACAACGACGGCATCAAGCTGCGCACGGCCGACTTCCTGGGCATCAACCGCAACACGCTCAACAAAAAAGTCAAAGTGCTCAACATCGAAGAGTAGCCTCCGCGAGCTCCGCTACTGCGTTTCGCGCGCACCAGCGCGCCCGCGCCGCAGCCCTCTCGCTGACCGCCTTACCTCTTCCCGGATCACTGTTTATCCACCGCCCGCGCGCACAAACGTTGCGCTGTAACCATTCGACTCGCGCATCGTCTCATCGGCCGACTTCTCCACCCCTGCCCCCAATCCGCGCAACGACTGTCTCGCTCTGATGAAATAAAGCGCAGATTTGCCTCTTCGCGACTCGTGATCAAGCACTGTCCCTCGCAACGTTCATATCGCGCAGCCATGAACATGAATGCCCCAGCATCTCGCATGACTACCGCCGCCATACAACAACGATACCGACATCTTTTCCCCTTGCCCGGTCGCTGCCTCGCCGGTCAGCCTCGGCCGGTTATCATCGCGGGGCAGTTGGTCTTGTGTCGGATCGCCCGATACCTTACTATACCCTAACGAAACAAGCCAACCTCGCCCAGGGGAGCCGTTATGCCGGTGCTTCAGTGTAAAGGTAAATCCGTCCATGTTGGATCGGCAAAACGAAATGAGATGGTGCTGCTGCGGTCTTGATATCGGCTTAGGTTAAACCCCAGATGCAACCAAAACACATTAACGCGGATAGACCCCACCTATGGAGCCGATATCGCCGCATCGGTTGACCAGTTCAATCATTGGTTCATGCGGTTTGCGCCTGAGGCCTACCGATCTACACGCATCAAGACTACCGAGCATGTCAAAACCGCGCTGCTCGCCACGGACGATCTTCGCAACATAGACGCCACGACATTGAAAGCGAACCCCGGTGCGTTGCCCACGTTACGGATGTGCACCGCGCCGCCATTGGCGGTCGACCGCTTAATCGGTTTGGCTGGAGTGAATAAGTCGCTCATTGGACGCATGGAGCAGAGCAAGTTATCGATCCGTATGAAAGCGGAGGTTCTTGACTACAATCTGGGCAAAGTCTGTGGCGTGTTGATCCGGCTCCTGGACCGAGATATTTTTCCATGGCTGGATGCGAAGAAGAACCCGACAGATCGCGAGCGCGAACGGGCATCGACGATCATCGCCGACCGTTTATGCAGCGCAGTGGCTAATCCGATTGTTCGCAACGCTCAGGAACAGCGTCAATTGACCGGTATTGGCGAGTGGCTCCACCAGCGGGGATATCGGAAGCAGTCAAATCCCCCCGGTCAACCTCAGACCCAAATGGAAGCGGGCACTTACACGTTCCGCATGAATGTACCCGTTGGCGAGGCTGTCAAGGTGAACATTCCGATCGATGTCGTGATTCAACCCAGGAGGTTGCGGAAGGATCGCTTGCCCGTCCTGATCGAGTGCAAATCAGCGGGTGACTTCACCAACACCAACAAGCGACGCAAAGAGGAGGCTACGAAGATCCGTCAACTGAAAACAGCCTATGGTCCAGGCGTGAGGTTCGTGCTGTTCCTTTGTGGCTATTTCGGCAGCGACTATCTCGGATATGAAGCGGCCGAATGAATAGACTGGGTATGGGAGCATCGGATCGACGACCTGGCCAAACTGGGGCTATGAACCATGATTGTTGGGCACGACATTCTGAATGAGGCCCGCCGCCAGGTGTTGCAGGCGGCACTAGATGCCGCCAAATCACCAGCTGAGCGGAACCGTCTCGGTCAGTTCGCGACTCCCAATGCTCTGGCCGTCGATATCGCTCGCTACGTGGGCTCGTTGATGACCGGCCGGGAAGAAATACGTTTCGCTGACCCTGCGATCGGCTCTGGCAGTTTTTTTTCGGCGGTGTTGGCGGTCTTTGACCGCAGTCGCATTCACAGCGCCGTGGGAATTGAACTCGATCCCGCATTCGCCAACGCGGCCCGTGAGTTGTGGTCCGACGCCGGGCTTCAGGTTGTAGTCGGCGATTTTACGGAATTGGTAACCCACGCGTCGTGTCCGCCGCCGCCGAACCTTATCCTGACAAATCCACCCTATGTCCGACACCATCATATCGACCGCCGCGATAAAGAATGCCTGCAACGTCTGGTTCGTGAATTGGCTGGAATGGAAGTCAATGGACTGGCGGGCCTGTACGTCTACTTTCTGTTATTGGCAACATGCTGGATGGAAACCGACGGATTTGCGGCGTGGCTGATCCCGTCGGAATTCATGGATGTCAACTACGGGGTCGCGCTTAAGCATTTTCTCACAGATCGAGTCACATTGTTCCGCGCTCACCGCTTTGCCCCCCAGGATGTTCAGTTCGGCGATGCCCTTGTTTCTTCGGTCATCCTGGTATTCTGCAAGAAGCCGCCTGCCGCCGATCACGCGGTCGAGTTCACGTTGGGTGGCACACTTTCTGAACCGTACACCCGCGACAGGATTCAACTCGAACGGCTACGGAAATCGCGCAAATGGAGCGTCTATCCCCGCCATGTCACGAATGATCGACACACGCTCAACAATGATAGCGGTCCAGCGCTCGGCCACTTGTTCCACATCCAGCGCGGCATCGCCACTGGCAGCAATAAGTTTTTCATCTTAGAGCGCACGGATGCCAAGCGTCGTGGTTTGCCCAGCGAATGCCTGCGCCCGATTCTTCCCAGCCCACGGCATCTCAAGCAGACGGTGATTGAAACGGAAGATGACGGCTATCCGCTCATCGGCCAACAGTTATGTGTGATTGATTGCGACTTGCCCGAACACATCGTCGAGCAGCGCTATCCGGCGTTATGGGAATACCTGCAAACCGCCGGGGCTCTGGGAATACTGGATGGTTACCTGGTTGGCAAACGCTCACGGTGGTATAAACAAGAGCAACGCGAACCGGCTCCCTTCCTTTGCACCTACATGGGGCGAGGCTCGGACGACAAGCAACCCTTCCGTTTCATTCTAAATCGTTCTCAAGCTATTGGGACTAATCTCTACCTCATGTTGCATCCGCGGAAGGGACTGGCAGCGATGTTACATCGACATCCTGACCGGATCACCGAAGTGCATGAACTACTCGGCCAGATCACCGGCCACGAACTTCGCGGTGAGGGGCGGGTTTACGGTGGCGGACTCCATAAGATCGAACCGTCCGAATTGTCTCGTATCTCAGCATCCACTTTTGTAGACCGCTGGCCCGAGCTTGAGATTGGCGTACTACCTGTCGAAGCAAATACGTTGTTTTGATATTGTTGGGAATACCATAGAAAGCAAGCTCATGAATCAGAACTCGGCTGATCGTGAAAGGCTTGCGGTTGAGCGCGTACGGAAAGCGGGCGTCAAGGCGCCCGAATCCGCGATCCTGGCCTGGATTCGCTCGGTTGGTGCTGATTCGATCTTGTCGGCCAAGTTGTCCGATATTCGTGCCGTGGCAAACGCATTTTGAGATTGGATTCAGCCGAGGTATGGACCCGGCCGCGATGGGCTGTCGTGATTCAAGGGGGACATGGCGGCCACCCCGGCCAAATGGCCGGGCTATATGGGGGTGGGTGGAGGCGGTACACTTGGGGGGATGCGATGGGTGTTGATCTTCTGTTGCCTGTGGATCGCGGCCTGCGGGCGGGTGGAGCCGGGGGCGGATTTTGTGTTCATCACCGAAGCGCCGCACAACCGCCGCGATCCGCAGAAGATGTCGTACATGCACGACATTCGGCTGGCGCACAATCTTTTTGAGACGCTGGTCAATCTTGACTTTTCCGACATGACGTTGGAGGCGGCGGGGGCGGCGAGGTGGGAGGTGTCGGAGGACGGGCTGAGCTACACGTTTCATCTGCGTCCCGAAGCCCGCTGGTCCAACGGCGATCCGGTCACCGCACACGATTACATTTATGCCTGGCGTCGGGCCATGACGCCGGACTTGGCGACGCCGTATGCGGACCTGATGTTTTACGTGCGTGGGGCGAAGGCGTTTTTCGAGTTTCGCGTGGAGCAGTTGAAGGCATATGCGCGGAACGTGGAGCGGGGGGGACGGCCGGTGAACCGGCCTCCGCCGGGCCCGGAGGGGGCGGGCGCGGGCGAAAGCGGTGAGGGGAGGGCGAGGCTGGTGTGGGAATTGGCGCTGGATGAGTTTGATCGGCATGTCGGCCTGCGGGCGGCGGGCGATCTGACGCTGGTGGTCGAGCTGGAGCATCCGACGCCGTACTTCCTGCAATTGGTCGCGTTCGCCACTTTCATGCCGGTGCATGCGGCATCGGTGGAGGCGAACACGCATTTCGATCCCAACACGGGGCAGTGGGAAGTGGATAACGCCTACTGGCATCGCCGCGACCAGTTGATCACCAACGGGCCATACGTTTTGGGCGACGTCAAGTTCCGTCAGCACACGGATCTGCTGGCTTCGCCGACGTACTGGAATCGAGCCGCCTCGCGCAACCGTTCGATCCGCGAGTTGATCGTGGAATCGCCCAACACCGCCCTGCTGCTGTTCGAGCGGGGCCAGGCGGACTTCTGGCCCGGCGCTCCGGGCGGGCAGTTCGGTGAAACCCTGCTCAAACAGAAGCACGGCAACGTACACACGGTGACCATGGCGGGGACCTATTTCTACAACTACAACTGTGCTGACAAACTGCCCGACGGCCGCGACAATCCGCTCAAGGACGCTCGTGTTCGCTGCGCTTTGTCCATGGCCATCGACCGCGAGGCGCTGACCCGATTCGTCACCGGCCTGGGTGAGCCGGCCGCTTACAGTTTCATTCCGCCGGGCGCTCTGCCCAATTACGAGCCACCCGTCGAGGCTGGCGTCCGCTTCGATCCCGTCGCTGCCCGCAAGCTGTTGGCCGAGGCCGGTTATCCCGATCCTTCCAGAATCACCGGCCTGTCGATTCTCTACGCCCCGGTCAGCATTCACGAGGACGTCGCCCAGGCGGTGGCGCACATGTGGCAGGAGCACCTGGGCGTGCCGGTGGCTCTGGAGAAGTTGGACCCCAAGGCCGCGGCGCAGAAGCAACTCGACCGCCAGTACGTCATCTCCCGCTCCGGCTGGTTCGGCGACTATCCCGACCCCAACACCTGGCTGGAGATGCGCACCACGGATGCACCCAACAACACCACGAGCTGGTCCAACGTGGAGTATGATCGGCTGATCCGCGACTCGATGAGTGAACTGGACCCCCGGAAGCGGATGCAAATGCTACGAGATGCCGAGACGATCCTGCTGCGCGAGCAACCGATGGCGATGCTGTTCCATTACGTTTTTCTGAACCTGTACCGCGAAGACCAGATCACCGGCCTCGACTCCAATGCCTGGGGGCGATGGCGGATGGAAAAAGTGAAAGTGAACCGGGACTCGAATGACGAATGACGAAATTCGAATGACGAATCAATGTCCGAATGACGAATAACGAAAGCACGGAACATTGGTCATTGTTTCGAATTTCGAATTTCGTCATTTGAGTTTCCGCCTTTATATTGGGCGGCCATGCTCAACCTGATCCTGCGACGTCTGCTGCAATTGCCGATCATCCTGGCGGTGATCTTCGCCATCACGTTCGCGCTGGCGTGGCTGGTGCCGGGCAATCCGCTGCAGAATGAGGAGCGGCAGATCAGCCCGGAGATCGCGGCCGCGATGCAGCGGCGCTATCACCTGGACAATCCCCGGAAGTTTTTAACCGAGTATCTGGAGGGTGTGTTTTTGCGGGCGGATTTCGGGCCGTCGATGGTGTATCAGGACTGGACGGTCAGCGAGATCATCGGCGGCGCGCTGCCGGTCAGTGTCACACTTGGCGCCGCGGCCATCGTGGTGGGGTTAATCCTCGGCACCGCGGCTGGTGTGGCGGGAGCATTGCGCCCGGGTTCGATGTGGGACGCCTCCAGTCTAGCGATCGCTTTGATCGGCGTCAGTTTGCCCAGCTTCGTCACCGGCTCGGTTCTGCTGGTGGTCTTCGGCGGATTGCTGGCGTGGCTGCCGGTCAGCGGGTGGGGAAGTCCGCAACAGGTCGTGCTGCCCGCCATCACGCTGGGGCTGATGCCGGCCGCGTACATCGCACGTCTCATCCGCCTGAGCCTGGCCGACGTGATGAGCAGCGACTTCGTGCGCACCGCCCGGGCAAAGGGACTTTCGCAGCGACAGGCATTGTTCCGCCACGCTTTCAAAGTCGCCTTCCTGCCCGTGCTCAGCTTCCTGGGCCCCGCGGCGGCCTATGCCATGACCGGCTCGTTCGTCGTCGAAAAGGTCTTCAACATCCCCGGCCTGGGTCAACATTTCATCAATGCCGTGCTGGCCAAAGACCAGTTCCTGATCCTCGGCGTGGTGCTGCTGTTCTCCACCATGCTGGTGCTGTTCAACCTGATCGTTGACGTGCTCTATGCGTACGTGGATCCGCGGATTGAGTTGGGGTGAGTGGGGGAGAAAGTGAAAAGTGAAAAGTGAAAAGTGAAAATATGAAGACCCGCCACGGGCAAACTTTGTGATTTTCACTTTTCACTTTTCACTTTTCACTTTGCCTCCCCAACCCCCCATCGGCTCGCGCCGGCTGCGATGCAGGAACCACAACAACACCGCCGCGCCTGCGATCATGGCAGCGCTGAGCCATTGGCCTCGGGTGGTGCCGAATGGCTCAAAGCCGACCTGCTCATCGGGCTGGCGGAATTGCTCGCAGCAGATGCGGGCGATGGCGTAGCCGATCAGGAACACCGCACCCACGAAGCCCGGCTTGCGCGGCTTGCGGTAGAACCACAGCATCACCAGAAACAGCAGCAGCCCTTCGGTGGCAGCTTCATACAACTGTGACGGATGGCGCGGCAGCATCTGGGGATCGCCGGGGAAGATGACCGCCAATGGGAAGTCGCGCGATACCGCTCGCCCCCACAATTCGCCGTTGACAAAGTTGGCGATGCGTCCGAAGAACAAACCCAGCGGCGCGGCGAAGGCCATCAAATCCCATACGAACGGCACCGGCTGCTGGTACTTGCGGGCCAGCCACCAGCAAGTCAGGGCGCCGCCGATGACGCCGCCGTGGAACGACATGCCGCCCTTGTTCAGCGCCAGCAGATGCCAGAATGGAATCTCCTTGCTGAACGTCCACAGCAGGGCCGGCTCATAGAACAGCACGTATCCCAGTCGCCCGCCGATGACGATGCCCAAGGCCAGCGTTACCACCAGATCACCCGCCTTGCGATGATCCAGATCACATCGCCCCACCCGCAGCACGCGGCGAATCCACAGCCAGGCGATGAAGAACCCCACCAGGTAGGACAGGCCGTACCACCGGATCGGTCCGATGGCATAGGGTGAAAGGTCGTGATAGTAGAGGGCGAGGTTCATCATGTTGAGCGTGCGAGCTTGCTCGCACATCGCACAAGGACGAGCAAGCTCGCCCGCTAAACGGTCAACGCCGCCGTTTTTTGCGTTGGTTCTGCTTGATCTTCATCGTCTGTTTGTGCGCTCTTTTGGCGCCCTTCGACTGCTTGCGGCCGCTTTTCTTCTCCTGCTTCCGGGGGGGCTCGACCACGACTAATTCCATGCGGCGGCGGGGCAGGTCGATGCGGGCGATGCGCACGGTGAAGGTGTCGCCGATGGTGATGGTCTTGCCGCTGCGCTGGGCCACCAAAGCCCCGGTGTTGCGGTTGAGCTGCCAGCGCTCGTCGGGCGGACCCGGCAGATCCTCCAGCGGCACGAAGCCGTCCACGAGGTATTTGTTCAACTCCACAAACGCCCCGCTGCCGCTGACACCAGTGACCGTGCCGGCAAAGTCCTCGCCCAGTTGATCGCTGAGCAACTCCAGCACCAGGTACGTGCGCAGCTCGCGCTCGGCGGATTCGCTGTTGACTTCGGTGGCTGAGCAGTGCTTGCCGATCTGGCCCAGCGTCTGCTCATCGGGAAGCTGGTCGCGCAGGGCCTGCTTGATCTGTCGTCGCTTGCCGCCGCGGGCATCGAGGTAGGCGTCAATGCCGCGATGCACCACCAGATCGACATAGCGGCGGATGGGCGAAGTGAAATGCGTGTAGTGCTCGCTGGCCAATGCGAAGTGCCCGACCAGCAGCGGCGCGTATTCAGCCTTGCTGAGCGTCTTGAGCACGGCCAGGTGCACCGCATGTTGAGCGGGTTTGCCGCGCACGGCATCGAGCAGCCCCTGCAACTGCCGGCGATCGGGGCGGGCGGGGATGTTGTAACCCGCCACACGGGTGAAGCGCTCCAGTTCCGACAGGTCGTGCGGGTCCGGGTCGGCATGAACGCGGCGAAGCATGGCGGCATCCAGTGAATCGAACAGCCGGGCCGCCGCTTCGTTGGCCTCGACCATGAACATCTCGATCAGGGTGTGCGTGAAGGCGTCGTCCTCCGGCACCGCATCGATCACCCGGCCGCTCTCATCGAAGATCAACTCCACCTGCGGCAGGCCCAGCACAATCATGCCCTCGTCCAGCCGCCGCTTGCGGATCACCTTGGCCAGTTCATCCATCAACTGCAACGTCGGAATCAACTTTCGGGGGTACCTTGGCACACTTCCGGAGGGCACGTGCTTGATCGCTTCGCGCAGGTCGCCGTCGATCAGGGCCTGGGCCTCCAGGTAAGTCAGGCGCTTGGCGGAACGGATCACCGAGCGTGCGAAGCGGGCATCCTGCACGTTGCCTTCGCCGTCGTAGCGGATGAAGCAACTCTTGGCGTAGCGATTGACGCCCTCCTGCAGCGAGCAGACGCCGTTGGACAACAGCTCCGGCAGCATGGGGATCACGCGGCGGGGCAGGTACGTGGAGTTACCGCGCTGCTGCGCTTCCTGGTCCAGGGCTGAACCGGGTCGCACGAAGTGGGCCACGTCCGCGATGTGGACGCCCAACTGGTAGCCGCCATCGTCGGTGCGCTCGATGCTGATCGCATCGTCGTAGTCCTTGGCATCAGGCGGATCGATGGTGCAGATGAACAGGTTTGTCAGGTCCTCACGTTCCGGCGGCAATTGATCGGGCTTGAAAGTCGCGGCCGCCTGTCGTGCCTGCTCCACAACCTGCTCAGGGAACTGATCGGGCAGACCATAGGCGTGCATGACCGCCAGCGTTTCGACATCGGGCTGGCCCGCTTCGCCGAGCACCTCGGTGATGACGCCGGTTGGTAATTGGTTACTTCCGGAGGCGCGATCGACCAGTTCGATGACCACCTTGTCGCCGGCCCTGGCGTTGCGGGCCTGCGGGTCGCGGATGATCACCGGATCGTGCAACGCCTTGCCGTCCACGATGACCAGCCAACTGCTGCCCTTACGGGTCAGTGTCCCGGCATAGCGGCGGTCGGTGTGTTGAAGAATCTCAACGATCTGCCCGACATAGGAGGCCTGCCCGCTTCGCCGCTCTTTTCGCACCTTGGCCCGGACACGGTCGCCGGTGATGGCGTCGAGGCTGTCACCGGGGGGGATGAACAGGTCGCCGTGCTCGGTGGGCGAGTCGGGGATGACGAAGCCGAAGCCGCGCTCGTGCCGGCGGAAGGAGCCGGTGACGAACCGTCCCATGGGCGGCAGGACCACCTGCCCGCCGCCGCTGCGGAGGATTCGGCCCTCCTGCACCAGCTCGTCCAGACAGCGCCGAAAGGTGTCGAATTGATCTTCGGGGATCGCCAGCTCCGCAGCCAGATCCCGCACTCCGCGCGGCTCGTAGCGGCGGTCGGCCATGTAATCCAGAATGCGTTCGGTGTAGTGTTCGGACAAGGGATATCAGTTTCTGATGATGAGGGTGTAGCCGGGTGCATGACAGCCCACGCGGGGCGGCCAAAACTCGAAATCCGAAACTCGAAACTCGAAACTCGAAATAAATCCCAAACCCAAAACCTCAAAACACACTTTGTCTGCGGCTTTTTCTTGTTCGAGTTTTGAGTTTATTTCGAGTTTCGGGCTTCGGGTTTCGGGTTACGGGTTGTTATGCTACCGGAGAATCGTGGTTGGAAACAGCAAGGGGCATTTATGACCGCCACCGAAGACATCCTCCGCCGGGCCCATGAGCTGGGCAAACTCATCGCCGATCATGAGGCGGTCCGGCAACTGAATCAGACGCTGGACAACCTGAAACAGGACACGGACGCCCAGCGCGCCTTGTCCGACTTCGAGCGCCACGTGCAGACGCTTGGTGAAAAGCAGGCGGCCGGCAAACCCATCGAGGTCGAGGACAAGCACAAGCTGCAGTCGCTGCAACTGGCGGTGGCCCGCAACCCGTTGCTGCGCGATCTGCAGGTGCAGCAGATGAATTACCTCGATCTCTTGCGTCAGGTGGACGAAGCGATGCGCCGGGAATATGAACCGGAGGAGAAGCTGTGAGTTTCGAGTTTCAAGTTTCGAGTGTCGAGTTTTGCGCCAGGGAACCGAATTGAAAAACTCGAAACTTGAAACTTCACTGTCCCGCGGTCGCCAGGTCATCCTCGGTGAAGTTGAACGGCGGCTGCATCAGCACGGCGTGCCATTGCGTGGCGGCCACCTGAAGAGCGCTCCAGTTCTTGCCGAAGGCTGCGGCATCGATGCTGGGCGGAGCGGACACGCCGCTCTGGAGGGCCTCGTGAGCCTGCCGCAGCACCATATCGCACAGCTTGACCATCTCCAGATGATCGCGTTCGGTTTCTTCATCCAGGGCGGCGCCCGGGGTCTGCTTGGTGATCAACTCCATGTAACGGCAGGCCGCCCGTGCCAACTGGCGGAACGACTGATCCACCACCTGGCCGCTGGCTAAATCCACCTGGATTTTGCGAAGCAGCGAGCGCATGGCCTCGCGATTGGAGTCATATGTCAGCCTGGGTTTATCAACATGCTGCTTGATTTGCTCATTGAGGGCCTGCAGCACCTGATCCGCCGCGTCTTGCTCGATCAGCGCCAGCAGCAGTTGCCGCACCACTTCTTCGACCTGCTCCACGTTGACCTGTCGGCCGAGCGTGGTCACCAGCTTGTTCTTCTGCTCCTGGGCCAGATTGGACTCGCCCCCGCCGATCACCGCACGCACCGCCCAGTAGCGCACGGCCGGGTTCTCGTCCTCGATCCCCTTGAGGATCAGATTGATCACGTGGTCGTCCTTGATCAGCCGCGAACTGACGACCATCGTGTTCAAGCGCACCACCACCTGGCGGGCGGCTTCCTTCCGATTGGCCTGCTCATCGTCACCGCTGGGCGCGGCCGGCTTGTTCATGGCCGCCGAGGCATCCAGCTTGCGGGCAACGATCACGGAGTACTGCTCGTTGAACGTTTTGCTGCCGCCCTTTTCCATTGGCGCGACCAGTTCGTTGCGGCCGTCAACAATCGCGTCCTCCTGGCCGGAGACCAGTTGGTGGATGTAATAATCGACGTAGGACTCGACCGTCCTCAACTGATCCGCCGAAAACGGGCCATCGACCTGATACATCTCGGCAGGAATGGTGGGACGCGCCTGGTCCTGGGCCTGTGCCATCACGACCACAAACATCGCGACAAGGACACATGCCCACCCAGCCATCGGCCATGAAGTGAACTTCATTCGAACCCTCGCAGATTCCACAGCGCCGCCAACCTCTCAACTCCTATTCGCCAACGCCCGCGACGGCAACCCGCAGGCATACAGGGTGGGGTGGCAACTTACCAGCCCGTTTAGAGGCTGTCAAACCTTTGCGCGACCCGCTGTCGCGCTCAACTACTTTACAACATTAGCGTTGCGCCATGATACACTGCCACGGGCTTTTATCCCGCTCGCCGGAGTGTTGCTCCATGTACCGACAGATCCGCAGCAATCGCTCGCCCCGTGCCGTTCGTGTCCTGCCCGTAGTCCAGGGCGGACGCCCGATCAGCCTCGCCATTCCCAGCCTCGACCAAGCGGTGGCCCACGGCCTCAGGCAGACCCCCTTCCGCGGCGAGATGGGAGAAACCCGTCTGATCGACGGCCGCATCATCCTGGCTGGCCTGGGCCCCGCCGAGCAGGTCAACGTCGCCACCTGGCGTCGGGCCGCGGCCGCGGTGCTGCGCTGCGCCTTCAGTAACCGCCTGTCCGCCCTGCGCTGGATCGACCCGGCCGCGGTCAGCGATCGCCTGTCCGCCCCCGACGCCGCAGCCGTCATCGCCGCTGCGGTCAACCTGGCCAACTTCGATTTCAGCGATTTCCGCAGCAAGGTTGCCGCCGTCCGGCAGGACCCGCCGCTCGACCTGGACCTGGCCATCGACGGCGACAAAAAGATCACCGACGCCCTGCGCGACAGCCTGCTGGTGGGTAAGTCCGTGGACATCGCCCGCCGCTTGGCTGCCACGCCTCCCAACGTGGCCAATCCCGCCTACATGGCCCGCTTCTGCCGCGACCTGGCCCGCAAGACGACCGGCCTGCGCTGCAGCATCATCGATCAGGCGAAGGCCAGGCAACTCAAGATGGGCGGCCTGCTGGCGGTCGGCTCAGGCGGTTCCACCCCACCCGTCATGATCGTGCTCGAGTACCAGGGGCGAGCAAGCTCACCCGCTCAACGATCCAATCAAAAATCAAAAATCAAAAATCAAAAATCTCCGCCCATCCTGCTGGTCGGCAAAGCCGTCACCTTCGACACCGGCGGCTACTCGCTCAAGCCCGGTGGCGGCAAGACCATGAAGTATGACAAGTGCGGTGGCTGTGCCGTCATCGCCGCCATGGTCGCTGCCGCGCAACTCAAGCTGCCCCAGCGCCTGGTCGCGCTGGTCCCCTGCGTCGAGAACATGATCGACAGTGCCAGCTACCGCGTTGACGATATCGTCACCTTCATCAATGGCGTTACCTGCGAAGTGACCAACACCGACGCCGAGGGCCGCCTCATTCTCGCCGATGCCCTTGCTTACGGCAGCAAACGCTACCAGCCGCGCATTGTGGTGGACCTGGCGACGCTCACCGGCGGCATCACGGTGGCCCTGGGCCCGTTCTGCGCCGGGCTGTTCGCCAACGACGACAAGCTGGCCGATCAGTTCATCAACGCCGGCCAGAGCAGCGGCGATCGACTGTGGCGCATGCCGCTGTGGAACGAGCTGCGCGACATGATGAAAGGCTCGCACGCCGACCTGATCAACGCCAGCGAAAAGCGCTGGGCCCATTCCGGCCAGGGGGCAGGTTTTCTTTCCTATTTCGTGGGTGAAAATGCCCCCAGCCAGATGCCCACCCTGCCCTGGGCCCACCTGGACATCGCGGCCGTGGCCAACACCGAATCCGACAGTGTGGAACTGGCCAAAGGCCCCACCGGCTTCGGCGTCCGCCTGCTGATCGACTGGCTGCGGGCCAACGCGTAACATCGATCGGGTTGAACCGCAGAGACGCAGAGGACACAGAGGAAGACAAGATAGACAATACAATGGCCGCGAGAAGGCACAAAAATCACAAAAGGGGATGAGATTCAGCCCTGAATTTTGTGACTTCTGCGCCTTTTTGCGGTTATCTCTTCTTTCTATTGCCTTTCTCTGCGTCCTCTGCGTCTCTGCGGTTCCATGCCTTCCGCTCACCGCAGCTTGATCGTCGCCAACGCCGCGGCGGCCAGCAGGGCGGTGATCAGCCAGAAGCGCACCACCACCTGCTGTTCAGTCCAGCCCAGCAGGTGGAAGTGATGGTGGATCGGGGCGCACTTGAAGATGCGCTTGCCGCCGGTGAGCTTGAAGTAAGCCACCTGGAGGATGACGCTCAGAGCCTCGGTGGCGAAGATGCCGCCGATCATCAGCAGCAGAAACTCCTGGCGGATGACCACCGCGATGAAGCCGATCAGACCGCCCAGGGTCAGCGAGCCGGAGTCGCCCATGAACACCTGGGCCGGTGAGCAGTTGAACCATAAAAAGCCCAGGCACGAACCGACCATCGCCCCGGCCACGATCGCCAGTTCATCCGCCAATGGAATGAACGGCACCAGCAGTTTCTTGGCCAGGACGAAATTGCCGTCCTCGTAGCCGGCGATGATGCACAGCACCACGAAGGCGAAAGCCACGATCGCCATCACGCCGCCCGCTAAACCATCCATGCCGTCGGTCAGGTTCACCGCGTTGCTGGCCCCCACGATCACGATCACCGCCAGCAGCACGAACGCACCCGTGCCCAAAACGATCAGGTTGGGTGACGGCTCCCAGCGGCCATCGACAAACACCCAGCTCTTGAGCAGCGGCAGGTTCAGGGCGTGGCTCATCTGCTTGATCTCGTCAAGCTCCAGCGGCCGCTTCTGATAGCCCCAATAGAAAATGAAGATGCCCAGCAGCAAGGCCAGACCCACCTGATAGACCAGCTTCTCCCAGGTATAGAGCCCCTCGCGGCGCCCGCTTCCGGGGGCCCGCCGGGCGCTGGTCAGCTTCAGCCAGTCGTCGATGGCCCCGATGGCGAAGAATCCGCCCATGCACACCATGGCCATGCGGATGTAGAAGCTGCCCAGGTCCGCCAACAGCAGCACGGTGATGAAGATCGAAGCCACGATCAGGATGCCGCCCATGGTGGGCGTGTTGGCCTTGGTCTTCATCAACTGGTTGAGGTCTTTGTGATAGAACTCCGGCTGATCGCCGATCTTGCGGGCCAGCAGCCAGCGGATCGTCCGCTTGCCGCTGAGCACCACAATGGCGAAGCTGACCACGATCGCCACCACCGCCCGGAACTCCACGTAGCGGAACACCCGCAGCGGCGAAAGGAATCCGCCGCTGTCGATCGTGGGCCTGAGCAGTTCAATCAGCCAGTGCAGCATGGGGGTAGTCTAGTGCGTAGGCAGGTAGGCAGTAGGCAGTAGGGGTTCAAATTTGATGGCGTCCCGTGACTTCAAACCCTACAGCCTATTGCCTACTCCCTACTGCCTGAATCGTTCCTCGATGGCCGGGATCAGTCGCTCCAGTCTCATGGCACGCGAGCCTTTCAACAACACCAGGTCACCTTCGCGCAGCAGTTCCGCGACGCGGGTCGGCATGTCGGCTGCTTCCGCGTCGAAAGTGTGTTCACCTCCAGCCAGGCGGGCATCAGTGCCGATGGCGATCAACAGGTCCTGACTCTCACGCAGCTTGCGATAGTGCGCCCCCACCCGCCGATGTGCTGCGGCACTGTGCTCGCCCAGTTCACGCATGTCGCCCAGCACCAGCACCCGCCGGGAAGCCTTCTGAATCACCAGCAGGTCGATGGCTGCGATGGCGGAGTCGGGGTTGGCGTTGTAGGCGTCGTGGATCACCGTCACGCGCCCGAGGCGCATCGTCTGCCAGCGGCCTTCCAGCGGCGCCCCCGGAAGATCCGCCAGACGCTGCGCGATCAGCACGTCGTCTAAGCCCATCCACTGCGCCACCACCGCCGCGGCCTGGGCATTTCTTCGCATGTGCGCCCCCGGAAGAGGCAGGCGGCCGACCAGCGCGTCATCGGGTTGCAGATCGGGCTGCACCTTCAGACCGCCGGGCGCCACGTGATCGTAGAGCGAGCGTTTCTCTTTCTCGATGGCGGAGCGTGTGCCGAAGTTGCCGATGTGGGCCAGGCCGATGGTGGTGATGACCGCGGCATCCGGGCGCAGGATCTCGGCAAGCGGCGCGATCTCGCCGGGATGATTGGTGCCGACCTCGGCCACCACGAAGTCATCATCCGCGCGGGCGGCCAACAATGTCAGCGGCACGCCCAGGTGATTGTTGAAACTCTTGGGCGACTGTGTGCCGTGGAAGCGGGCGCTCAGCAGATAATGGATGAGATGGCGCGTGGTGGTCTTGCCGTTGGACCCGGTGACGGCAATCACCTTGCACCCCCCGGCCGCCAACTCCTTGCGCCAGGCGGAAGCCAGTAGCTGCAGGGCCTTGACGGTATCTTCCACCAGCAGCATGGGGATCGCCTCCGGGCTTCGGACTGGCCGCTTAAGCGGCCAGTCCAACGCGCGGGCTACGATGGCGAAAGTTGCACCTTTGCTGATCGCCTGCTCCACGTAATCGTGCCCGTCGAACTGCTCGCCCTGGATAGCCACGAACACCTGCATGGACTGGATGGTGCGCGAATCGATGCTCGCCCCCAGCAGCGGCGCATCCAGGTCGGCTGGCTCACGCAGCCAGCGACCGGCAATGATCTGAGCGAAGCGTCTTGGCGTCCAGAAGTCGGTCATGACGGTAACCTGATGGATGATCGATGATGGATGATGGATAGGCAGCGGTGTGATTTCACACATCATCCATCATCCATCATCCATGATCCATCCTTCCCCACTTCGCCAGCGCCGCGGCCGCATGCTCGCGATCATCAAAGTGAATCTTGCGCGTCCCGCCCGCCGCCGCGGAATCAGCGATGATCTGGTAGTCCTCGTGCCCCTTGCCCGCCAGCAGTACGGTGTCATCTGCTTTCGCCATCTCGATCGCCTGCCGGATCGCCGCCGCCCGATCGCGCTGCACGATCACCGACTTGCCGGCCGCGCCTTGCATGATGTCAGCGATGATCGCATCGGGGTCTTCGCGGCGCGGATTGTCGCTGGTGACAATCACCACGTCCGCCAGTTCGCACGCCACGGCCGCCATCTTCGGCCGCTTGCTCCTGTCCCGATCGCCCCCGCAGCCGAACATGCAGATCAACCGCCCACGCACCGACGGCCGCAGCGCCTCCAGTACGTTCTTGAGCGCATCGTGCGTGTGCGCGTAATCCACGAACACCACCGGCAAATCCGTTCGCCCTTGCACTTCCACCCGCTCAAGCCGCCCCGGCACCTGCGGACAAGCCGCCAGCGCCTGCGGCAGAATGCTTGAAACATCCGTGATGCTGTGACTGGCTGCGATCGCCTGCAGCGCGTTGGACACATTGTGTTTTCCCACCAGCGGCAGCGCCGCATCCACCGCGCCCCACGGCCCGATGAACGTCACCTCGCTGCGCTCGCCGGTCAATTCGTGAATCGCGGCGAGGCAATACGGGCGAGCAAGCTCGCCCGCTAAACGTTTAGCGGCGGAGCTTGCTCCGCCATCCGTCATCCCTCCCACCGTCGTCCACACCACCGGCGCCTTGCAACCACGTGCCATGCGTTTGGCGTAGGCGTCATCACGATTGATCACCGCACAGGCATCGGCATCCAGTGCGTCGAACAGCTTCGCCTTGGCCTCGGCGTACTCCTGCATGGTGCCGTGATAGTCCAGGTGATCGCCGGTGAGGTTCGTGAACACCGCGCTTGTGAAGCGCAGATGCGACGTGCGCCCCTGGTGCAAAGCGTGGCTCGACACCTCGCACGCCGCGGCCTGACAACCGTTGGCGACCATCCGCGCCAGGTAGCGCGAGAAGTCGATCGGCCCCGGCGTGGTCAACTCGGCCGGGCGTCGATCTGCCCCATCGTCGATGATCACCGTACCGATCAGACCGCAGGGCATTCCCGCGGCCTTGAGCAGGTGCTGAATCAGAAAGCAGATGGTCGATTTGCCCTTGGTGCCGGTGACGCCGATCAGTTTCAGCCTGCTGCCCGGGCGGCCGAAGAAACGCTCAGCCAATTCGCCCACCACGCTCATCTGATCAGCCTCGATCACCGCGGCCGCCCCGCGCCTGATTGCATCTTCCACGTAGCGCCGCCCGTCAGCCTGCGAGCCCGGCCGGGCCACGAACGCGCAACCCACCGACGCCTGCCGCGAGTCGTCCACCAAGTCGCTCACCACCGTCTGCCCATCGCCGCGACTCAGGCGCACGTGCAGCCCGGCCGTCAACTCACTCAATGTCATGCCTTGCTCTGGTTTCATCACGCCCTGCCGTCGGCTGAACTTGATCAATTGCAGCGAGATTTTATCGGCCGAATCCGCGGCGAACGATTAACACCGCCCGCCGCACACCACCTTCAGTGCCCCTCACAACTTACCGATAACAATCCTGTGACGCACCGCGCTGACAAACCCATCGAAACGCTTCGCCTTTCCGCCGAGCAGAAGCAGCGCCTGGTGGCTCACGTCAACCAGTCCTACCAGAAGCCCGTGCCTCAGGAGCGGCGAAGTCCGCGCGTGCCCTACCTGGCCAAGGGCGCCATCATCGCTGTGCGGCAACCCAACGGCAACCTCTCGCGACATGCCGTGCTGACCCGCAACCTCTCCTCCGGCGGGCTGTCCTTTATGGTCGGACGCTTCATCTATCACAACAGCCCCGCTGAGGTCATCCTGCCCATGCTCGACGGCCGCGGCATGATCATCACCGGCCGCATCGTCCGTTGCCGCCTGTTCGAAGGCATCATCCACGAATGTGCCGTCATGTTCGACGAGGCGCTGGACATCAACCTGTTCGTCAACGCCAATAGCTCTCCACCTGTGGCTGTAGCCTCGGAGATCAACCTCGCCGACGAAGGCCAGAACGTGCCCGCGGCCGGACCGGCCATCAAGCCGCTGGTGCTGATCGTGGACGATTTCAAAAATGACCGCCGGCTGTTCTGCCTCTGGATGGAAAAGCTCGGCTTCCAGACTCTCGAAGCCCACAACGTCGCCGGCGCCGAGAAGATCATCAGTGAAAATAACGTGGAAATGGCCCTGATCAACCGCAAGCTGGGCGACGAAGATGGCCTGGAGCTGGTCAAAAAGATGCGCAGCGACGGCTTCGGCGGACCCATCCTGGTGGCCTCAGCCGACGATGACCAGGCTTTCCGCGTTCACGCCCGCGGCGCCGGCGCCGACGAATACATGACCAAGCCGTTCGATCAACTCGACCTCAAGCTCGCCATCGATCGCCTGTTCACGCCCGGCGAGCCCAAGCCGCAACCCACCACCCCCATCCGCAGCGATCTGGCCGGCAACGACGCCATGAAACCGCTGCTGCGCGACTTTGTGGCCGGCCTGGGACAGACCGCCGATCAACTCGATGGGGCCGACCCCGAGCAGGACCAGGACGCCATCGCTGACCTCTGCCTGGAACTCAAAGGTTCCGGCAGCGGCTACGGCTTCCCGCAGATCAGCAAGCTCGCCCTGCTCGTGCTCGACCAGTTGGAAACCGAGCAGACCGATGTCGAAGTCCTGAAGAAAACGGTCGTGGAACTGACCACCATGCTGCGGCGGGCCAAGGCGGAATGAGGAAGAAATGTCTAATGTCTAATGTCTAATGACCAGAGCACGCGCTCCTCCTTTAGGCATTAGTCATTAGGCATTAGACATTAGACATTAGACATTAGACATTTCACGCACAGGCCCTCTGTGTCACGGCCGGCTCGGTCGTCTGCCTCACCCACACACTGTTGCGGCCGCGATGTCCGTTGAGGTTCAGCCGCGACAGGTAATCGCCCAGCGTCCGCTCGTCGAACGACAGCAGAAATTCATCCGAAGCCGAGCGGTTGCACTGGCGGATTTTTTCGATCATCTCACTCTTGCTCATGGCTGACTCCTGGATATTCGCGGACGTTTCCGGGGGCGTTTCCGGCCACCACCCATCGGGCGATCGCCTCCAAGCAATCGGACGAACCACGTTGACTGAAAAAATTTGTAACTGAAGTGGACGCCCTTTTTCGCCGATAGACCCCCTTCGCGCAGATTACTGGACCTATCGTCCCACGCGGCCGCCGGGTAAAATGACCAGTCGCGAGCACGTCATGCCCATCATCGTCCACAGCCCGTACTCCGGCCTACCCGTCAAGGTGCGCGATCAGGACATCAGCCGCGCCCTGCGCGACGAGGAAGGCCGCATCTTCTATGCCCTGCCCAAGAGCGACGGCTCGGGTTACTACGGCTCACCCACCCGCCAGGGCTCAGCCTTGCACGAGCAGCGCGCCGCCGACATGGCCGCCAAAATGGCCCAGGCCAAATCCAGCGGCCAGCAGCAAACCCAGCAGCAGTTGCACGATGCCACCGGCCGCAAACGCGGCGGCAAACGACGCCTGCTGGTCTGGCTGATCATCCTGGCCGCCATCGTCCTGGGCGCCTGGTACTTCCTGTTCAAAACCCCCCAGGGCGCCGCGATACTTGAAAAGATGGGCGTGGCCGATGACGTGATGGCGGATGGCGGATGGCGGATGGCGGATGTTCAGAACACGGACGCGCATGGCGAGACATCCGACATCCGAAATTCGACGTCCGACATTCCCTCTTCCCTCCCCTGGGTCAGCACCGCCAGCGGCCTGCGCTATCGCATTGAAGAATCCGGCCACGGCCAAACCGCCACCGCCGGCAAGTTCGTCCGTGTGTACTACTCTCTGGCGGCTGCCGACACCGAGCAGACCACATCCGCTATCCGCCATCCGCCATCCGCCATCGCATCACCCGATACCATCGGCTTCGTGCTCTGGTCCGGCCAGGCCATCCGCGGTTGGGACGAAGGCATTGCTGGCATGCGCGTGGGCGAAACCCGCACCCTGCTGCTGCCGCCGCAGTTGATCAGCGGCGGCTGGGCCGGCCGCCTGGACGCCAACCTGCCGGATGCCACGCT
This sequence comes from Phycisphaeraceae bacterium, assembly GCA_020849625.1. Lineage (GTDB taxonomy): Bacteria > Planctomycetota > Phycisphaerae > Phycisphaerales > Phycisphaeraceae > JADLFV01. The sequence continues at coordinate 22,169 of JADLFV010000031.1, forward strand.
GCAATTTCAGATCACATTGCTGGAAGTCCTTCCGGGGGTCGAGCATGAAGTGTTGCACGCCGGCGCAGGTCGCATCGCACGACCCGGCGATGCCGTGGAATTCAACTACGTCACGTACGTCGAAGGCCGCGCGGATCCCTGCGATGACAGCGCCACTCGCGGCCGACCCCTGCGCTGCCGCATCGGTGACAACCAACTGATCCCCGGCTGGGAACTGGGCCTGATCGGCATGGCTGAAGGTGAAAAGCGAGTGCTGGTCATTCCGCCCTACCTGGCCTACGGAGCGCGCGGGGCCGGCGCATTGATCCCGCCCGACGCCACGCTTAGCGTCGAGATCGAACTGCTGCGCATCCTGTCCGATACGACTTCCGAAGCTCTGCTCACCCAGCGCCCGACACTGCCGCGACTTGGCGGATAACAATCCAACTTTTTCGGCGTGTTCACGCAACTACGAGAAGCGTTACACTGCGATTGTCTTTCTACCGGCAACGCAGGTGGCGTATGAACCAGCCTACGAAGCAGTCTGCACCTGAACCCGCTGAAACATCTGAGTGCGACGTGTGCGAACGTTGCGGGCAAACCGCCGTCGGCCGGCGACGGTGGATGTTTTACCGCTGGTACGAGAGATTTCCACAATCACCGATCTCACGCCAGTTTTTCTGCCACCGTTGCAATCACATCATGCAACTGCACGGCATCATCGCGCTGATCGTGCTGATCCTCGTGGCTACCGGCGTCTTCGTTGCCGTGTTCTGGTTACAGCGCTTCATCGACTACTTCGGTTAGACTGTCCCCATGGACCTCGACTGGCGAACGCACGCCATTGATTTCGACGGCTTCGCCGAGCAGCGAGTCAACCAGGAGTGGCTGCTGACCAACGGCAGCGGCGCTTTTGCCGCCTCCACCGCGCCCGGCATCAACACCCGGCGCTATCATGGCCTGCTGATCGCGGCATGCAAACCACCCGTTGACCGTGTTGTGGTGCTAAATCAAATCTGGGATCAACTGGTCATCCATCGGCCTCACGATGCGGGCGAGCCGACCGACCTTTCGCAGCCCATCGACCTTGCCTCGCTGATGTTCCGCAGCGGGCCGGGCGGACGTGACACCGTGTTCGCTCCCATCGGATGCCACATGCTGCAGCGCTTCGAGCGCGGCCTGAGCGTGCGCTGGACTTTTCACTGGGGGACCATCGAAATCCAGCGCGAACTGTTCCTGCATTGGAAAAAACAGGCCATCACGTTGCGTTACCAGTTGCGCGGCCTCGAAACACTCAAGGCCCGCGCCACCATGCGCCTCTCGCCCATGCTCACCTTGCGCGATTTCCATGCCGTGTGCGGACAGCACTGGGGCGAGCCGGGCATCACCGTCGAGGGCGACACGTTGCGCGCCCGGCGCGGCGACCTGATCGTCACCTGTCACCTGCCCGGTAGTAGTTTCGAACCCAATGCGCACTGGTGGCAGCACGTCTTCTATCCCGTTGATGCCGAGCGCGGCCAGGAATGCAGCGAAGACTACTTCGTGCCCGGCGCGATGGTCGTCGATGTGCCGGCCAACGGCGAAATCCTCTTTACCGCCGCCCTCGGTGATAAGGCCGCCAAACCGCAGCCCGACACCACCGCCCGCGCCAAACACCTGGCGCCCGTGCGCAGCAAACTCGCCGGCCAACATGCCGCGACGTTCGCTGTCGCCTGCGATGATTTCGTGGTCGATCGCACGGTGAACAAGCGAAAACTCTCGACGATTCTGGCTGGTTATCCTTGGTTCGCCGACTGGGGCCGCGACACGTTCATTGCCCTGCCCGGGCTGCTGCTGTGCACCGGTCGCCACGCCGAGGCCAAGCGCGTGCTGCAGACCTTCGCCGCCCACCTGCGCGACGGCGTGATCCCCAATCGCTTCCACGATCAGGTGTCTGCTGACGAAGCTGCCACTTCCACCGGGGCCGACTACAACACGGTCGATGCCAGCTTGTGGTTCGTCTATGCCGCGTTCGAATATCTGCGCGTGACACGCGATGACGTCGCCTGGAAAAGCTTCCTGCGCAAGGCGGTGATCCACATCGTCGAATCGTATCTCAACGGCGCGTGGACCGACGACAAAACGCGCATCCACAGCGACGACGACGGCCTGATCGTTGCGGGACACGCGCGCTCGCAGTTGACCTGGATGGACGCGGCCTGCGGCGGCGTGGTCTTCACCCCGCGCTTCGGAAAAGCCGTGGAAATCAACGCGCTTTGGTATCACAGCCTGATGTGCCTGATCCAGCGCGAATCCAAACAGAAGCGCTACGAACAACTCGCCCAGCGCGTGCGCGACAGCTTCGAAGCAACCTTCTGGAACCAGCACGCCGGCGGACTGTACGACCATGTCTATCTCGACGAACAGAACGAGCTGCGCCGCGATGCGTCAGTGCGTCCCAACCAGGTTTTCGCCGTCAGTCTGCCGCATTCTCCGCTGTCCAAACCGAAGCAGCAGGCGGTGGTGGAACTGCTGCGCAACAAGCTGCTGGTGCCGATGGGTCTGCGCACGCTGCCGCCGGATGACGCTCACTATCATCCACGCTACACCGGCAATGCTTATCAGCGCGACGAGGCGTATCACCAGGGCACGGTCTGGCCGTGGTTGATCGGGCCGTATGCCGAGGCGACGCTTCGGGCGTACGACTTCTGCCAGGAAGCGCGGCAGCGGGCGGCCCGCGCCATCGCGCCGCTGATCGAGCAGTTGACCGCCTCTGACCCGCGCCCGTGCAGCTTCGGACAGCTCCACGAGGTCTTCGAAGCCGAGCCCGCCGACGCCGCCCGACCCGTGGGCTGCTTCGCCCAGGCCTGGTCTGTCGCCGAGCTGCTTCGTGCCATGTGCCTGGTCGAATCCTGATCCGGCGCGCACAGGCTGGCACGCCGGCGGCGATTTTTTGACCCTCCGAAAAATTTTCTAATTGCAATCCGCAGCAGCACATGCGCCGCGCTGGTGTCGCGCCGGCGCGCACAAACGTTGCGCTGCGTCCCTTTGTGACACGTGAATGTGGCGATGAACAGCCTCAACCGCGGCTGTCGCGCCATCGCTGCGCGGTCGGACTACAACCGACTGATGCGCAGCACCGCGCGATACAGACCCGCCACGTGCCCGCGCTTGACGATCCGCGGCGCAAAGGTCGGGTTCAGCGGTTGAAGGCGGATCATGCTGCCGCCGCCGTCAAAGAAAATTCGCTTGAAGGTCGATTCATGGTCCGGCTCCAAACGCACGAAGCAATCGCAACCGTCGAACACGTCGGCCAGCGGCGAAAAGACCACCACGTCGCCTTCGCGATAGGCTGGCTCCATCGACGCACCCACCACCGCAGCCGCGAACGCATCGGGATCTTCGATGCCGTAAGCAGGGACATAGTCGTCCGCGACACGGGCCGGGTAATCGAGATCGGTGAAGTCGCGCGGATAACCAGCCGCGACCTTGTTGATCAGCGGCACCTTGCAGATGGCAGATGGCAGATGGGAAATGGCAGATTGAGCTTCGCCTGTCTGCTTACCATCCGCCCTCTGCCCTCGGCCCTCGGCCATCTGCGATTCGTCCTCGGCCAGCGCGCTCTGGATGCGTCGGCGCAAAGCGCCGCTGCGGTAGAGTTGATCGAGTCGGCGAAGTCCGCCGCGGCGTGGCGTGACCTGGTTGAGCCACTGCGCCAGGTCGCGGCCGCGCTGGGCCTGGTCGGCCAGTTGCTGCACGGTATCCAGCACCGCACCGGGAGCGCGCTGCCACGCGGCCGCACGCTGAAGCTCGCCTTGACGCATCTGCAGTGCTGCTTCCAGCCGGCCCAGCACCGCGGCCGAGGGCGGATTGTCCACGCGATGGTTCTCGATCATTGACAGATAGCTGACCGCCACCTCGGCCCGAGCGGCCAGGGCGCTGAGGGTCAGGCCCAACTGCTCGCGCTGCGTGCGAATGCGTTGTCCGACAGTTTGCATGCTGATGCTTCCGAGCGCCAAACCCTTCCGGGGGCATTTCAAATTCTACTGAAAACTGCCTTGACACGCCTTGCTTTTCCACTACAATACCTAACATATACCATACATCCCAATGGAAAGCAAGACCCCATGACCAGCGAACGTTTCGGCGGGCAGGCGGCTCGGGACCGACGACGCAAACGCCTGAATCAACTGGTGGACCTGGCCCGGCACCTGCCGGAGGCCGATCGCCTTCTGATCGAGCACATCTACTGGCACGGCCTGCCCATCAGTCGTCTGGCCAAGGCCACCGGATGCCCGCCGCGGACCTTGCAGCGGCGTCTGGCGATTCTCATTAAGCATATGTCTAGCACGGAGTTCCAGTTCTTGGCCCGCCGCGGCCGCAACCTCGATCCCGACACCCGCCGCACCGCCTGCCGCGTCATCTTGCTGGGGCAGAATTACCGCCACGTGGCTGACGAACTGGGCCTGAGTCTGCACGAAGTTCGCCGGCAGATGGCCCGCTTTCGCCGCCATCTTTACCAGCGTCTGCCACCCCCGCAATGGCCGCCTCCTCCGGGCGGTGACCACTGAAATGATATCCCCTCGGCGAGGGCAATCCGGTTTCAATTTCTAATGAAAAATACACCAGACCAACTTCCGGGGGCTACCAACCTCACCGCAGCCAACGACCAGACGCTCTCGCTTGCCTGCTGTATGCCCACCGCAGTGACGCCTTCGCCCAACGTGCTGCAGGTCGCCGCCATGTTCGGCCTGGGCGTCGATCAACAGCGGCAGATCCCCGTGGTCAAGCCCACACAACTTGTCCTGCGCCCCGGCGAAGTCGTCTTCATCACCGGCCCCTCCGGCTCGGGCAAGAGCACGCTGCTGCGCCTGATCCGCCAGCAACTGGCTGACAACGAATGTGTCACGCTGATCGACTTCAACGATCTGCCCGCGCTGGGCGACGTCGCGCTGGTCGATACGCTGAGCTTGACGCTGGATGACAGCCTGCGTCTGCTGTCGCTGGCCGGGCTCAACGATGCCTTCGTCATGCTGCGCTCGCCCAGCCAACTGTCCGACGGCCAGCGCTATCGCCTGCGCCTGGCGCAGATCATGGCCACGGTCGAACAGCGCCGCGATGACAAGTGGTGCGTGGTGCTGGCTGACGAGTTCGGCGCCGCCCTGGACCGGGTGACCGCGAAGGTGATTGCCGCCAACGTGCGCAAGTGGACAACGGACAAATCGGTCTGCTTCGTGGCAGCCACCACGCACGATGACCTGCTGGAGGAACTTTCGCCCGACTGCCTGATCGAACAGCACCTGGGGGCGGAGCTGGAGATGGTCAGGAGATAAATGTTGGAATGCCTGATTTCTTGATTGCTTGAATGTCAAATCTATTCAAGCATTCAGGCATTCAAGCAATCAAGCAATCACTCATTCCCAACGACCATGCTCACCGACCAACTGAAACTCGTCCCCGGCAACGTCCGCGATTACCTGGCTCTGGCCGAGCATCATTACCGATCAGCCCGGCCCGCCACGATGGCGCGCGTGCTGGCGCTTCGCCGCGTGGCGCCCACGGTGGTCGGGCGTTACCTGAAGCAGCCGCAGCGCACGCAGACGGTGGCCGTGCTGGTCGAATCGCTGCCGGCCCTGATGTGCCGCATGCGCAATTTGGCCTTGGATGACAGATACGGCACGTGGTTACTACCGGGGGAGCGGGCACGGCTGCTGAATGCGGAGCTGCGCTGCATCAGCCGGGTGGTGGTGCATCCGCAGTGGCGCGGGCTGGGCCTGGCGGTGAAGCTGGTGCGTCATGCCCTGGACAGCGCCACCACGATCTACACCGAGGCGTTGGCTGCGATGGGCAAGGTCAATCCGTTCTTCGAGCGGGCGGGCATGACGGCGTACCATCGGCCGCGCCATGCTTTCGATGATCGCCTGCACGCCGCTTTGTCCCAGGTGAATCTTTCCTGCCACGATCTGACCGACCTCGACGCAGCCTGGCGACACATCGAGCAACTTCCGGCAGCGCAACAAACCTGGCTGCTCAGTGAACTGCAGCGCTGGTACCGGCAACTGGCGGGACGGTCTTCGTGCGCCAGCGCCGATCCGCGCGATCACCTGCGCTATGCCAGGGATCATCTGCTGCTGGAGCCGGTGTATTACCTGCGCGATAACAGGGAGCAACCATGAACATCGAAATCATCCCCTTATCCGCCCTGCACGCGCATCCGGCCAACAGCAACGTGATGTCGGCCGAGATGCTGAACAAGCTGGTGGCTCACCTCAAGCGAAGCGATCGTTATCCGCCGCTGATTGTGCGCGTCATGCCCGCCCTCGGAACAGAGCCGGGCACTGTGTGCCCGGACCGGACTCGCAGGGTCCGGCTCGGCCCCACCCCTGGAAATGCAACACAGGGCGAGGCGTGCTTCACTTGCGGGGGCAGCACGCCGGGCGATTCAACCCACGCCCCCAAAAACAAAAACCTCGCTCCCCCGCCGCACTATCAGATTCTCGACGGCCATCACCGTGCCATCGCCCTGCAAAAGCTCGGACGCGACTCGGCCCGCTGCATGGTGTGGGATGTCGATGACGACGAGGCCCTGTTGCTGCTGGCCACGCTCAATCGCCTGCAGGGCCAGGATGATCCGCGCAAGCGAGCTCAGATTCTCAAACAACTTCAGGCGAAGTTACCGCGCCTCGAGGCGCTGCTGCCGGAGGCGAAGCAGAAGCTGCAACGGCTGTTGACCCTGGCCCAGTCGCAGCCCCCGGCCCCGCGCCCGCCGCGCGTGGCGGAGCAGTTGCCGGCCCCGGTGCATTTTTTCCTGCCGCTGCCGCAGAAAATACACCTGGAAGCGAAGCTGGCGCAAATCGGCGGCACGCGGGAACAGGCTTTGATGAAACTGGCGGGGTGGGAGGGGGAATTGATGATTGCTTGAATGCCTGATTGCTTGAATGCCGGAATGAACGAGTGTTTGACATTCAAGTAATCAAGAAATCAGGCAATCAAAACTTTTCAAAGGAGTGCCATCATGGTGCGACCGATCGGAGAGCAGCGGCGAGCGAAGCTGCTGATGGAGTTGATCAAGGGTGAGAAGGACGTTGTCGAAATCGCTCAGGAATATCGCCTGAGCCTGAGCAACCTGATCTACTGGGTCCGGCTGCCGGAGAACTGGACGGTGCTGGCGGACGTGGCGCGATTGAACGATGCCCAGACGCGCTTGCAGTTGTCGCGTTATCGCCGCCACGGCCTGTGGAAGCTGGCCGCCCTGCTCAGCAGCACGAAGTCCAACAAGGAAGACGACGTGATGCGCCGGGCCAGCGTCGATCTGCTGAAGGCTGCCCCGGGTCTTAAGCTGCTGCCCGGGCCGCAGGATGAGGCTGGGGACGACGCGAATGATTCGGAGTTGACCAGCTTCTTCGCGCAGATGAGCGAGACGCGCGAGCAACTGAAGATCGCCGGCCAACGCCAGCACCTGGACGCCCAGGACGCGGACTGAGCAAGTCTTTGGCCACGGATAGACACGGATTAGCACGGATGGGAAGAGGCGCATGGCCGATTCATCCGTGTGTATCCGTGTTCATCCGTGGCTGGTCTTCTTTGGAGTTCAATCATGACCACATCACGCAGTAAGCAGCGGCGACTCAAAGCCCTGTGGAAGTATCGCCCGCGCGATCCGCGCCAGTTGCGCACGTTCGTGCAGGCTGTGCTGGGACTGGATGTCCCGAGCGCCCTCGCAAGTGCAACACAGGGCGCCCCCGCAAGTGCAACGCGGGGCGAGGCGTGCTTCAGCACGCCGGGTGCATCCGCCCCCGGAAGTGTCCCAGTCAGCGCGGAGGGCGCATCACCACTGGACTATCTGTCCCATGCGTTTTTCGATCGTGGACAGGATGTGGTGGTCTGGGCCCCGCGCGGCGGAGGCAAGACCATGCTGGGGGCGGCCGCGACGGTGCTGGACCTGCTGTTCAAGCCTGGCATCGAGCTGCGCATTCTGGGCGGATCGCTGGAGCAGTCGCAGCGGATGTACGAGCACGTGCTGGCCCTGCTGGATCGGCCGCTGCTGCGTGGCTTGCTGCGCGGCGAGCCGACACAGCGGCGGGTGGTGACGCGCACCGGGGCGCGGGCGGCGGTGCTCAGCCAGTCGCAGCGCAGCGTGCGCGGCTTACGCGTGCAGAAGCTTCGCTGCGACGAAGTGGACATGTTCGGCCCGGATGTGTGGGAAGCCGCTCAACTGGTGACGCGCAGCGCCGATTGCGCCGGGCAACATGTGCCGGGGGTGATCGAAGCCCTGTCAACCATGCACGTGCCCGGCGGCCTGATGAGCCGACTGGTGGGAGAGGGGACGATGGCGGATGGCGGAACCGGGGAAATGGCGGATGGCGGATGGGCGATGGCGGATGGATTGTTGTCAAATGGTCGAAGTGGATCGTGGCCAGCCACGTCATCGCGGCCTACAGGTGACACCAGCTTTGCGCGTGACGCCGCGGGCTGCGATCCATCCGCCATCCGCTATCCGCCATCCGCCATCGAAGAATCCGCTATCTCCAGGCCACGTCTGATTCGCTGGACGGTGCTGGACGTGATCGAGCGTTGTGGGCCGGATCGGCCGTGCGCCGGCTGCGTGTTGTGGGACGACTGCGGCGGTCGCGCCAAGCATGCGGCCGGCTTCGTGAGCGTCGATGACCTGGTGCGCCAGTGGAAGCGCAGCAGCCGCTTGACCTGGGACTCGGAGATGATGTGCCGCCTGCCCGCGGCACGGGAGCGGGTGTTTGAAGAGTTTGCCCCCCGTCGCCACGTGCGCGAGCAGATCACCTGGCCCGCCGCCGCTCCCGCCGCAACCATCGCCCCCATCGCCGAAAACACCTGCTCGCCTATCCTTGTCGGCACCGGAAAAGCGAAAGGTCGGCAGAACGCATTTAGCCTAAATGCTAAATGGTTAATGGTCGGGGGCATGGACTTCGGGTGGCGCAATCCGACGGTTTTTCTGTGGGCAATCGTTCGTGGACGGCTCGACGGCGGCGGCGACAACCTGCTGGTGCACGTGATCGATGAGTATGCGCAGCAGCGCACGCGGCTGGAGGATCACGTGGCAGCCATCCAGGGACGCGGGCACGGCGAGCTGGCGTGGGTGGGCATCGATCCGGCTGGGGGCGCGGGCAACAGTCAGACGGGACTGAGCGATGCGGCGGTGCTGCGCAGACATGGTTTTCGTGTGCGGGCGCGGCAGGCGACGATCCGGGAAGGCGTGGAGCTTGTTCGTCGGCTGCTGGATCACGGGCAGTTATTCATTCACCCGCGCTGCACGGGGTTGATCGAGGCGATGCGGACATATCACTACGACGTGCGGCGGCCGCGTCGGGAGGAGCCGGTGAAGGACGGGCCGGACCATTTCTGTGATGCGTTGCGTTACCTGCTGACGAACCTGGGGCTCGGCGGGCGATTGCAGAGGCGGGACTATCTGTATGGATCGTGAGGTTGATGCACCCGTTGCGGTGGTCTGCGGGGGCGTGTTTTCGGCCGGAGCGTTCAAGTTGCGCGGAGTCTGTTTCGAAAATATTGCTGATGGCTTCGGACTGACCGAAGCGGACCGGGTATCACTCAACCAAACCGAACATGGCCCAGCGATGGTTATCAGTGATGGAGGCAGCCCAGATGCTGGGTGTTCATCCGTCACAAGTGCGCCATGACATCATCGCGGGCAGAGTGATTTCACGTTTTGACGAGAGCGGGCGCATGGTGCTGGTGGGCCAGCCGGACGGTGCGCTGCCAGCGGAGGATCCGCATCTGCGGCGGCGGCTGGGGCGATGGACGTGGATCAGTTGGATGATCGCGGGCATCCTGGCGGTGCTGGCGAGCATCGTGTATGGCATGGGGGGAGGGTGAGTTTCGAGTTTCGAGTTTCAAGTTTCGAATGTCGAATGTCGAATGTCGAATTTTGGATCTCGACTTTCACATTTCCGGCTCGATGAAGTCGATCGGGCCGGGGTCGGGTACGAAGCCGGCGGCTACGGCCTGTTCGATCAGGCGGCGCACCGCGGCGCGGCCTTTTTCGCCGTAGTCCAGCGTCCAGTCGTTGACGTACATGCCCACGAAACGATCGGCCAGGGCGCTGTCCATGTCGCGGGCGTAATTCAGGGCGAAGCGCACTGCATCATTGCGGTGCTCCAGCGCGTAACGGATTGAATCCAGCAGCACGCGACAGATCGCCGGGCCTTGGCCCGACTCGAGCAGGTCACGACGAATGGCGTTGCCACCCAGCGGTAGAGGCAGCCCGCGCGTGCGCGTCCACCATGCGCCCAGGTCGATCACCAGGTGAAGCTGCTGATTCTGATAGGTGATCTGGCCCTCGTGAATGATGAGACCGGCCTCGAAATCGCCCGCGGCCACTCGGGGGATGATCTGATCGAAGGGCACGAAATGCCAGTCCAGGTCATCGATGGTCAAGCCAAGCTCGGCCAGCATGATGCGGCAGGTGAGCCACGCGGTGGTGCGTTCGCCGGGCATGGCCAGGCGCAGGCCCTTGAGGTCGGCGGCCTTGGGTTGCAGCGGGCGAGATGAGATGATCATCGGGCCGTAGTGATCGCCCATGGACGAGCCGCAACTGGTCAGGGCATAGCGATGGGTGACGAAGGGATACTGGTGGATGCTCAGGGCGGTGATTTCCAGTAACTTCCGGGGGTCACCCTTTTCGCTGCGCACATTCAGGGACTGGATATCTTCGAGCACATGGATGAACTGGTAGCCGCGGGTGTCGATCTGCGGCGAATGCCTGACGCCGTCGGGCGCCACGAAGTCCGCCAGCGGCCACCACATGAAAGCGTCATCGGGATCGGGCGAGTGGCCGAGGTGGAGGGGGGAGGTGATTTTAGATTTTTGATTTGCGATTTTAGATTGGCCCACAACATCACCTTCACAACACATCGCCCAAATTGAAAAATCTAAAATCTAAATTGTAAAATCTAAAATTCCCAATCACCGTGCTTCAGCGCGGGCAAAGATCATCGCCAGCAGGCGTTTTTCGTACTCGGCGTCGCGGCCGATGGGCAGGTCGTAGCCGGCCTCGACGCCGCGGCGGGACCACTCGGCGGGCACGTCGTTGAGGGTACTGATGCGCTGTCGCGTGGCCGTGCCGGTCAATCGCCGCAGCGGCTGTTCCTGTCTCTCGATGATCACCTCGACCCGCAGCGTGTAGGCGCCTTCGACCTCCGGCACGGGATCGAACAAAACATTGACCTGCCGCTGAAGCTGATCCAGCGTCGAGGCCAGCGTCTGCTGCGCGGTGCTGTTGTGTCCGCGCCACGGCTCGACAATGCTGGGCGAATCGAGCGCGGCCGTGCTGATGCGACCGAAGCGATAGTCCTGGCGCTCGACGCGAAATCCCTCGTCGCGCAGCGTGTCGATGGCCGCCCGATACACGTCGTCGTATTCACCGGCCACCACCGGAGCGGGATTGCTGGGCGCCTCGGCCGGCACGCTGCGGCAGCCGGCGAAAGAAAGGGCGAGAATGACCCATGACCAATGCCCCATGACCAAGAGCCAAAATCGCGGCGTTTTGCGCCTTACTGGGCAGTGGACATTCGTCATTCGACATTCGTCATTTGACATTACCGTAGTGTAACCGCTAAATCGGACGTTGAATAGCGCCGATGAACACTGCGTGAGTTCTGCTGCAATCCCAGTTCAGGACGAGGCAATCGATCAGCCGCGCGGCAGCCTCCAGCGTCGCGTGGTGTTGTGGACACTGGGTTTGGTCATCGCTGCCACGCTCATCAGCGCGCTGTGGCTGGGTGACATCGCCCGCCGCTCGCTCAGTGACAGTCACGTGCGCACCTGCGAACTGCTGGCCCAGACCCTGGCCGCGGCTTTTGCCGGCAGCATCGAGGACGGCCACTGGACGTCCAATGCCGACCAGGTGCTCGACGGCCTGTCGCTGGATCCGCGCGTCGCCTTCGTGGCGGTCACCGACTCCAGCAGCCACACCATCTATCAGCACACCTTCGATCCCCTGGCTTATGCCGGTTTCGCCGAGGTCGCCCTGGCGTTCGACGGCAAATACATCGAGCCCAGCGAGCCCATCGAATTATCTGACGGCAGCACGGTGGTGGCCCGCAAGACGCCGATCTGGAACCCACCCAAGGGCATTGATGAGCGGGCCCATTCCGGCCTGGTGCGCGAACTCGACGGCTTCGTGGTGCTGGCCATGCGCGATCGTCGCATCGGTGAGGCACAGACGCAGATGCAACTGGCCCAGTTGGGCGCGGCCGGCATGGTCTGCCTGATCTCGCTGCCGCTGGTGGTCTGGTCAGTGCGGCGATGGACCGGCCCGCTGCTGGCGCTGGTGCGCGCCACCGCCGACCTGGCGCTCGGCCGCCAACCCACCACCGTGCCTCCGGCCGGCAACGACGAACTGGGCCTGCTCACGCAGCGCTTCAACGACATGGCCAGCCACCTGCTGACCGCCCGCAATCAACTGCAGCAGGCCAACGCGCAACTGGAAGCCAAGGTCCGCCAGCGCACCGCTGAGCTGGAGAAGCTCAATCTCCGTCTGCAATCGGAGATGCGCGACAAGGAAGAGTTCCTGCGGGCTGTCAGCCACGACCTGGGCGCGCCGCTGCGCAACATTGCCGGGCTTTCCGACCTGCTGGTGCGCAAGCATCACGACGACCTGGCCCAGGACGTGCTCAATAAGCTGCAGCGCATCACCAGCAACGCCCACCAGCAGACGGAGATGATCAACGACCTGCTGGAGATCTCGCGCATCCACACCCGTCCGGGCGAAAAGCAGATGGTCGAGACCGAGGCCCTGTTGCGGGAGATCGCTGACAACCTGGCCTACGACCTGGAGCAGAAGGGCATCGAGTTGAAGATCGATTCGCCCCTGCCGGCCGTGTTCGCCGAGCGCAACCGCCTGCGCCAGGTGTTCCAGAACCTGATCGACAACGCCATCAAGTACATGGTGGACGAAGGCGAAAAGCGCATCAGCATCCGGGCCCAGCAGACGCCGACCGACGTGACGTTTTATGTGGCCGACACCGGGCGCGGCATCGATCCGCGCGATCTGGACCAGGTGTTCCAGGTCTTCCGCCGCGCCACCCACTCCGGCACGCACAGCATCCCCGGCCGCGGCGTCGGCTTGGCCAGCGTCAAGAGCATCATCCAGACCCACGGCGGCGACATCCGCGTCCAGTCCACCCCCGGCCAGGGCAGCACCTTCATCTTCACCCTGCCCGCCGCACCCGGCGCCTGAGTTTCATTCAGCCTTGCCTTCCAACACGCCGCTAATGCCGCGTCTGGGTGAAATGACTCACATTAGCATGTTGAATGGTAATGAATCGCTACTCGTTTACCTGCCCGTTTCAGGCGATTGTAAAGGTCGATTGCTTTCTTGTTCGTGAGGATGTGAATTTCGCACCCCTCATATGTTCTGATTCGGTCATCGGGCACCGTGAGCCCCTGCCATCCCTGTGCGATGATCAAAACGTCCGGCCTGGGGTCCAACAACCATTGAATTTGATCAAATGACAAATCGTGGGTCTTGTCGATCTTTCGTATCTGGCCATCTCCACGGATTTGAAAGTCTGATACGAATCGTGGCAATGAGTTGTACGTGGAAAAGCCGTAGTAGGACCAACCAAAACGGCCGGGTGGATTGGTGAACAACCAAAGCGTAAACAACACCACAACGACGACCAACAGCGCGATGAGTTTCTTGTGTCGCATGGCCGTTCCCACAGGGAGAGGGGTAGGGCACCATGATTATTGTCATGGTGACGGGTTTGCGGGTCAATAACGCAACGCGTCGAACTCAGAAAAGGTTCCAGGAACCTTTTTTAGAACAGCCGCGCGGATAAAAGCAAGATAAAGCTTAATTTGCCGCATTTTTTACGATTAGCAGCACCGCAACCATGAAAAAGGTGTCAGGAACCTTTTTTAGGGCGGCCACGCGGGCGGAAGCAGGAATCGAGTCCGAATTGCTTTGTCACGCGCGCTTGCCAGTTCTGCGAGCCAAACGGCCGGCCGCGCTGGCTGGCGGTGCGGATCGCTTCCAGTTCGTCCTCGGTCAGAGGTTGATTCACCAGTCGCAACCAGTTGCTCGGCCGCCTGCCAGAGGGCGTGGGCCAGGGGCTGAGCAACTTCTTTGAAGCCGCGTCACCGTAATGCCAGCGCCATAAGCTCGACCATCGCCACGCTTCAGCCTGATCGACCAGCCCCGCGCGCGCCGCATTGCGCTCCGTGTACCGGCAAACCGTCGCCAGATAACGTTCTGTTTCCACGAGAAATGATCGATATCTGCCCTGGTACACATGTCCGCGGCCCGAGGTGCCTCGATGGGCGTGCCAGCGTTGAGTGTGAGTCAGAGTCACCCAACCGACAAATCGCGACAGGTCGCCGTCGTCCGTCGGCCACAGGACGAGGTGCCAATGGTTAGGCATCAGGCAATACGCCACGATGCGCACGTTCGGAAATTTCTCAGCCGCCTCCTCCAGCACCGCATCGAAGGCTGCAAAGTCACCCCCGTCAGCGAACAACGTCATCTGCCCATTACCGCGGTTGAGCACGTGGTAGGCATAGCCGCCGACATCGATACGCACCGCTCTTCCCATCCGCAACATCCTACCATTCCCACACGGCACTGTCAAAAAGGTTCCAGGAACCTTTTTTTGAAAAATCGTCAATTAATGAGGATAAAAACGAAAATAATGAAAAAAGACTCCTGGAACCTTTTTGACTCCCTGGAACCTTTTTGACTCCTCAAGCGGCGGCCTGGCGCGGGAATCTGCGAATAGCGCACAACACCGCGTTGCGTTGTAACGCGGCGAGATGCTGCAAAATACAACAGGAGCTCGCTGCAACGCGCTTAGCTGCGATGCAACGCGTCTCTGACGGCGCGGCTATCATGTTCGCGTGACTCCCGTCCTTCAATTGATTCTGGTGCCTGTTCTTATTGCGGTGAACGCGTTCTTCGTGGCTGCGGAGTATGCCGTGGTCGCCACGCGGCCGATGCACCTGGACTTGCTGCGGCGCACGGGCCATCGCGCCGCCGCCGACGCGATGGCGGTCTTGCGACGTCACGCCGCCGACTCCATCGGCACGGTCCAGATCTGCATCACCATGACGAACCTGATACTGGGCTGGCTGGGCGAGCCTGCCATGACGCGCGTGCTGCACGCACTGCTGGGAGGACTGGCGGATGCGATTCCGCCGGCGGTGTTGACGCCCATGTCCATCGTGCTGGCGTTTCTGCTGGTCACGCTGCTGACGGTCGTGTTCAGCGAGCTTTTGCCCAAGGCGCTGACGTTGCGGCACGTGACGTGGGCGGCGCGATACACCGCCCTGCCGGTGCTGGCGATCGCCCGCGTGGTGCGACCGCTGGTGTGGGTGATGAACCAACTGGCCAACGTGGTGACCGTGCCGCTGGGCCTGGGCCGGGTAGACACGCACGATCAACAGCGGGTGACGACGGCTGAGATTCGCCTGTTGACCAAGGCCGCCGCGGAGGAAGGCGAGTTAACGCCGCGGGAACGGTCGGTCATTCTCAACGCTCTGACGCTGGCGGATCGGCCGGTGAGCCAGGTCATGGTACCGCGTGTGCGGGTCAAACACCTGGACATGAAGTGGACGATGCAGGAGAACCGGGCGGCGATCAACGAGCGGCTGTATAGCCGGCTGCCCCTGTGCGACGGGGGCATGGACCGGGTGATCGGCATCGTACACACCAAAGAGTTCCTCAGCGCCTACAACGCGGCGGGCGACGTGACGGTGCTGCTGTTGATCGCGCGCGAGCCGGTGTACGTGCCCCAGACTCAGACGATTGACCAGTTGCTGGCGATGTTCACGCAGACGCACAGCCAGATGATGATCGTGCTGGATGAATACGGCGGAGCGGCGGGCGTGGTGACGTTGCGCGACACGATCGACAATCTGCTGGGGGCGGGTGACGCTACTTCCCTTTACCCACCCAAGACGCTCGAAGTGTCAGGCGACACGCCGCTGTACGATCTGGCCCGTTCGCTGCATCGCCACGACTGGTGCGCCAGCGAAACCATCGCGACCGTGGGCGGCCTGGTCCTGGATCGCCTCGGTCACTTCCCCGTCGCCGGTGAGGCTGTCGAAGTCGATGGCGTGCGACTGCACGTGATCGCCGTCGATGGCCGTAACACGCTGCGCATCCGCGCCATTCCCACTCACGCCACCTGATGGCGCTGAGTGCGTGAACACCACCCCGCGTTGCGTTGCAACGCGGCTAGGCGCTTAGCTGCGACACAACATGTCGCTGACGGCGCGGTTAGAATGGTCGCATGCTCATCGAAGCGCAACGAGTCGAGGATAGCGCGGCGATCCATATCATGCTTGAGCGGGCGTTCGGGCGAACGGTCGAGGCCGAGCTGGTGGATCAACTGCGCGAGGATGGCGATCTGACGTTGTCGCTGGTGGCGCGCGAAGGTGAGCAGATCATCGGACACGTCGGGTTCAGCCCGATTTTGATTGACGGCCGGTTGCAGCCTGATGTTCTGGGGCTGGCGCCGGTGGCGGTCGACACGGATCATCAGCGGCGCGGCATCGGGGCCCGACTGGTGCGGGCGGGGCTGGATGCCTGCCGCGAGGGTGACTATCACGTGGTGATCGTGTTCGGCGATCCGCGCTACTATCAGCGTTTCGGCTTTCAGACCGCCTCGCGCTTCGGGCTGCTCAATGCCTACGGCGCCACCGATGCGTTCATGGTCGTGCAGTTGCAGCCCGACGCTCTGCGCGGCCGGGTCGGCATGGTCCGCCACGCCCGGGCTTTCGATGCGTTTGTCTGAAGCTCGCCCGATAATACTCTGATTCACATAGCGCGGCGACATTAAGTGCCCCCGCAGATCGGTCGATAGCGACTGTACCGGTTGTAGCGACCGAACCAGTCGTGCCGGCGAGGGTATCGATGTCGTCGATGCAGGCATCCAGGTTGACCGTGATCGGGCCGCGGCGCGGCATGGCGGCGCTCGACCTTGCGGGCGTGTGGCGTTACCGCGAACTGTGGTGGACGCTGGCGGTGCGCGATCTGCAGATCCGCTACAAGCAGACGCTGCTGGGCGTGGCGTGGGCGGTGATCGTGCCGGTGGTCACCATGCTGGTACTGCACGTATTCTTCGGCAAGGTGATGGGATTGGCGGCGCGAATGGATGGCGTGGCGTACCCGGTGTTTCTTTTTGCCGGGAATCTGCCGTGGCTGCTGTTTTCCAACACGCTCAATTACTCCAGCAACAGCCTGGTCAACAACAGTCACATTCTCAGCAAAGTCTATTTTCCCCGGCTGATTCTGCCACTGAGCGCCGCCGCGGGGCCGGTGGCGGATTACCTGATCGCATTCGTGGTGCTGCTGGGCATGTGCGTGTGGTTCGAGGTGGCGCTCACCTGGCGATTGATGATGCTGGCGCCGCTGCTGGTGTTGCTGATGGCAGCGGCGCTGGGTTTGAGCGTGCTGCTGGCGGCTGTGATGGTCAGTTACCGCGATGTGCGGCACGTGATTCCGTTCCTGACGCAGGTGCTGTTTTTCGTCACGCCCGTGATTTACCCGTTGAGTTTCGTGCCGGAACGCTACCAGTGGCTGATGTATCTGAACCCCCTGTGCGGCATCATCGAGGCGATGCGGGCGGTGACGCTGGGCGGCGCGATCAACGTTGAAGGATTGACCACCTCCGGCGGCGCAGCAGTGCTGCTGCTGATCGTGGGCGTGTTATGGTTCGGGGCGGCGGAGCGAAAGTTCGCGGATGTGATTTGAGATGACTGAGCCGCGAGTCTAAGCGAGCGGAAAACCGCTCCCTGACGGTCGCGGCTCAGGAAAGAAAAATGACTGAACCGGCCATCCAGATCGAACACCTGTCCAAGCGTTACCGGCTGGGAACGACGACAGGCATCGCCCGTCTGCTGCGGCGGACAGCTTGTCTGGATGCGCTGCGTGACGTCAGCTTCGACGTGCGGCGCGGTGAAGTGATGGGCGTCATCGGCCGCAACGGCGCGGGTAAGAGCACTCTGCTGAAAATCCTGGCGCGCATCACGCCGCCCAGCGACGGACGCATCACGTTGCGCGGCCGCGTGGCGTCACTGCTGGAAGTCGGCACCGGGTTCCATCCCGAACTGTCGGGCCTGGAGAACATTTATCTTAACGGCTCGATCCTGGGCATGGTGCGGCGCGAGATCCGCCGCAAGCTCGATCAGATCATCGAGTTCAGCGGCGTCGAGCGCTTCCTCGACACGCCGGTCAAGCGCTATTCCAGCGGCATGCGCGTGCGCCTGGCTTTCGCCGTCGCCGCCCATCTGGACCCGGAGATTCTGCTGATCGACGAGGTGCTGAGCGTGGGCGACGCATCGTTTCAGCAGCGCTGCCTGGGCAAGATGCGCGACGTGGCGGGACGCGAAGGACGCACAGTGCTGTTCGTCAGCCACAACATGGCGGCTGTGACCACCCTGTGCGATCGCGTGGTGTGCCTGGCCAACTCTCAGATCGCGGCCCTTGGCGATCCGGAAACCGCCATCGCCAGCTACCTCAGCGGTCAGGCAACCGCCAACGAAGCGGACCTGCGCTACGTCGAGCAGCGCGAAGGCAACGGCGATGCCATCTACACCCGCGCTCGGCTGCTCAATGAACACGATCAGCCTCTGTCGCATCTGCCCATGGGCCGGGCGATGACCATCGAGCTGCGGTTCGAGACGCGCCCCGACACGGTGCTGAACGATCCCTGCTTCGGCATCAGCATCTGCAACAGCGTCGGCCAACCGCTGCTGCGCCTGATCAGTCGTGAAACGCACGGCCAACTTCCACCGGCTCGGGCCGGCGGGCTGGTGCGCCTGCACATCGAACGGCTGGACCTGCTGCCGGGCAACTACTACCTCACGCTCGGTCTTTCCAACCTCGGCCAGCAACTGGACCTGCTCAAGGATGCCATCAAGTTCGAAGTCGTCCCCCGTGCGGTCTATCCCACCGGCAAGGTAGTCGCGCCCGGCCACGGCTACGTGATGTTCGCACCCTGCCATTGGAGCACCGACTACGCCAAAGCCGCCTAAAGACACCACGCATGCACGCGCCAACCGATCATACCCTCGACCTCTCGTCATCTGCCGCACAGCAGCTTCTGCGCCGCGTGGCGGACAAGCGTCTGATCTTCACCGTCACCACCGGCCGCAGCGGAACCAACCTGCTCGAACACCTGCTGGCGCTTCTGCCCGACGTCACGTGCGTCCATGAAGCGGCGCCCGATTTCGCCGACGCCATGCGCTGCGCTCAGAACGATCCGACCGCGGCTGCGAAGTTCTGGCTCGAACACAAACTGCCCGCCATCGCCCAGCAGGCTGCGCCCATCTACATCGAAACCAGCCACCTGTTCTGCAAGGGTTTTCTCGAACCGCTGCTGGAGATGGGACTGCGCCCGGACCTGATCGTGCTCAAGCGGGCCCACCGCGACATCGCCCAGAGCCTCTATCGCATTCAGACCATTCCCGGCCGCACCGACATGGGCTGGAAATACCTGCTGTATCCGGACGATCCGGGCGTGCTGGCGATGCCCGGCTGGCAGCAGATGCACGACTACCAGCTCTGCTACTGGTACACGCTGGAGATCGACCGCCGGGCGGCGCATTACCAGCAGATGATGCGACAGCGCGGCGGGCGGGTGACCAGCGTCTGGCTGCACGAGTTGACCACCTTTGCCGGGTTCTGCCGCGTGCTGCGCGAATTGGAGCTGCCGCGCCCGTGCCTGGTGGGTTGGCTGCGCTATGCGCGCCGGCGGCGGCAGGTCGTCAATCCCAAGCGATGCTTTGCCCGGCCGGAGATTGAGACTTTCGACTTTGACCAGATGGAACAGGAAGTGCGCGAGCGCATCGTCATCGGCGACGATGTGACCGCCGTCGCACTGGCTGCCTGAAGATTGGAAACGGAAACACCACCATGAACATCACCCGACCCGCGAAGCTGGCACTCATGTTGAGCCGATGGCGCCTGGCGCGACACTCGGCTGCAATCCGTCGCCGCTTCCCGCGCATCGACGAACCGCTGCCGCGCGAGATTCAGCAGGAACTGGCCATGGCCCATGCCGAGTACACCGACCACGTGTCCGGCGCGGGCATGGCGGCGTCGCTGGAAACGTCGCTGCTGTTGTGGCGATTGTGCGACCAGATGGGGCCAATCCATCTGCTGGACACCGGCTCGGGTTTCAGCTCGTTCGTGCTGCGCCGCTGGGCACGCGATCGCGGCGACGCCCTGGTCTGGTCGCTGGATGACGACGAACAGTGGCTGGAGCGCACGCGCGAATATCTGGCGTCGCGCAACCTCAGTGATGAAGGGCTGATGACCTGGGAGCAGTTTGCCGCCGGCCACTTCGGGCCGTTCGACCTGGTCTTCCACGACCTGGGCAGCATGGAAACGCGCATCCGCACCTTGCCGCGGGTTCTGGAACGCATGCACACGCAGACGGGTGTGCTGGTGCTCGACGACACGCACAACCTGGAGTACGAAACAGCCGCCCTCGACCAGTTGCGTCGCTACCGCGCCACGATGCTGGACGCCCACTCCTGGACGATCGATCGCTTCCGCCGCCGCGCTGCGATTGCCTGTGACATTGCGACGCCCCCGCTGTGCAACGCCGCCTGAAGCCGCTTTGATTCGCACGATTCGTTCGAAGGAGCATGACCATGACAGACACACCCGACCGCCACACGCCCGATGCCGATGAACCGCAGTTGGGAACGATCGCTTGCCCGCAGGAGATCGAGCGCCACTTGGAGGCGGCCGCCGCGCGATTCCGCCGCAACACGCGGTTGCTCTGCGCCGGCTCGGTGGAGATCGAGCCGTTCGAGTATGGAGAGCGCGATGAGCGTTGACCCGCGCCTCAGCGTCATCATGCCGGCCCACAATGCCGCGCCCTACATCGCCGAGGCGATCGGGAGCGTGCTGGGTCAGACGCTGCGCGAACTGGAACTGATCGTGATCGATGACGGCTCGACCGATCGCACGGCCAGGATCGTGAGCGGGATCATGCGTCGCGATGATCGCCTGCGCCTGCTGCGCCTGGAGCATCGCGGCATCGTCAACGTCAACGTCGGCGTTGAAGCCGCCCGCTGCGACCTGGTGGGGCGCTGCGATGCCGATGACATCAGCCTGCCCACCCGCTTTGAAAAACAGCTTGCATACATGGAAGCGCATCCGGAATGTGCCGCGGTGGGTTGCTGGCTGCAGCGGACCGATCCGTTTGGTTCACCCACGGGCGAGCAGCATCCGCCCACTGAACATGCTGACATCGACGCGGCACTGTTGGCGGCGGACGGCTCGGCGATCGTGCAGGGCGCTTCGGTGTATCGCCGCGACGCCCTGCGCCGCTGCGGCGGATGGCGCGATGACTATGGCTGGATCGAAGACCTGAACCTGTTCCTGCGCCTGGGTGAGGTCGGCCGACTGGCCAACATCCCCGAGGTGCTCTACCGCTATCGCCGCCACATCGCCAGCGTGTGTGCGATCAACTACGAAGCGATGCGATCGCGGATCGAAGCCCTGCTGCGCGAGGTGTATCAGCGGCGCGGCATCGAAGGTGAGCCGGACCTGGCGCGGCTGCGGCCGGAGCTGACCGCGCAGGAATCCCCGGCCCAGACCATGCGCCACTGGGCCTGCCATGCCATCGAGCAGCACAACGGTGCCATTGCGCGACGGCATGCGTGGGCGGCCCTGTGCCGTGAGCCGTGGTCGATTCAGTCGTGGAAAGTGCTGCGATGGGCCCTGGCGGCGTGAGAGATTTGGTGGTTTGGCGGTTTGGTGATTGAAACATGATTGATTGGATCAAACCCATTTACTGGAACCTGCTGAACCGGCTGCACCCGGCCAACACGGTGCTGTCGCCGCACGATGAATTGGACGCCATCGCTCAGTGCCTGGGTGACACCGATCGCAGAATCGTGATGGTGGACGGCGGGGCGCACGACGGCGTGGTGGCCCGCAAGTTCGCGCGGAAACTGGGTGATGTGGAGGTTCACGCCTTCGAGCCCAACACCGATCTGCTGCCGCAACTGCTTGACAACCTGGCCAACGTGCCCGGGTCGATCAATCCGCTGGCCCTGGCCCAGCGCAGCGGTCCGCTGTCGCTGAATGTCAACGCATCGCCCATGACCAGTTCGATCCTGCCCCGCGGCGCGATGAGCGAGCGTTACTTCAACGAGGTGACGCGCCCGCTGGAGACGCGCAGCATCGAGGCGGTGTCGCTGGATGATTTCTGCGCGCGGCGCGGCATCGAACACATCGACGTGCTCAAGCTGGACCTGCAGGGCTACGAAGCGCACGCCCTGCGCGGGGCGAGGCGGATGCTGGCTCGCGGGATCGCCGCGGTGTTCACCGAGATCAGCTTCGGGCAGATCTACCAGGGCGGGGCCCAGTTCGGCGACATCGAAGCCGTGATGCGCCAGGCCGGCTACGAGTTGCACAACCTCTATCACCTTTCAACGCGCAATGACGACGGACGCCTGATCGGCGGCGACGCCCTGTACGTGCCGCGCCAGGCAACCGGACAGATTCAACTGCGGAGGGCGGCATGACGACTTTTTATTCCCAACACGGCGAGGACATCATCGCGTTGCAGGCCATCGGCAAATCGCGCGGGCCGCGCTATTTCGTGGAGGTCGGCGTGATCGACGGGCGGCGCTTCAGCAACACGCTGGCCCTGGAGCAGCAGGGCTGGCGCGGGCTGTGCATCGAAGCGCATCCGCGCTTCGTGGACC
Source organism: Phycisphaeraceae bacterium (assembly GCA_020849625.1). Taxonomy (GTDB): domain Bacteria; phylum Planctomycetota; class Phycisphaerae; order Phycisphaerales; family Phycisphaeraceae; genus JADLFV01. Next base: position 44,849 of record JADLFV010000031.1, read on the forward strand.
TGGTGCGACGCAATCGCCCGGGCAGCACGGTGATTCACGCCGCAGCGTCGGCTCCCGCAACTGGAAGTGGCGGCACGCTGCCGTTCTACGCTGACCCGCGCGGTGATTTGTCCAGCCTGATCGCCCGCGACGAACGGGAATTAAAGCAGCGCTTCGGCGGTGACTTCCGGGGGCTGGAGCGCATCGAGGTGCCGGTGCGCACCCTGGACGACATGCTGTACGCTGCCGACGCCCCGCGCGGGATGGAGGTGGTGTCCATCGACGTGGAAGGTGCGGAGCTGTCGGTGCTGGCGGGGTTCAACCTGTCGTACTGGCGGCCGCGCATGCTGATCGTGGAGGCTGACGACGCCATGGCGCTGGCCAAGCTGACGTATGCCATGTGCAGCCGCGGCTATCGGCCGGCCCGGCGCGTGGGTGTCAACGCCATATTCTGCCGCAACCGCATCGACGCCCTGCGCGTGCGCCTGGCCCGCGTGAACCGGAACGTGCTGCACACAGCCAATCCTTTCGACGATTCGCCGCGCGACCTGAACATCGTGCCCAGCGCCTACGAAACGCGACGGCAGTACGCCGCCCGCTGGCTGCGCCATCTTGGAAAAGCTGCATGACCCCCGGAAGCTCAGCCCATGAAAATGCTTTCGGCGAGGCGTGCTTCAGCACGCCGGGGATCCCTCACCCCGCGCCCGGAACATTAGACAAGTTGCCGATCACAGCCATCGTGATCTTTCGCAACGAGCGGGAGTTGCTCGATGGTTGCCTGTGCGCGGTGCGGGCGCTGTGCGACCAGGTGATCGGCGTCGATATGCAGTCGAGCGACGGCTCGCGGCAGGTGGCGATGATCTACGTCGATCTGCTGCTGGAAGCGCCGCTCTATCCGATCGCCGAGCCGACGCGGGTGGCGGCAGCGAAATTCGCCAGGCACGACTGGATTCTGCTGATCGATCCTGATGAACACATCCCCCGGAAGCTGGCGGATCAGATCCGGCAAGTGATGTCGAATGTCGAATGTCGAATGTCGAATGTGAAAAGTGATATCTCGGGCCTTGACACATCAGCCATCCGGCATCCGCCATCCGCCATGATCGGGGCCATTCGCCTGCCTTGGTGGTACTACTTCAAGCGAAAGCGTCTGGACGGCACGATCTGGGGCGGCGGGCGCTCGACCAAGCGCATGCTGGTGCACCGCCGGCGATGCAACCTGCTGCCTTACTGCAACCGCATCGTTGAATTGAAAGATGGATACACGGAAATCACCATTGAGCACGACACTTCCGGGGGTGGCGAAAACCACATCCGCCATTACTGGTGCGATTCCTATCGCAAACTGCTGCGGCGGCACCTGACCCGTTACTGCCACACCGAGGCGGCCGCCCAGGTTGCCAACGGCCAGCGCTTCAGTTTCAGTTACGGGCTCATCCATCCACTGCGCGAGCTGTATCGCTGCCTGCGCCATTACGACGGCTGGCGGCTGGGCGTGCGCGGCTGGTTGCTCAGCGGCATCTATTTCCTGTACGTCCTGGCATCAAGCTGGCTCGTGCTGGCCTATCAGCGCAAGGGGCACACGGCGGAGGACTCGAAAGGCGCGGTCCCTACGCTCAAACAGATTCACCTCCAGGACGAATGGAGAAAAGCGGCATGAACTGGCCACGCATCAGCGTCATCACGCCCAGCTTCAACCAGGCCCCGTTCCTGGAAGCGACCATCCGCAGCGTGCTGGAGCAGGACTATCCCAATCTCCAGTTCGGCGTGGTCGATGGCAACTCCACGGATGGCTCGATCGAGATCATCGAGCGATACCGGGATCGGTTGGACTTCGCCATCATCGAGCCGGACCGCGGTCAGGTCGATGCCCTGAACAAGGGATTGCAGCGGGCCGACGGCGAGATCGTCTGTTTTCTCAACAGCGATGACACGTTCACTCCCGGCGCTTTGTTCGCTGTTGGCGAATACTTCCGCGACAATCCGCAGGATGATTGGGTGATGGGCCATTGCGTGTTCATCGATGCCGAGGGCCGGCAGGTGGTCGATGCCGAATGGGGCGGCGACACGATGATCGTCACGCCGATCGACGGATTGGCTCATGCCCTGCTGCGCGACAAAGCGTTCGTCATGCCGCAGCCGAGCATTTTCTGGAAGCGGCACATGCTGGAAAAGCACGGGCTTTTCGATGAGCAACTGGAATACACCTTCGACTATGAGATGTGGTGCCGGTATCTGGCGGCTGGTTACCGCGTGAAGATCATTGATCGCGTGCTCTCGAACTATCGCCTGCACGATCAGAGCAAGACCTGCGCCCTGCGCCACAAGCAGTTGCGCGACCACATCGAAACCGAGCGACGATACGCCCGCCATCTGACGCTGGCGCAGCGCATCCGGCTGTACCGCGGAATCGGTTACCGGCAGCGGCAACTGGCGGTGATGCGGGGCGAAGCGCGCAAGCAACTGTTGCGCCGGCCGTGGTGGCTGCTCAGCCGACAGGTGCGGGAGGCAGTGCTGACGGGCGCGGCGGAGAAGAAAGACAAAACAGCCCAGACGCGGACGTGGGACCATGTGTACGAGCATCCCGATGCCCGCTTAACGGCTGACCGCCTGCAGCGCGAGCGCGGCCGCCAGCGCTGGCGCACGTTGCGCCATTACCTGAAGCAGCAGTACGGCACCCGCACGCTGCGCTGCGTCGAACTTGGCTGCGGTGAGGGCGACCTGTCGGTGCTGCTGTCCCAGCAGGGTCACGAGGTGACGCTGGTGGATTTCTCCGAGGCGGCGCTGAACGCAGCGAGGCGGCGCTTCGAGGCGCTGGGGCTACGGGCGCAGTTCGTGCAGGCGGACCTGTTCGTATATGCAACGGAGCATCGCGGGCAGTTCGACCTGTCGGTGTCGCTGGGCGTGGCGGAACACTTCAGCGGCGCCATGCGCGATCGGATCATCGAGGCGCACGCGCAGGTGTTACGCGAAGGTGGCGCGGCTTTCATCAGCGTGCCCAACAGGCATTGTCTGCCGTATCGGCTGTGGAAGCTGTACCTGGAAGCGAGGCAGATGTGGCCGTATGGGTATGAAGGCCCGTTCTCTCCGCGCGAGTTGAAACACGCGGCCGAGCGCAGCGGTTTGACGCGCTGCCTGACCTACAACAGCGGCTTCGCGGCGGCGGTCGATGGCTGTCTGCTGCTACCGATGACCGGCCGGCGACGCGGCTGGGGCGACGGCCCGGCGGTGCTCAACAAGCTGGGCGGATGGGAAGTGAACCTGATCGGGCGAAGGGCGGCGTGAGGATCGGGTATCGGGTGTCGGGTATCGGGTATCGGGTCAAGGCAGCCGATAATCGCGTGGTTTGCGATACCCGAATCCCGATACCCGATACCCGACTTAACGATCGTGACGATTTTTCCGTCTGTGAGGTTAAGTCGCGCCCTGAGCGTGTCGATGGCCGGGATACGGTGGATGCGACTTCAGCGGCCGACCGACGGCGGCTGAAGCCACCTCCGCCAAATGGCCGCCGGGTCGAACACTCAGGGAGCATTGACATGTCCAGTTCGCCTCGTATCAGCGTGATCATCCCCAGTCTTAATCAATGTCGTTACCTGGAGCGGGCCATCTGCTCGGTGCTGGATCAGGGTTATGACAACCTGGAGCTGATCGTCATCGACGGCGACTCGCAGGACGACAGCACGGACATCATCGCCCGCTACGACAACGACATCACCTACTGGCACAGCGAGATGGACAACGGCCCGGCCGATGCCATCAACAGCGGATTAGCGCGAGCCACCGGCGACATCATCGGCATCCTGCACGCGGATGACCTGTATCTTCCGGGGGCCCTTGACGCGGCAGCCGACGCCATGCACCGGCGGGGCAAGGCGGAATGGATCGTGTCGCACGTGCTGCGCATCGACGCGGACGATCAACACCTCGGCCAGCAAAGCGCCTCGGCCCCGGATGCGGAGCACTGGCACCTTTTCCTGTCGCAGGAGCAGGGTGTGCTGCCGCTGTCAGCTTCGTTCTATCAACGACGGCTGTTCGATCGCTTCGGCGGGTTCGACGCCACGCTGCACTACGCATACGACTTCGACTTCCACGCACGCCTGCTTTACAAGGGCCATCAGCCGCAGGTGCTGGAGTTGATCCTGGCTGCCCAGCGCGAGCACGGTGAAAGCCGTTGCGCCCGGTCGGTGGTGGCCATGGGCGTCGAGCAGGTGGACACAGCCCTGAAGCACGGGGAGAACCTGGAAATGCGCCATCGCTTCGCCCTGTGGCAGAGCTGCGATGAGAAGCGGCGGATCTACACCATCGCGGCCGCGGAGATGCCGCGCAGCGATCACCGTAAATACCTGTGGCAGAAACTGCTGCGTCACCCCTGGTGGCTGGCCAGCTCGCGCTATCGCGAATCGCTGCTGCGCGGCGTGCTCGAGCCGATCCAGTTGCCGCAGCGCAAAGCGGCCTGACCGCGCTGCCACCATCCTGCAAACAACGGGCGCGGCGGTCGGGGAAAAGAAAAAAACGTATCCGTATGATTCAATACGTGGTGCGCTTGGATTTCAGCAGTTCCTTCACGTGCCTCATGCGTGCTTCGGCCTGGGGCAGGTTGGGGTCCTGCTCCAGCCGCTGCAATTCGCGCTGCAGGACCGCGTCGGCCTCTTCATAGCGCCCAAGCTTGATCAGCAGATGGGCGTGCTGGCAGACGGTGTGCGCGTCGAGCAGGCGCGGGTGCTGCTGCATGTACTCGTAGATGGCCAAAGCCTGATCGTCGAGGCCGCTGACCTGCTCGTAGTAGTGGGCGTTGAGTTCAAACTGGTAACCGAGCCAGGGCGTGTAATGCTTCAGCAGCAGGTTGGAGCCGAACACGCATAACGTGGCAAGTCCAGCCGCGATCAAGGCGCGGCGGCCCGGGCCCAGCGGCCAGCCGCGCAGGGCGCGATGCCTCGTCAGCGTTTCCAGTCCCAGCAGCATGGCGCAGATGGCGATGGCCAGTTCGCCGACCTCGGTCAATTTGGTCATGCGCAGGTCCACGCAGATCAGCACCGCGCCCGGAATCAGCCAGAACCAGCTCAAGGAGCCGGCCAGCGGCACGCCCCACCGCCGCACCCGCAAACGCCAGCGCACCGGGCTGAACGAGATAGACAGCCAGGCGAGCATCACCGCACCCAAGGTCTGGTGCACGATGTGATTCTCCACGAAGTTGTGCAGCGTCAACTCGCCCTGGAGGTTGTGCTGCTCGAACACGGGCGGCGGCGTGTAGCCCAGCAGGCGCTGGCCCCAGCTCAACTCCTCCATGCCGGCGGCGAACCCGCCCAGAGCGAACAGCGCCAGCACGATCCGTTTGCGTCGCGCCCCCGCCCCCGGAATTCCCGGCAGCACGGCCGCGATGGCGAACAGCAACGCCGCCAGGCACATGGCGATGGCCGTGGCGTTTTCACCGACGTGGTCTTCGCCGGTCAGATAGGAATAAGCAACCGGATCACGAAAATACAACAGCAACACCGCGCCCAGCAGGCCGCAGGCCAGGATCGGGTATGTCCACTTTTCCGCGGTTGCGTAGCCGGGCATGGGTCCCATTATCGTCAAAAAGCGGTTAATGATGTGAGGGCGTGCGGGGACGATAACCAAAAAATGCGATGAGGGACACGCGGGCTCGGGTGATGGCTCGGCCCACGGACAGCAGTCCGTGTGCTTTGGTCGTCACGGGGATCCGTTTCGACACTTCCGGGGGCGGGGCACTTCCGGGGATCAGTCGGCTTCTTCTTCGAAGCTGCCATCGAGGAAGCCGACGAGTTTGCGGCTGCGCACGGGGTGCTGCAGTTTGCGGATGGCCTTGGCTTCGACCTGACGGACGCGTTCGCGGGTGACCTTGAAGATGCGGCCGACCTCTTCCAGCGTGTAGGTGTAGCCGTCGCCGATGCCGTAGCGCAGCTTGATGATTTCGCGTTCACGGTAGGTCAGGGTCTTGAGCACCTGCTCGATGCGTTGCTTGAGCATGTCGCTGGTGGCCGAGTCGGTGGGGTTGGACACGCTTTCGTCTTCGATGAAGTCGCCGAAGTAGCTGTCTTCGGATTCACCGACCGGCCGATCGAGCGAGATCGGATGGCGGCTGATCTTCATGACGCGGCGGGCTTCGCTGACGGGCATCTTGGCGGCCTCGGCGATCTCCTCGATGGTGGGCTCGCGGTTGAGGGCCTGCAGCAGGTTCTTCTGGATGTTGCGCAGCTTGCTCATGGTCTCGATCATGTGCACCGGGATGCGGATGGTGCGGGCGTGATCGGCGATGGCGCGGGTGATGGCCTGGCGAATCCACCAGGTGGCATAGGTGGAGAATTTGTAGCCGCGCTTGTATTCGTATTTATCGACGGCTCGCATCAGGCCGGTGTTGCCTTCCTGGATGATGTCCAGGAACGACAGGCCGCGGTTGCGATATTTCTTGGCGATGGAGACGACCAGTCGCAGGTTGCCGCCGGACAGATCGCGCTTGGCCTGCTCGTATTCCTCGAAGACGGTGGCGATGTTCTTGACGCGGGCAGCCAGGTCGGGCGATTCCTCCAGCACCAGCGAGCGCAGGCCGGCCAACTCCTCGCGCATGACCATGATGTCCTCGGGATCGAAGCGGTCGGGATTTTCATCGGCCTTGGCGATGGTGTCGCCCAGCTCGATCATCTTGTGGCTGATGGAGCGCAGCTTCTTGAGCAGCGGTTGAATCTTGCTGGTGCGCAGCGACAGTTCCTCGGTGAAGGTGGCCATCTTGCGGCGACGGTCGGCGATGTTGGCGCGCAGCTCGCTGGCGCGGGCCTTGGCCATGCGGGGGTTGGCCTCCAGTTCCTCCCAGTCGTTGCGGTTGAGCTCCAGCAGGCGATGAATGGTGCGCAGGTTGACCGGGATGCGGGCGGCGATCTTGCCCTTGGCGTCGTCCTCAGCCGTGGAAATCTTCATGGTGCGGTCGAAGGGCAATTCGCCGGCGTTGACCATCTCCAGCACTTCCATGCAACAGCGGATGGCGTAGTCGTTTTCCAGCACCTTGCGGCGGAAGATCATGCGCGTGGTTTCGATCTTCTTGGCCAGGCGGATTTCCTCGTCGCGGGTCAGCAGACTGATCTCGCCCATCTGGGTCAGGTACATGCGCACCGGGTCGTCGATGCGCTTCGAGGCGCTTTCCTGCAGGGCCTGGGCGAACTCGGCCTTGGCTTCCTCCACGCTCAGCAGGCGGGTTTCCTCGTCGATCTTCTCGCCGCCGGCCAGTTCGGGCGGCAGATCAGTGGGGGCGGCCGCGACCACCGTCTGCTCGCCATTGCCATCGGCATCAGCGGTCACGGCGATGCCGGCATCCGGGCTGGTGGTATCGACGTCTTCGAGGTTGTCCTCCTGCAACGGGTGCAGGCGGAAATACATCGGCCGCTTGGTCAGCGGCAGATCGCGCTCGGTGATCAGACGGATGCCCAACTGGCCCAGCAGGGTCAGCAGTTCATCGACCTTGTCGGGGTCCACGTATTCGTCGGGCAACAGGGCATTGAGTTGATCGAAGGTGACGAAACCGCTGCGGCGGCCGTCCTCGATCAGTTCGTTCACAGCGGGATGAATCGCGTTGATTAGCAAGGTGGCGGCCTTTCCCTGGGGCTTCATGAAACGAATGAGTGCGTCCACAGGCGGCGAAAACACATACGCCGCACTTGATTTCCCTTTTAACTTTCCTCCGGCGACACGCGGGCAATGCGGCCGGGCGACAACTGCCGACCGCGCTGCGCGACGTACTGTCGCAGGTCCTGTTCACTGTCACGCATCGCCTGGCGCTGGCGGCGCAACTGCACTTCCGCGTGGTGGTCCAGCAGGGCTGCGCAGGCTGACTGCCACAACCGCTCCAACTGCTGCGGTTGATGATCGGCGGTGATCTGCTCGACCTCGGCTTCGGCGCTGGTCAACAGGTCGCACAGGTCCTGGCGATCCAACTCCGCCAGATCGCGGCTGAGGCGATGCACGCTCACGTCCTGTCCCTCCGCCAGATGGTCGGCGACCACCTGGAACAACGCCGCGCCCGCCCTGCTGACGAAGACCTGCGCGGTCACCGTCTCGTCGAAGGGCCGGCCGTCGGCCAACGGGCGGTCAAACAGTTTCGGGTCGCGCACCAGCGCGCCGATCACCTGCCGTTCCGCCAACTCCAATGCTCTAAGTTTACGCCCGCTTACGGCCGGGGCCACGTCATTTTGACCCCAATTTTCGCTTGCCATCGGCGATTCCGGGGGGAGGGGCACATCCTGCTCAGCCGACTGGCGGCGGCCGGCAGCCCGGTCGTGCTGTTTGAGAAGCTGGTGAACCTGCTCGCCGGGAACTTTCAGCAGTTCGCCCAACCGTTGCACCACGAACGCCCGCCGAACAGCCCCCGCCCGGCTCAGGCCCAGTTGCGCCACCAGGGCCAGATAATCTTCCATCACCCGCTGGCGGCCGGTCACCGTGTCGGCTGCTTCCAGCTTTCGCCGCACCTGTTCGAGCTGGTAATCCAGGGCATCCTGGGACTTGGCCACCGCCTCGCGCCACAGGTCCACGCCGTCGTCGCGCCGCATCAGGTCGAAGGGGTCGGTCTTCGTTCCGGGCTCCGAGGGCAGGCGGGCGATCGACACGTCCAGGTCGCCGGTCAGGAACAGTTCCACCGCGCGATCCGCCGCTTTGTCTCCAGCGGCATCGGCGTCGAAGATCAGCACCACCTTGTCAGCGAAGCGGCGAAGCTCCGCCACGTGCTGGCGGGTCAGGGCGGTGCCCAGCGTGGCGACCACGTTCTTCTCCCCGCGCTGATGGCAGGCGATCACGTCAGTGTAGCCCTCGACCACCACCGCCACCCGGGCGTCGATGATGGCTTTCTTGGCCAGGTGCAATCCGTAGAGCGTGGCGGACTTGTTGAACAGGGCGTGCTCGGGGCTGTTGAGATACTTCGGCTCATCCTCCTCGCGCAGCTTGCGCCCGCCGAAGGCGATCGGGCGACCCAGCGAATCGAAGATGGGGAAGATCAGGCGGTGGCGCAGGCGGTCGTAATGCGACCCGTCATTGCGCGGACTGACCAGGCCGGCCAGTTCAAAACCGCGGCGGTCCCAGTTTTTCGACTGGATCATCTGCACCAGGCCGTCCCAGCGATCGGGGGCGTAGCCGATCTGGAACAGCGTCTGCATTTCATTGGAAATCCCGCGGTTTTCCAGGTATTGGCGTGCGATCTGGCCGTGCTCGGCGTGCCGGAGCATGACGCGAAAAAACTCCAAGGCCAGCCCGCTGGCCGTCGCGATGCGCTTGCGCTGCGAGACCGATTCGCCCTCCGCCTGCTGGCCTCCGCCCTCTGCTTTCGGAATCTCGATGCCCGCGCGGTCCGCCAGGTGACGCAGGGCTTCGGGGAAGCTCATCTTGTGATAGTTCATCACGAAGCTGAAGCAGTCGCCCCCGGCCCCGCAGGAAAAGCACTTGTAAATCTGCTTGCTGGGTGAGACATTCAACGAAGGCGTCTTGTCATCGTGAAACGGGCACAGCCCCACGCGCTCGCGGCCCTTGGCGCGAAGCGCAATCTGCTCGCCGATCAGGCGCACGATGTCGGTCGCCTGCTGCACGCGGTCCTTGATGTCATCGCGGATAGGCATGGGTGGTGAGGCTTGAGGCTTGAGGACTGAGTGATGCGGCGCGGGGCCATGCATCAACAGCGAGCTGTGAGAAACTCACAACTCAAGCCTCAAGCCTCAGGTCTTTGTTGACGGTCACTGGAGCAATCGGGCCGAAGTGGTGATGGGGGTGGGCCTCTTCGATTGTCGCCGTCACGGGTTCTTGATTGTAGGGCGCGTGGAACGCAAAAGCGTCCACGTATAAGACGACGGAGCCTGGATTTTGTTACTCGCTGGCGGGTTTGTAGGCGTACTTGCGTTTGAGGGGTTTGACGATCATGCCACAGCGAATGGCCTTGGTCGAGACCCGGACGCGTTTGACCGAGCCGTCGTCCATGACGGTCAGGACACTCTGGAGGTTGGCGCGGAAGTTGCGCTTGGTCTTGCCGGTGACCTTGGTGCCCACGCCGCCGAGGTACTTGGCCTTGCCGCGATGGGTGTAAGTATTGCCGGAACTGGTTTTACGTCCGGTGAACTGACAGACACGGCTCATGGCGCTGCTCCCTTGCTGAGACCTGGGTCGAAAAAATCGAGCCGTGAATTGTAGCCGCCCGGCCCGGCGATGCAAACTGGCCGGCTGGGGGGTAAAGTTGGCCGATCCCGTTCCTGATCCTGCCAGGTGTCGGTCCAGGAAAAGCCCCTCATGTGCGGTATCGCGGGCATTTTGCGACAAGGCGGTCCTGACCCGGCCGATGCGGGGCGGATTCAGCGGATGACCGCACGCATGATCCACCGCGGGCCCGATGACTTCGGGCATCTGCTGCTGGACAGTCGCAGCGGCCGTCACTTATTGGCCCAGACCCTGCCGCAGCGTGCGGCGGAAGCGGCTGATGTGTGTCTGGGCAGTCGGCGGCTGGCCATCCTGGACCTCAGCGAGCACGGCCGCATGCCCATGGCCGATCCCGCAGAACAGTGCTTCATCACCTACAACGGCGAAATCTACAACTACCTCGAACTTCGCCGCGAGCTTCAGCAACTCGGCCACCACTTCGTCACCGAGACCGACACCGAGGTCGTCCTGCACGCATACCTGCAATGGGGCGACCAGTGCGTGTGCCGCTTCAACGGCATGTGGGCCTTCGCCTTGTGGGATCAGCGGCAGCGGCGGTTGTTCTGCTCGCGCGATCGCTTCGGGGTCAAGCCGTTTTATTACATGCTCAGCGATGAGGCGTTCATCTTCGCCTCAGAGGTCAAGGCCATCCTGCCTGCCCTGCCCGATCGTCCGCGGCCCAACGAGCGGGTCATCCACCAGTTCCTGGTCGATCGGTTGCAGTATCACGATCGCGAGACGTTTTTCGATGGCATCCTGCGCCTGCCGCCGGCCCACAACCTGTCGCTGAAAGACGGCCGGGCGCAACTGCAGCGGTACTGGGACTACGACACGATCAGCCACCATTACGACCTGGCCGATCCAGCCGCCACGCTGCGCGATCTATTGGACGAAGCGACGGCCATACGCCTGCGCAGCGACGTGCCCACGGGTCTGGCGCTCAGCGGCGGCTTGGACTCAACTTCCGTGCTTTCCTGCATGAAAAAGCATCGGCCGCAGCAGCATTTCCACGCATTCAGCGCCCGATTCACCGGCAGCCGTTTCGATGAGTCGCCCTACACGCAGCAGGCGGCTGAGCACTTCGGCGTGCAGTTGCACTGGATCGATTATGACGCCGACCGCTTCGTGGACGACCTGCGGGATGTGATCTGGCACTTGGATTTTCCGATGCTGAACTATCAGCCGCTGGCGATCATGCAGGTGATGCGGCGGGCCAAACAGCAGGTGACGGTGATGCTGGAGGGCCAGGGCTCGGATGAGATTCTGGCTGGTTACCAGGAACGGTATTTCGTGCCGCACGTGCTGGATGAACTGGGCCGGGCCTTGCGCAGCGCGGATGTGACCGCAGCGCGCGGTGCATGGCGGACGTGCCGGGCCATTGCCCAGCGCTACGGCCGCACGCCGTTTCTGCATGGCGCAGCCAGATTGTGTGGCCCGCTGGAGAAGCTGCGCCTGGCGCGGCGGCTGCCGCGTTGCGGACTGGCGCGGGACTTTATCGCAGCGCATGGCGGACCCCAGCGGCGAAACTGGCCGCGCGTCACGGGCGATCGACTCAACGATGCGATGCGCGATGAGCATGCACGCACCTACCTGCCGTGGATCCTGGCCCAAGGTGATGCCATCAGCATGGCGGCGTCCGTTGAATCGCGCATGCCGTTTATGGACTATCGCCTGGTGGAGTTCGCTTTCCGGCTTTCAAGCGAAATGAAGATGAGAAACGGGGTCACCAAGTTGCTGCTGCGTCAGGCAACCGGCGAGCGCCTGCCCCCGGCGATCCTGGCCCGGCAGGACAAGATCGGATTCATCGCCCCAGCGGAACAGTGGATCGCCGCCACGCTGGATGAGCAGATCCGCCCGCTGCTGACCAGCCGGCGTTTCCGGGAAAGAGGGTATTTTGATCCCGCCACCGTCGAAAAGCTGCTACAGCCGGCGCGTCTGGGCCACTTTTACGTCAGCGACAGCATTTTCCAGGCCCTGAACGTGGAATTGTGGTTCGGCCGCTTCATCGACGGCCAGGACGGGGGCGGCTAAAATGAACAGCGTCCAGCGGATTGAAAAGCGTTTGACAGGCAAGCGGTTAGCAGCGACAATCTCCGGTCAGCGTGCTTGTGGGAAGTTGTACCTGCCGCCACAATTGAGGGAAATCGAATGAAGCGAACCCTGTTCCAACTGTGCCTCGCCGCCGCGGGGTTGACCATGCTTTTGGCTGTCAGCGGCTGCAATACCGTGCGGCCGGCCCAGGTCCGTCACAACATGACCCCAGCTCTGGCCACCGCCGATTCCACCCGGGCCCAGAAACGCAACGACATAGCCCGCGTCATCGACCACAATACCCGCACGGCCTGGGATGATTTTTACCGGCTGATGCTGCTGGATGAGGCGACGCCCCTGTCGCCGTACTCCATTCCGTAAATCGACCTCGCTTTTATCGGTCCAATCGACGACTGTCCCCGACCCCTCCTACCCTGGAGGGGTTATTTTTTCTAACTTGCTGAGTTCAAGGTGGCTATTGGATACGTCGATTAGACCTATGTCTGACTATTAGGGGATTTATGTAAGCATGCTGAAAGGCGGGAAACCGAACAGCGCCATGATCGCGCCAGACACGGACAAATCATTGCTCAAACGCCTGCACGGCATCGAGCAGGCCAGAGAAGTCCCCAACGATGAAAACCACCCGCGGATGTTCCGCCGCTTCGTGGTGCGGGGCGATGCCCTGCTGCATCCGATGAACCGCAGCCGCCTGGACGCCACGCCCGTCGATGTGAAGCTGCGCGATATCAGCCGCAACGGCATCGGGTTCATCTGCAATCAGCCTCTGCCCATCAACAGTTGCTGGCGGATCGAGCTGCAACTGGCTGGTTATGCCATCGGTTCGCAGGCCCTGGTCGTCCGTCACGTCCGCGAGGTGGGCGACGGCATGTTCCTCTGCGGGGCCAACTTCGTCATCGACACCGCCCTGCTGGCCCTGCTGGGCGTCGAGCCTTCGCTGCTGGAGGAGCCGGAGGACGCTGGTCAACCCAACGTGCCCGACGACCACTTCGTCGCTCCGGGTGAAGTGGGATAACAGATCCGACTTCAACTTCCCGCCAGGCGCGTCCGAGCCGCGTCGGGTCGCTCCGCGCGCCGCCATTGCTCGGCAGTGAACTCGAAACACCTCCCTCGTGATGTGCTTTGCCTGCGCACATTCACCCATGACGGGCTTCAACCTTGTGCGACAAGCCTGGGCGCGGGCAGGCCCAGGAAGTTGGCCAGCAGCAGCGGGCCTTCGGTGGTCAAAAAGCTTTCCGGGTGAAACTGCACGCCTTCCAGCGGGGCGCTATTCCCTGGGCCGAAGACGCCGGGCCTGGCGCGGACGCCCATGATTTCGCCTTCCTCGGTCCAGGCGCTGATCTCGAAGCGCTGCGAGTCGAACGAATCGCGATTGATGACCAGGCTGTGATAGCGGGTGGCTGTGAAGGGGTTGCTCATCCCGGCGAAGATGGTTTTGCCATCGTGATGGATGGGTGAAGTTTTGCCGTGCATGAGGCGGTAGTTGCGTTCGACGATCATGCCGTGGGCATGGCCGATGGACTGATGCCCCAGGCACACGCCGAAAGTAGGCACCTTGCCGGCGAAAGTGATGATGATGTCGCAGGAAACCCCCGCCTCGCGCGGCGTGCACGGCCCCGGGGAAACGATGACGTGCGACGGCTTGAGTGCGACCGCTTCCTGCGGCGTGATCTTGTCATTGCGGACGACCTTCATGGGCAGATCATCCGGATCGCGCCCCTGAGCCACCAGCAGTTCCCCGATGCGCTGCACGAGGTTGTAGGTGAAGCTGTCGTAGTTGTCGATGAGCAGGATCATGGGCGCTGCGCTTCAATGACGAATGACGAAATTCGAATGACGAATCAAATTCCAATGGCGAATGTTCGAAGAACGAAATAACGGCCATTCGTCATTCGTCATTATCATACTCAATTGGCCACCAGATTCACCAACCGCCCGGGGATCACGATCTGCTTACGCAGCGTTTTGCCCTCCAGATGCGCGGCCACGTTGGGCTCTGCCTTGGCTGCTTCGATGATCGCATCCTGATCGGCGTCGGCGGGCACGGTGATGCGACCGCGGAGTTTGCCGTTGACTTGCACGGGTAGTTCGATCGTTGCCTCAGCCAACGCCGCTTCGTCCCAGGCCGGCCAGTGGGCCTCGGCGATGGAGTGCGGGTAATCCATCAGGCTCCACAATTGCTCCGCCACGTGCGGGGCCAGCGGTGAGAGCAAGCGCGGCAGGGTGTCCGCCAACTCGCGCGGCAGTTTCTCCAAACTGACCAGCTCGTTGTTCAGCTCGATCAGCGCAGCGATGGCGACGTTGAAGCTCATCGTTTCCATGGCTTCCGTCACACGACTGATCGTGCGGTGCAGCAGGCGGTGCAGTTCAGGTGAAGGTTTGTCGTCGCTGACCAGCAGTTCACCTGATTCTTCGTTGATGTAGTTGCGCCACAGGCGGTTGAGAAAACGATGCACGCCCACGATGTCGGCTGTGTTCCAGACCTTCGATTGCTCCAGCGGGCCCATGTACATTTCATAAAGCCGCAGCGTGTCGCAGCCGTACTTCTCGCAGATTTCATCGGGTGCGATGGCGTTCTTCAGACTTTTTCCCATCTTGCCGTACTCTTCGGTGACCGGCTCCCCCCGCCCCCGGAAGAAGAATTTCTGACCCTTTTGGCCCTGCACGTCAGATGCGGGCTTGCCCTCAGCGTTAACCACTTCGGCCGCTTCCACCGCGATGCCGCGCTGGTCGCGATAGCAGTAGGCCTGGATGTAACCCTGGCTGAACAGCTTGCCGAACGGCTCAGGTGATGAAACGTGCCCCAGATCGAACAGCACCTTGTGCCAGAATCGTGCGTACAACAGGTGCAGCACCGCGTGCTCGACGCCGCCAACGTAGAGATCGACGCCATTGGATCGGGTATCGGGTATCGGGTGTCGGGTATCGGGTAAACCAGACATCCAGTAACGTTCGGCTTCCGCGCCGACGAGGCGTTCGCTGTTCCGGGGGTCGATGTAGCGCAGGTAGTACCAGCAGGAGCCGGCCCAGTTGGGCATGGTGTTCAATTCGCGAGTGTACACTTTGCCGTCAATTTCGACCTGTTTCCAACTTCCGGGGGCGCGACCCAGCGGCGGCTGCGGGGGCGCGTCAGGATCATCACTGCCCACCGGCTTGAAGTCCTCCATCTGCGGCAACTCCACCGGCAAATCCGTTTCATCCACCGGGCGAATCTCGCATTCCGGGGGCGGGCCGTGCAGAATCGGGAACGGCTCACCCCAGTAGCGCTGGCGGCTGAACAACCAGTCGCGCAGCTTGAACTGCACTTGCGCTTTGCCCAGGCCCTTCTCTTCCAACCAGTTGGTGATGCGCACCTTGGCATCGGGCACGGTCTGGTCATTGAGGTCAACTTCATCGTTTTCGCTGTTGACCAGCGTGCCGTCGCCGGTGTAGGCCTCTTTCGAGATATCGCCTCCGCTGACCACTTCGACGATGGGCAGGTTGAACTTTTTGGCGAAGGCATAGTCGCGTTCGTCGTGAGCGGGCACCGCCATGATGGCGCCGGTGCCGTAGCCGGTCATGACGTAGTCCGCGATCCAGATGGGGATTGCCTGTCCGTTGACGGGGTTGATGGCGAAGCTGCCGGTGAAGACGCCGGTCTTTTCTTTGATGTCGGTCTGGCGGTCAATGCTGGATTTCGCTTTTGCCCGCAGGATGTAATCACGCACCTGCTTTCTACGATCGGGAGTGACAATCGTCTGTACCGCAAGCTCGGCGTTGGTTTCGCGACACCAATCGCAAAGGTTGGGGTCATCCTCGATCAACACTGATGTGACCAGGTCGTGTTCCGGTGCGAGCACCATGTATGTCGCACCAAACAGCGTGTCTGGCCGCGTGGTAAACACCCGAATGTTGTCGCCGGCGCAGGGACCGTCTTTGATCTTGAAATCCACCATCGCGCCGTGGCTGCGGCCGATCCAGTTGCGCTGCAATAGTTTGATCGGCTCGGGCCAATCGACCAGATCCAAGTCCTCGATCAGACGATCGGCATACGCGGTGATGCGCAGCATCCATTGCTTGAGCGGGCGTTTGAAGACGGGGTAGTTGCCGCGCTCGGAGCGGCCGTCGTTGGTCACTTCCTCGTTGGCCAGCACGGTGCCCAGGCGCGGACACCAGTTGACCTCGACGTCGGCCATGTAGGCCAGGCGATATTCATCGAGCAGGCGCTGCTGTTGCTGGGGAGACAATTCCTGCCACTTGCGGGCGGTGGGATCGCCCAGGCCGCCCAGCGCTTCGAGGTTCTCCTCAAGGCCGCCGTAGATCAGCTCGCCGTCCAATCCCACCAGGTACTGCTCCTGCTCCAGCTTCTCGATCAGGTTTGTGATGGGCATGGCTTTTTCCTGCAGCGGATCGAAGTAGCTGTGGTAGAGCTGCAGGAAAATCCACTGCGTCCAGCGGACATAGCCCGGATCAGTGGTGGCGATCATGCGGTCCCAGTCGTAGCCCATGCCCAGGCGTTTGAGCTGGCGGACCATGTTGTCGATATTCGTTTCCGTCGTCTTCCGGGGGTGCGTGCCGGTCTCGACGGCATACTGTTCAGCCGGCAGGCCGAAGGCATCGAAGCCCATCGGATGCAGGACGTTGTAGCCGCGCATCTTTTTGTAGCGGGCCACGATGTCGGTGGCGATGTAGCCCAGGGGATGGCCCACGTGCAGGCCGACGCCGCTGGGATAGGGGAACATGTCCAGCACGTAGAACTTGGGCTGCTGGGAGTCGAAACCCTCATCGCCGGGGTTGCGGGCACGGAAGGTTTTCTGCTGTTCCCAGTATTGCTGCCAGCGTTGTTCGATCTGTTTGAAGTCGTATTTCATGGTCGATCCACAGGCATCGGCGGCCGCGCAGAGCGGACGCATTCAACGTTTGTCTGGTCCGCGGACCATCTTAACCAAAAGCCCGTCCCCGGCCGACGGTGTCAGAAACTCATCATCAGGCCGCCATAGCACTGGGCGGCGTCCAGGCCGTTGTTGCCGGGTGTGATGTAGGCGTTGGAGATGTGCAGCCAGCGCACGCCGCCCATCAGGCGCGCTCGCCCGGCCAGTTTCCAGGTGGCGCCGAGGCCGGCCTGCGGACGGAAGTTAAAGTGGCTGTCGGAGGGGAAATTGGTGTCGGCCTGCTGAATGCCCCCGCCGAAGTCCGTGTACAGGCTCCAGTTTTCGCCGGTCACAAAGTGCCAACGGAACAGCATGTCCAGCCCGGCCGCCATGCCGTTGTCATCGCCTGAGATTTCGCCGGGCACCACGCGACCGCCCACCAGTTCCAAGTTGAGCGACCAGTCGTCCACGAAGTAGTAGCCGACGCCCAGGTGAGCGGAGTAGATGTCGCCGTGCGAGCTATCGCCGTAGGTGCCCGAACCGTAAGCCTGGAGCGTCCAGGCGCCCTCGGCAAAGTCGTCCGCCAGTGCCCCGGTCGAGATCATCACCAGCAACAACACCATCCAAACGCTGCATCCTGCGAAGCTGCTCATGTTTTTTCCTCGTTGCGTTCTTGCCTTGAATCATTCACGGCCAAGCCATTATCCGCAGCCGCCGTCGGCTTGGCAAAGCGACGCCGCCGCGCGGTTTTGCTACATTCTTCGCCCATGACCGACCGACCCGCCATCGCCGCCGCCACCGCCCGGAGCCTGCGCCGCTTCGCCGGCCGCATCGCCCAGACCAATGTCCTGGTCGGGTTCGACGGCTTCGTCGATTCCATCATCCAGGTCGTCGATCAGCGCCGGGACGATCACCACTACGAGCCGATCGCCACCATCGATCGCTTCGGCAAAAAAATCACCGCCATGGCCGGGCACAGCGGCAACTTCGAACTGGTCCGCACCCTGGAAAAGCTCGGCGGCAACGGCCCGATCATGGCCAACGCCCTGGCGACCGCCGGCTTGCCCGTCACCTTCGTCGGCTGCTGCGGACAACCCGACCTGCATGCCGCCTTCCAGCCCCTGGCCCAACGCGCCAACGTCATCAGCATCGCACCGCCGGGTCAGACCGATTGCCTCGAATTCGCCGACGGCAAACTGCTGATGGGCAAGTACAACCACATGGTGGCCATGTCCAGCCAGCACGTGATCGACGCCGTCGGGCCCGCACGCTTCACCCAACTGGCCCGCCAGAGCAAACTCATCGGCGCCGTCAACTGGACCATGATGCCGCACCTCGATGGCATCTGGAGCAAGCTGCGCGATCTGCTTGATCCCAGCGACGACACGCTGGTGTTCGCCGACCTCTGTGACACCGCCAAGCACGCCCCCGATGTCGTGCGCAAAGCGATGCACACCTTGGCGGAGCTGCGCGGCTGCGCCCGTGTGGTGTTGGGACTGAACCTCAGCGAATCGACGCAGGTGGCCTCCGCATTGGGCCTCACCGTGCCCGCCGACGCCGAGGCCGCCATCATCGAAACCGCCACCGCCATCCGGGAAGCACTCGACATCCACTGCGTGGTGATTCACCCCCGCAAGTGCGCCGCCGCCGCCCGCCAACCGAAACGCGGCAGCAGCGAAGTCGAGACCGGCATCTTCTTCGGCCCCTTCACCGACAAACCCAAACTCTCCACCGGCGGCGGCGACAACTTCAATGCCGGCTTCTGCCTCGGCCTGCTGGCTGAACTTGCCCTCGAACAGTGCCTCTGCACCGGCAACAGCACCAGCGGCTTCTACGTCCGCAACGCCCACAGCCCCAGCCTCGACGAGTTGATCGCCTTCTGCGACCACCTGCCAGCCTGAACCGCGCCGGGCAGCCTGCCCCGTGCCGCCACATTCATCGCCACCCCATCAACCGCCGCCCCCCCCCTGTCTCCGCCATCTGTCGTGCTGACAAGGAAGAACATATTTAACTTAAATATGTTCCTTGCAGTCAGCATATCGAGGCTGGGTGATCGGGTGGCGTGGAGGCTGAAAACAGGAGAACATATTTAAAGCTAATAAAAGAACCGGATTTCACCGCAGAGAACGCAGAGGACACAGAGCACAAACACTTGAATTCAGGCTAATTCTGATCTTTCTCTGCGTCCTCGGCGTCCTCTGCGGTGAGTTCTTTTTTCTGCTCTTAAGTTAAATGAGGCTGTCCGACAATTTCTGAATGCTAAGCGCGTGGGCCTCCGACGGTTATGTCTGAGAACGATTCGGGCATTCGCCGTACCAGGAGGTCCAGACGATGCGCTCGCGTGCCATGGAGGGCATGTGCTTGGGCTCGTTGGTGAAGATGGCCATTCCGCTTTGCCGCCGCGCCCAGCAACAGTGCCCGCGAACCGGACCAGGCAAGCCGCCCGACTTCGACCACTGGCAGATGGCGGTGCTCATGATGGTCGCGATTCACAAGAAAAGAAAGAGCAAGTCGGCCCAGTACCGCTACCTCCACCAACACCGCGACGAACTGACGCGCCTGCTCGGCCTGCCGCGGTTCCCCGTCCGTTCGACCTACTTCCAGCGTTACGGCCAAGGACACCGGCTGTTCCGGGTTGCCATCGAACTGCAGGGCCAGAAAGCGGTCGAAGAAGGCGCCGCCGACGCCAGGGTGGTTGCCGTGGATAAGAGCCTGAGCGAGGCACGCGGTCCCAAGTGGCAGCGCAAGGATCGCAAGAGAAAGCGTATTCCCAGGAAGCTCCATGGCGTCGACAGCGACTGCGATTGGGGCTATTCACCTTATCACGGCTGGGTGCAAGGCTACAGCTACGAGGTGCTCGTCACCGCGTCCCAACGCTCGAACCCCGTCTTTTCGCTGTGGGCTTCGGCCGCCACCGCCGGCGTCCGTGAGCACGTCAGCTTCGCTGACAACCTGTTCATCACCGGCGAGACCAGAGGCAGTCTCGGCGGGCCCAACGCCGGCTCTAACGACGCCTTCGTGAGCAGGTACGATTCCTCGGGCAACGTGGCCTGGACACACCAGTTCGGCACGTCGAGCTACGATTACAACAATGGCGTCGCAACGGACGCAGCGGGCAACCTGTTCATCACCGGCTACACCTTCGGCAGCCTCGGCGGGCCTAACGCCGGCGCCTCCGACGCCTTTCTGGTCAAGTTCGCCTCCATCACCGCCCTCGGCGACGCCAACGACGATCAGCAGATCAACCTGACCGACCTGCAAATCCTCGGCGATAACTGGCAAGCCAGCGGTGCGAACTGGGCGATGGGAGATTTCACCGGCGACGGGCTCGTGAACCTCGCCGACCTCCAGGTGCTCGGCGACAACTGGGGCTACGGCGTCGGCGAGGATGTTTCCTTCGATGATGCGCTGCTGGCGCTTCCGGGGGTGGGATTGAACGTTCCCGAACCGACCGCACTGGCGCTGCTGCTGCTTGGTTGTTTAGCGGGCGGGCTTGCTCGCCCAGCGCGGAGCAAGCTCCGCAGCTAAACATTGAATCGATCCCCCGATCCCCTTGTCTGCGTGTCTCCTTGTCCCCTTGTCTTCCGCTCCACCCCACTCCCCTCACCCCACATCGATCAACCCCAGCGCCTGGCCGAACTGGTGCATCAACACCTTGCGCAGCAGTTGATGTGAATTGTCGTTCAGCGCCGGATCGGCCTCGATCAATTGCTGGGCATCGCGGCGGGCCAGCAGAAGCAGGTCCATCTGTTCGGGCAACTTTCCGATGCGCAGCGGGGGCGTGCCAGCCTGGCGTGTGCCGAAGAATTCGCCCATGCCGCGGATTTCGAAGTCCTGCTCGGCGATCTTGAAACCATCACCCGTCGAGGCGATGGCTTTAAGGCGTTGCTCGGCCGATTCGGTGGTGGGACTGGCGATGAACACGCACAGGCTGCGTCGGTTGTCCGCATTGCGCCCGACCCGGCCGCGCAACTGGTGCAGTTGCGCCAGCCCGAAGCGCTCGGCATGTTCGATCACCATCAGCGTGGCGTTGGGCACATCGACGCCGACCTCGATCACGGTGGTCGAAACCAACACGTGAAACTCCCCGGCACGGAAGCGGGCCATGATCTTCTCGCGCGTCTCGGCCTTGAGCCGGCCGTGCATGGCCGCCACCCGCAATCCCTGCCCCCGGAAGTATTTGTTTTGCAGTAGTTTCACGTGTTCTGCGACCGATCGCAGCACCGGGGCCGATTCACTTGCACTTCCGGGGGCATCAATGGCGGGCACCACGACGTAAGCCTGTTCGCCACGCTCGACGCGCTGGCGCAGATAGCGATAAACCTCGTCGGCCTTCTCCGGACCCACCACGCGATTGATGATCGGCGTCCTGCCGGGGGGCATGTCGCGCAACGTGGACACGTCCAGGTCGCCGAAGATGGTCAGCCCCAGCGTTCGCGGGATGGGCGTGGCGGTCATCACCAGGTGGTGCGGCACCAGGCCTTTTTCCTGCCCCCGGAATGAGCGAAAGGCTGCCCTCTGCATGACGCCGAAGCGGTGCTGTTCGTCGATCACGATCACCGCCAGGTTTTTCATCGCCTCGATTTCGCTCAAGATCGCCTGCGTGCCCACGATCAAATCCGCATCGTGCCGCCGCTCGCTGCTGGAGCTGGTCATCAGTTCGATGCTCAGGCGCGAGCCTTCCAGCATCCGGCCGATCGACAGGTAATGCTGCTCAGCCAGCAGTTGCGTCGGCGCCATCAACGCCGCCTGCTTGCGACTGGCGACCGCGGCCAGCATGGCATACAGGGCAATGACCGTCTTGCCCGAGCCGACGTCACCCTGCAGCAGACGATTCATCGGACGATCGCGCCCCAGGTCAGCCGCGATCTCATTGATCACCTGCCGCTGCCCGGCTGTGAGCTTGAAGGGAAAACGATCGACGATGTGCTGATCGATGGCTTCGTTGATCTTCAGGGCAGGGGCGTGCAGCTTGCGGTGAACGAACGCCCGCTTCATGGCGATGCCCAGTTGCAGCAGCAGAAACTCGTTGTACGCCAGTCTCCGCCGCGCCGCTGCCGCTTCGTCCTCATCGCCCGGCCGATGCGCCATGCGAAACGCCTCCGCCAGCGCCGGCATCTCGTGATGCTTGACCAACTTTGCCGGCAACGGATCAACCAACTCACCCGCCACCCGCGGCAGCACGTCCGCAATCAACTGCTCGATGAAGCGCGAGGGCAGACCCTCCGTCGTCGGATAGATCGGCCGCAGGTATTGCCCGCGCTCGGCTGCCTCCTCCTGCTCCTCGCTCAACACCTCGAATCGCGGATTGGCCATCTGCGGATTGTTCAAAAACATCTTGACCTTACCCTGCACCCGCAGCGTATCGCCCGCATGAATCCTGTCGATCAGGTAGCGGGCATTGAACCACGTCAGGTGCAGCCGGCCGGTGTCATCGACCAGCGTCGCCTCGAAGCGCCCCTTCTTGCCATAACCGCCTACCCACCGGCAGGCTGCCACCTCACCCCGTGCCGAGCCGATGACCCCCGGAAGTAATTTGTCAATGGTGCTCTCGGCTTCCTCGAACTCGTAACGTGCTGGAATGTGCCGCAGCAGATCGGAAACGCTCTCGATCTCCAGCCGATGCAGCAACTTCGCCCGCCTCCCGGTTATTCGGGGCAGTTCGCCGATCAGCGTGTGCAGGTTGATCGCCGGGGCGTCGGGCATGAGGAATAGCGTATAGCGTAGAGGGTTCAGCGTATAGGGCGCGCTGGCCTGAGCTTCACAGCGATTAGACCGCGCCTCTGTTGACTTTCAACATTCTCTACCTGAACGTGCATGGCGACGAGCACGCATGAATCCAAGAGTCGAGCACAAGTAGGATGTAACCATGATCCAGGCAAAAAACCCGACAACACCAATAGCCGGGAAGTCAGCATAAACGTTCCAGCCATCAGGAATGGCAACGGGCACCAAGGCCAGAAATATCGCGATCAAATATAAGCTGCTAGCCCCCCAAAGCGGATCAACAACCGTTGGGCGAGTGCTGCATAGATAACCCATCATGTAGGCGCAACCCAAGCTTCCAACTATGGCTGTCACACCTGCGGCAACAATTGAAATTAACAGTCCCCCAGCATTGCCCATCAAGGCCAAGACGAAAAAAGACAACACAAAAAAACAGATAACACTGAGTACCGCGGTCAACCCGACAGCGATCAATCGTTGATTTAGACCAGATAAAGTGCGAGAGCGTTTCCCTTCGGCACAAGGACGAGTAATGCCGCATTGCTTTCTCGATCGATCGCCTGGGTCAACTTGCGTGTCAGTCATACCTCGGTCTCCAGCAGCGAGATGATCGCTATCTTCCGCGGGGCGGGACAGAATTGCAATAGGGATAATCGCGGGAGGCGAGGATCAATTGCGTCGTACGGTCGAACCTCCGGCGAGGCGTAGCTCGCCGGCTATTGCAGTTTCCTACTGCCTACTCCCTGCTGCCTGTTCACAGCGACTTGAGATGGAATCCGCCGTCCACGTTGATCACTTCGCCGGTGGAGAACGGGAACCGGTGCTCGGCGATGGCGAGGACGGCCTGGGCGATATCCTCCGGTTTGCCCCAGCGACGGATGGGGGTGATGCCGTCCTGGAGGATGAGTTTGTCGTACTTTTCCTTGACGCCGGAGGTCATGTCGGTGGCGATGATGCCAGGGCGGGTTTCATAGACGTTGATGCCGTGCTCAGCGAGACGGACGGCGAAGAGTTTGGTCATCATGGCCACGGCGGCTTTGGCCAGGCAATATTCACCACGGTTGACGCTGGCGGTGTAGGCGCTGATGGAGCCGGTGTTGACGATCATGCCCTGGCGCTTGGTGGCGATCATGTGTCTGGCCACGGCGATGGTGAGAAACAGCGGGCCCTTGATGTTGGTGTTCATCACGAAGTCGTAGCTGCCGGGGTCCATCTCCAGCAAGTCGGCCCGCACGGAAGGCGCGACGCCGGCGTTGTTGACCAGCAGGTCGATGCCGCCGAACTTTTCGACCGCGGCATCGATCAGTTTCTGATGATCGGCGCTGCTGGTGATGTCGCCTTCGACGGCGACAGCGTTGCCGCCGGCCTTCTTGACCAGTTCAATGGCTTCCTCGACAGCGCCGGGGAAGTTGGCGTCGGCGGGGCCGAAGTAGTTGATCACCACGTTCCACCCGGCGCTACCCAGTGCGACGGCGATGGCGCGACCGATGCCGCGTGAGGCTCCGGTGATGACGGCTGTGGACTGGGGGGCGGTGGGCATGAAAAACTCCTTGACGGGCCATAGTTATGGCCATAAAGTATGGTATGGCTCAAACGACCATCAAATCGACGTTCAGCCTGGACGTGGAGACCGTGCGTCGGCTGGAGCGTCTGGCGCGGGCGTGGGGTGTGAACAAGTCGCAAGTGTTGCGGCAAGTGATCCGTCATGCCCCGACCGCGCCGCCCGATGAGGCCCCGCGCGCCTTGGCGCTGCTGAAGCGGATACACGCCGGGGGCGGGCGTTCGGCCTCCGAGGTCAAACAGTGGGCCAAGCGCGTGCGCGATGAGCGCAAGGCCACCGCGGCCAAGCGGCAGGCCCGCACGGGGCAGGCTCGCCGAGGTCATTAGCCGTGATTTATCTCGATTCATCATTTGTGATCCGCGCGCTTTGCCGTGATACGGACGAAGCGGTTCGACTGACTGGCTGGATTGAGGCGGGGCGCCAATTTAGCATGAGCACCATGGCATGGGCGGAGTTCATGTGCGGGCCATTGACCGCGGATGAAGAGGCGTTCGTGCGAGCGCTGACACCTGAGCCGATGTCGTTAAGCGCCTGCGACGCCGAGTTGGGATCCCAACTCTTCAACGCAACCGGGCGCCGCCGCGGCTCACTCAACGACTGCCTTATTGCCGCCGTCGCCATTCACGCCGACGCCCCGCTGGCTACCTCCAACCCCAACGACTTTCAGCGGTTCGCGCCGCATGGCCTGAAACTCGCTTATCCGTCTGTCAAGAAATAAAGAACGTCACGTAACCGCCCTTGCCCAGGCGCTGGATCAGCAGGGCCAGTTCCAGAAGGTGATAGTCACCCCACATCGACGACTCATCGCAGGGCACCTTGCGGCCGTTGGGAATGTGATCCCAGTTGTTGGGATAGTGATACACACTGTGCAGCAGCAGGCCCTGATGCCGCGGCGAAGTGGACAGATAAGGCTTGTCCAGCAGCGTTTTGGCCACGGTGAGGCCGGCTTGCAGGTAGCGCTTGCCGTGGGTCTTGCCCAGATAGCAACCGAGGCGGATCAATCCCTGGGCGCTGATGGCTGCGGCGCTGGAATCGACCGGCTCGTGCTCGTTGTAGGGATCAGCGATCTTGTGGCGCCAATCGCCGAGCTTGTGCAGGTTGGGGGCCCCGTCATCCCAATAGGGGATGCCGTCGAGGCTGGTCACATCGTTGATGTAGTGATCACAGGTTTCTTTGGCGCAGCGTTCGTACACCTTGACAACGTCCGGTTTCGCTAAGCCACAAGCGGCCTTGAAGGCGGCGGCGGGAATGGTGGCGAAGAACTCCAGCTCTTCAGCGTAGCCGAGGATGGCCCATGCCAGGCCGCGGGTCCAGGTGCTGAAGGGGGAATAACCCTGCTGCGAACTGCGGCAGCGGCAGGCGCCGTCGTTGCGGTTGAAGATCGCTTCGTGCGCGGTGCGGCCGGGCACGTCATAGGTGTGCGAGCTGTCGCCGTGGAAGACGACGTATTGGCTGGTGGCCAGGCCGTGCAGCACGGAGCGCTTGAGCAGGTCGGCCCGGCGATCGTTTTCGTGCATCAGGACGTGGCCCAGCTTCCAGGCGACGCCGAGGATGCGGGTGGAGCGGATGGTGTCCACGAACAGCGAGTGCGGGCCGTTGAAGGAGTAAATGTAGCCGAGTTGTTTGCTGTTGGCGCTGTGCTTGTTGGGGGTGGCGACGGGGATGCCGCTCCAGCGCATGGCCTGCACGGCGCCGGAGCACTTGAGGGCGTTGCGGTAGACCAGTTCTTCCATCTCGTTGTACTTGACGCGGCCTTCGAGCATGAGCCGGCGAAGGTTGCCGTAGGAAGAAAGGTTGTTGAACCCGTGATCGTGCACGCCGCAGTGGGTGACGTGCGGCAGCATCAGATCGAGGGTGCGTTGGCGGCCGAGCTGATAGAGCTTTTTGTCGCCGGTGGCGTCGAAGGTGAGGATGGCGCAGCCGTACTGGAAGCCCTGGGTCCACTCGGTCCATCCGCGGCTGGTGTACTTACCGTTAACCGTGAAGACCGGAGCGCCCTTTTCCGGGGGCCAGGTGCGGTCGATGGCGCGGACTTTTTTGGCGGCCAGTTCGAAGGCCTGGGTGACAGCGGGTTTCAGATCGGCGGCTTTGAGGGAGTTGTTGATTTTCATGGCGGCAATTGTACGTGCAGGGGATATGAGGGGCGTTAGCCGCAGCGGCCCAATTCCTTGACCGCGGCGGACGCGCCCGATTGGAGCCGTGACCGCTCAAGACATATACTGGCTGCAAATAAGGATGCATCATGGCTGAGGATGACGCCCCCAAGATTCAGATCGATTCGGACTGGAAAGCCGAGGCTCGCAAGGAAAAAGAGCGCCTGGCGTCCCGATCGGCGCCCGCCCCCGGAACTGCAAAAGGCGCGGCCGACAAAGCGACTTCTTCCACAACTTCCGGGGGCGGGGCGATGCCCAAGGCTGGTTTTCAGACCTTGTTGAGCACGATGGTGACCCAGGCCTTGTTTGCCATGGGGGCGATCCCCGATCCGGCGACCGGCCAGCGCATGGCCCATCTGGACCTGGCCCGCCACCACATCGACCTGCTGGCCGTGCTGGAGGAAAAAACCAAGGGCAACTTGAGCCAGGAGGAGGCCGACGCTCTGACCACGTCACTGTACGAGCTGCGTAACCAGTACGTCATGCTGGCCGAGCACGCCCGACGCCAGGCCATGGCCGAGGCATCGGCTGCTGATCCTTCCAGGCCGATCAAGTAAACCACCCGGAACTTTCCGCAAAAGGCTTATCACGTGACCACAGCCGCAACCGGAAACACTTCTGCTGAATCATCACCGGCCCTGCCCTGGGCGTTCCTGCTTCGCCGGTTGCACTCGCTCAGCGGCATCGTGCCCGTGGGCGTGTTCCTGTGCGAGCACCTGTTCACCAATGCCCAGGCCCTGCGCGGCGTCCACCATTTCGACAGCGATGTCTGGTTCATCCACTCGCTGCCTGCCCTGCGCCTGATGGAAATCTTCGGCATCTGGCTGCCCATCGCTTTCCATGCCGGACTGGGCATCTACTACGGCCTGGTCGGGGCGCGGCCCAATGCCGTCGCTTATCCCTATCCCGACAACTGGCGATACACGCTCCAGCGCTTCACCGGGTACATCGCCCTGATCTTCATCTTCCTGCACCTGTGGACCGTGCAGTGGGGTTTCGCCATCGGCTCGTGGCACACGCCCTTCGATGCCGCCGACCCGGCAGGTTCCACCGCTCGGGCGCTGCAATTCGCCTGGTGGGTGCTGCCGCTGTACCTGGTGGGCATCACCTGTGCCGTGTTCCACTTCGCCAACGGCCTGTGGACCGCAGCCATCACCTGGGGCCTGACCACCAGCGAAGCAGCCATGCGGCGATGGGGTTACGTCTGCATCGTCATCGGCCTGTCTCTGGGCGCGATGGGCGTCGGCGCAGCGCTGCGCTTCGCCACCTATGACTTGGATACGCACGTCGCGCCGACCAACCTGCCGGTGCACATTCAAAATGAAGTCGGCGTTTCGGAATAAGCAATCATGACGCAAGGCAAACGTGTCATTGTGGTGGGCGGCGGATTGGCGGGACTCGCGGCCACCGTGCGCATCGCCGAGGCCGGGACGCCGGTTGACCTGGTCAGCATGGTGCCGGTCAAGCGCTCGCACTCGGTCTGCGCACAGGGCGGCATCAACGCCTGCAACGACGTTGCCAGGCAGCAGGGTTACTCCGAGTGGCAGCACATGGATGAGACGCTCTACGGGGGCGACTTTCTCAACCATCAGCCGCCGGTCTATGAGATGACCCACTGGGCCCCGCGCATCATCGATCTGCTCGATCGCATGGGCGTGCCCTTCAACCGCACCACCGAAGGTTTCCGCGATCTGCGTCTCTTTGGCGGGTCGCTGTTCAAACGCACGCACTTTGCCGGCGCTTCGACGGGCCAGCAGCTTCTCTACGGGCTCGACGAACAGGTCCGCCGCTACGAAGCGGAGGGCAAGGTCACCAAGTATGAGTTCTGGGAGTTTCTCGCTCCCGTGATGGACGAAGGCGTCTGCCGCGGCATCATCGCCCAGGACATGCGCACGATGGAGATCCGTTCACTTCCGGGGGCGGCTGTGGTCATGGCGACCGGCGGGTGCGGGCTGATCTACGGCAAGAGCACCATGAGCATGATCTGCAACGGCGCCGCTGCCGCCCGCTGCTACATCGCCGGCGCTCCGCTGGGCAACCCCGAAATGATCCAGGTGCACCCCACCGCCATTCCCGGCGAAGACAAGTGCCGCCTGATGAGCGAATCAGCCCGCGGTGAAGGCGGCCGCGTCTGGGTGCCCCGCAAGAAGGGCGACACCCGTGATCCCCGGAAGATTCCGGAAGCGGAGCGTTACTACTTCCTCGAAGAAAAGTACCCCAAGTACGGCAATCTCGTGCCGCGCGACATCGCCACCCGTGAAATCTTCTGGGTCTGCCAGGAAGGCCTGGGCATCGGCGGCGGCAACATGGTTTACCTCGACATCACCCATCTGCCACGGGAAACAAAAGACAAGCTCGCTGCCATCCTGGAGATTTATGAAACCTTCACCGGCGACGACCCCCGCGAAACGCCGATGAAGATTTTCCCGGCCGTGCACTATTCCATGGGCGGGCTCTACACCGTCTACACCCCGGAAGAACGCCCGCCCGTCCCCGGTGATCCACTTCCGGGGGTGGTCGGCCTCAAGCACGGCGCGCCAGACAACATGATGACCCCGCTCAAAGGCTTGTATGCCTTCGGCGAACTCAACTACCAGTATCACGGCGCCACACGCCTCGGCGCCAACGCCCTGCTCTCGTGCATCTTCGACGGCCTGTTCTGCGGCTTGTCCGTCCACAATTACGCACTCGAACAGCCCGCTTCCTCCAACTCCACCGCCGCCTTCCAGCAGGCTGCGGAGAAAGAGAAGCAGAAGGCACAGAAGCTGATCGACAACCAGGGCGAGCACAACCCCTACGAGTTGCACCAGCGCCTGGGCCTGGAGATGACCGCCGCGGCCACCGTGGTCAAGGAAGAATCACGCATGCAGCAGGCCCGCGAGTCTGTGCGACAGATGAAGCAGCAGTACAAGTCCATCAAGCTGGCCGACGCCGGCGGCTGGACCAATCAGAACCTGATGTTCGCCCGCGCCCTGGGCGACATGCTGCCCTACGCCGAGGCCATCCTGGCCGCCAGCATCGCCCGCAAGGAATCGCGCGGCAGCCACTATCGCAGCGATTACACCCAGCGCGTGGACGATCCGTTCCACAAGACCACCGTGGTGTCCTACGATTCTGCCGCCGACGAACCGAAGATCGATTGGGAAGACATTCCCCTGCCCATGGTGCCCCTGCGTGCCCGCACCTACGGCAAGGTGGAGGGTTAAGCGTTGAGCCAGACCGAAACAACCTCCAAGCGTCCTTCACGTTTCACCGTCCGCGTCAAGCGGCAGGACGATCCCCGCAGTGCGCCTTACTTTCAGGCGTTCGAGCTGGAGTATCGCCCCAATCTCAACGTCATCAGCATCCTGCAGATGATCGCTGCCAAACCGGTGACCACCGAGGGCAAACAGGTCGCGCCGGTCGCTTGGGACTGCAACTGCCTGGAAGAAGTCTGCGGCGCCTGCACCATGGTCATCAACGGCAAGGTGCGCCAAGCCTGCTCGTGTCTGCTCGATGAATTGCTCGCCCCCGGAAGGGGTGCTTCGGGAGAGATCGTTACGTTGGAGCCGATGAGCAAGTTCCCCGTGGTGCGCGATCTGTTCGTCGATCGCCAGCGCATGTTCGACAACCTGCTGAAGATCAAGGCCTGGGTGCCCATCGACGGCACGCACGCCCGCGGCCCCGGCCCGCGCGAGACCCAGGAAGCACAGGAAGAACGCTACGCCATCAGCCGGTGCATGACCTGCGGATGCTGCCTCGAAGCCTGCCCGCAGTTCACCAAAGACAACATGTTCCGCGGCGCGCAGATCATGGCCCAGGCCATGTACTTCAATCGCCACGACACCGGCAAGCAGCTCAAGGATCAGCGCCTCGACGTGCTGATGGGCGAAGGCGGCGTCCACGACTGCGGCAACGCCCAGAACTGCGTCAAGGTCTGCCCCAAGGAAATCCCGCTCACGGAAGCCATCGGCCGCGCCGGCAGGCAGATCACCGTCCACGCGATCAAGAAGTTCTTCAACGCCGGCAAATGATTCGCCCCCATGAAGCGACGCGATTCATCGCGTCGAACTTCCGGGGGCGCAGCGCTACGCCTATCAATCGCAACTGAAGCGATACTCGGTCACCTGGCGATAAGTCTGTCCCGGCCGCAGAATGCAGCTTGGGAAGCCCGGCTGATTAACCGAGTCGGGAAAGTGCTGCGTTTCCAGGCAGAACCCGCTGCGCCGTGGGTAGCTGCATCCTTCTTTGCCCAATCCCACCACATCCAGAAAATTGCCGACATAAAACTGCACGCCCGGCTCGGTGGTCCAGACCTCCATCACCCGCCCGCTGCTCGGCTCATGCACGTGGGCTGCCTGCTCCAGGTCGCTTTCCGTGCGTCGCCGCAGCACCCAGTTGTGATCGTAGCCGCCGCCGTGTCGCAATTGTTCATCGTCGCCGTCGACATCCCGCCCGATGGGTTTGGCGGTGCGGAAGTCGAAGGGGGTGCCCGCCACGTCGCGCAGCTCGCCGGTGGGAATCAGCAGATCATCCGTGGGTGTGAAGGCGTCGCCGTGAATGGTCATTACGTGATCGAGGACATCGCCGCGGTCGTGGCCGGCCAGGTTGAAGTAGCCGTGATGGGTGAGATTGCAGGGCGTGGGCCGATCGCAGGTCGCTTCGTATTCGAGGCGCAGCGTGTTTTCCTTGGTCAGGCTGATGGTCACTGTGATGTCGAGGTTGCCGGGGTATGCTTCATCGCCATCAGGGCTGCGGTGTTGCAGACGGACGGCCGGATTGCGCGAGTCATCGACCACCTGCGCCCGCCAGAGCACCTTGTCGTAGCCAACGTTGCCGCCGTGCAGGTGATGGCCTTTCCAGTTGACCGCCAGTTGATGCGTGCGGTCGTCGAGCGTAAACCGGCCGTGGGCGATGCGGTTGCCGAAGCGCCCGATCAATGCCCCCAGATAGGAGCGCGCCCGCAGATAATCTTCGACACGATCACAACCCAGCACCACGTCGGCCAACCGGCCATGACGATCGGGCACCCATAGTTGCGTGACGATGCCGCCGAAGTTGGTGAGCCTGACGCTCGTGCCGCGCTGATTGACGATGGTAAACAGATCAGCAGACCGACCGTCGGGCAGTTTGTCGAATGATTGCACCTCAATGGCCATGTTGAAAAACACCTTTATCATGCATGCGAAAGCTCACCGCGTACAACCGGGCTGCCGGGGGCAATGCGGCATAGCTTAAGAACTGAACAAAGAATTAGCCACGAAGGCACGCAGAACACGAAGGCCAGTGAGGCAATAGCCACATGTATCAACATCGGCTGCCACTGCCGGTGAGCGGCGTCTCGCCGGACCGATCAACCATGCGGCCCGTCACAAACAAGCTGATCGCTCTATAATCGCAGTACCATTGCGAGATAGGGTCATGAAGCACATCCTGCTGATTGGGAGCTTGCTCATGGTTTGTTCATTCAGCAACGCTGAAGAACTGAATCGGAGTCCAGTTGCAGGACGATTGATGACGCGCTGGGCGAGCGACGTCAACCCGGACCATGTGCCGGCCGAGTATCCCCGGCCACAGTTGCAGCGCACGCGATGGATGAGCTTCAACGGGCTGTGGCAGTATGCGATCCGCCCGCTGGACGAAACCAGCAAACCCGAGCAGTGGGACGGTGCAATTCTCGTGCCCTTCGCGGTCGAGTCCGCCCTGTCGGGCGTCGGGCGCACGGTCGGTCCGCGGCAGCGACTGTGGTATCGTCGCACCTGGCAGGTTCCCGCAGCATGGTGCCGTGATGGTCAACGATTGATGCTGAACTTCGAAGCCTGTGACTGGCAGACCACCGTGTGGGTTAACGGCCGCGAACTCGGCGAACATCGCGGCGGCTACGACCCCTTCAGCTTCGACGTCACCGACGCCCTGCTCGATCAGGATGAACAGGAGATTGTCATCAGCGTGTGGGACCCGACCGACGCACACTGGCAGCCGCGCGGCAAGCAGGTGGCCAACCCGCACGGCATCTACTACACCGCGGTCACCGGCCTGTGGGGTACGGTGTGGGCCGAGCCTGTGCCGACAGCGCACGTCGAAGCACTCAAGATTACGCCCGACGTCGATGCCGGCAACGTGCGACTCGAAGCCCGCTGCACCGGCGGTGTGCAATTGCGGGTTGAAGTGCAGGACAGCGACGGCCAGACCATCTCACAAGCTCAAACCGCGCCCGGCGAAACGCTCACGCTGCCGCTCAGCGACGCCCGACTCTGGTCACCTGATGATCCCTACCTCTACAATCTCAAAGTCACACTCACCGCCGACTCCAGCCCAGATGACGAGCTGACCAGCTACTTCGGCATGCGCAAGATCGCACTGCAACGTGACGACGCCGGCGTGCTGCGCCTGGCGCTGAACAACCAGATCCTTTTCCAGTTCGGCCCGCTGGATCAGGGCTGGTGGCCTGACGGCCTGTACACCGCGCCCAGCGACGAAGCCCTGCGCTACGACATCGACATCACCAGACAACTCGGCTTCAACATGATCCGCAAGCACGTCAAGGTCGAGCCGCGGCGATGGTATGCCTGGTGCGATCGCATCGGCGTGCTGGTCTGGCAGGACATGCCCAGCGGCGATCGCGGCATCAAGCGCGACCAGCCCGACATCGTGCGCAGCGCCGACTCGGCTGCCAACTTCCAGCGCGAGTATCAGGCCATGATCGACACGCTCTACAACCACCCCTGCATCGTGATGTGGGTGCCTTTCAACGAAGGCTGGGGTCAGTTCGACACCGCCCGCATCGTGCAATGGACCCGCGACTACGATCCCACGCGCCTGGTCAACAACACCAGCGGCTGGGCGGATCGCGGCGTGGGCGATGTCAACGACATGCACAAGTATCCCGGCCCAGGCATGCCCGAAACGGAAGACAAACGGGCCGTGGTACTCGGTGAGTTCGGCGGCCTGGGACTGCCGCTGGCCGGCCACACCTGGCAGGATGAAAAAAACTGGGGCTATCGCAGCTACGAAAACATCGAGACCTTGCAGGCTGCCACTCTCGATCTGCTAGCAAAAATGCCCCCGCTGATCGAGCTTGGTCTCAGTGCCGCGGTTTACACCCAGACCACCGACGTGGAGATCGAAGTCAACGGCCTGCTGACCTACGACCGGGCTGTGCTGAAAGTGGACCCGCAGACCTTCTCGGCCGCGGTCAGGAAACTGTACGAGTAATCCATGATGAATCCCCCGCGGCGTAGGCCGGTTTACCGGCCGTGGCTCTGATTCAACAGTTGTTCAACACTCGCCGCCGCGACGGCGCAGATGTCGCGAGGCAGGCAGGATCATCAGTGCGGTCAAACCCAGTCCGCTGGAAGGCTCGGGCACGATGGCAGCCAGGTCCGCCGCGCCGCCGCTCCAGTGGTCGCTGATGATCTGCAGATCCGCCAGGTTCACGATGCCGTCGCCGCTGAAATCACCCATGAACCAGGTCGCGCCCGTGACTTGCCAGTGGTCGCCGATGATTTGCAGATCGCCGATGTTCACCTGGCCGTCGAGATTGGCGTCGCCGGGCATCGCGCTGGCTTGGCTCAGCAGCAGGTTGAAGAACGGCTCGATCACGTTGACGTAGTCCAGATCGCCACTCGGATCCCAGTCTTCGCCGCTGTTGCCGGTGCGGGCGACGACCAGGTCCAGGCTGGGGATGACGATGATCAGATTATCGTGCAGCCCCCAGGCCCAGAAGGTGTCCGTGGGCACCTGGCTCATCACGCTGTCGGCGTTGTTCCACCAGCCCAGACCGCTGTGCAGCGGCGCTTCGCCGTACTGGTCGGCATCCGGCTGTGACGGATCAACCGGCAGAGCGGAAGGGTTGGTGGTCAGCGGCGCCTTGGCCTGCTGGACGTAACCGGCGGGGATGATCTGCTGGCCGTTCCATTGTCCGCCGTGGAGCCACAGATACCCGAAACGGGCCATGGCATCGACGCTGGCGTCGATGCCGGAGGCAAACTCGCGGCTTGTGTAGTACGTGCCGGGGTTGAACGGATCTTCGATGCTGTTGGAGCGATAGTAGTTGTCGCGCCAGGTCACGTGCCCGCTGGGGATGCCGATGCGTTCGAAGACCTCGTCAGTCAGGACATCGTACAGGTCGTTTTGAAAGGTCACCGTCAGCGCGTCCGCCAGCCAGTTGAACCCGCTGTCGGAATAGGACCACTTGGTGCCGGGCTGGAAGTTGATCGGCTGGTATCCGCCATCTTTGCCGAAACCGGCCGTGTGTCCCGCCAGATCACGGAAACGGATTTGCGACAACCAGTTCGCGTGATAGGTGGCGTTGTCCTGCGGCGGCGTGCCTACACTGGGAAGATAGGCCTGGACCTGGTCATCGAGCTGAAGTTGGCCCGACCCGATGGCCAGACCCAGCGCCGCTGAGCCGAAGCCTTTGGTCGCGGACTTAATGTCGTACCTCGCCGACGCGCTGCCCCAGGACCAGATGAGCTTGCCGTTCTTGATCACGTAACCCGACCCCCCGGTGGACGACCCGGCCGAGGTGGCGAAGTTCTGCGCCTGTTGCAGCGCGGCCGAACTCATCCCCACCGATTCGGGACTGGCCGTCTGCCAACTGGACCCCGGCCAGGTCTGCGCCGACAGCATCGGCAACGGAGCGCACAGCACTGCCGCCATCGACAGCATCGCGGTCCAGGCTGTTCTGTATCGCTGTCGCATTCCTCACTGCTCCGATGCATAGATCACAAAATCGGGCCCACACCGTCAAACCACCGTAAGGGGCGAGGCGCGACTAAAGAAAAATAGCCCATGAATCGCACGAAAGGTAGTGAACCTGTCAAAATCTCAGTGAATCGGCAACCAACGGCCGGACTCGCACAGCGCGCCGTTCCGCCATGGACGCACTACACTGCCCGCATGCAAATCCTGCTGGCTACGTCAAATCGGCACAAACTGGAGGAACTGCGCGCCCTGCTGGCCAGTCACAGCGGCCAACCGCTGCCGGGAATGCCCCAGGTCCCGACGCGGAAAAAGCCCCAGGCAGATTCCGCCCCGGTTTCTTCCAAGTCCGATATGGCACGGGCGATCCAATGGCTGACGCTCAACGACCTGCCCACGCGGCCCCCCGAACCGGTCGAGGACGGTGACAGCTTCGAGGCCAACGCCCTGCTCAAGGCCCGCCACTACGCCGCCGCCACCAGTCTGATCACACTGGCCGACGATTCGGGTTTGGAAGTCGATGCCCTCGGCGGCCAGCCCGGCGTACGCAGCGCCCGCTATGCCGGTATCACCGGCCCGCGCACAAAAATCGACGTGGCTAACTATCAACTGCTGCTGAACAATCTGACCGGCGTGCCACGCGAAAAACGCAGCGCCCGTTTCGTCTGCGCCATGGCGCTTGTGCATGGCCGCGATGAAATCGTCCTGCGCGGTTCGGTCGAAGGCCAAATCCTCGAAACCCCGCGCGGCGAAAACGGCTTCGGTTACGACCCGGTGTTCTATCTGCCGCAGTTGCAGCGCAGCGCAGCCGAGCTTTCATCGCAGCAGAAGAACGCCGTCAGCCATCGCGGGGCAGCCGTCCGTCTGATGTGGCCGCGGATTCAGGAACGAATCAGACGGTAACCGCAGATTACGCAGATTGGCGCAGATGATCAATCTCTGAATCTGCGCCATTGTGCGCAATCTGCGGTTATTACGGCTTCCACGCTCACTCTGCGTGCTAACAGCGAATCCACAAGCCAGTTGAGATCGGCTGACGCATCACGCATTGATTGAAGATATCGAAATTGGCAATTAGTCTGTTTTCGGCGAAAACAGACTAGGCTCAGTCGGAAAACTGAAGGTGGAGTGGGCGTTTCGCCCGCTGGCGGCCGAGACGGCCGCCCCACCGGAACAAAACATTAGTTTTCCGACAGAACCTAGTTGCCGGACCCGATCGCCCACGAGGGGTTGAGTTGGTTGTAGTTTGAGTACCGGCCTATATGGTGCGATTAAGCACGCATATTGAGCGTACGATTCGTATTACTCTTTGCTCGGCGATGAGTTGCTGATGTGAAAGGCCTGCTGGGCGCTGTGGGTGATGCCGGTCAGGTCCGTGACGGTGACCTTGACGGTGAGCTCCGCAGGCGCTTCCGGGGGCAGCGACAACTCCAGCGTGTAGTGCGTGCCGGTCAGGCCCGTGCGATAGGCGGCATCGAAGTCGTTCGGCTCGAAAACCTTTTCCTGGTAGAGCTTCGGCGGCTGGCCCTCGCTCAGTTCCACCATCTGCACGTTGGCGCGGGCGGACACGGGCATCATGCGGCCGAGTTGATCGAGCGTGCGGACGTACAGGCGCAACGAATCATCGCGGCCGTTGCCGTCGCTGTCGATGGGGCCCGTGTAGCGATCGAGCTTGATCATGGAAAACACGGGCGCCCCCGCCCCCGGAAGCGATTCAGCACCGTTGGTCTGAACAGCGCGTAAGGCTGCAATCTCGCCGCTGCGCTGCTGCAACTGCTGCTCCAGTTCCGCGACGCGGCGCTGAAGCTCCAGGCGCTCGGCCCGCAACTGGTCGTTGTCGTTCTTGAAGTTCTTCGGACCGCAGCCGGACAGCAATGAACAAAGGACGATGGCAGATAGCAGATGGCAGATGGCAGATGTCATCTCAGGCATCCTGCTCGGCCTCTTCATCGCTTTGGCCGCGGGCCTTGGCCAGGGCCTCGGGGGCATGCTTGAGCACCTGGTCAGCCACGCCGTAGGCCACGGACTCGTCGGCGTCCAGCCACTTGTCGCGCTCGCAGTCACGGGACACCTGCTCCAGCGGTTGATTGGTGTGGTGCTGAATTATCTTGTACAGCCGATCGCGCGTGCGCAGCATTTCCTTGGCTTGGATGGAAAGATCGGTGGCCTGGCCCTCGCTGACCCCGCCCAGCAGCGGCTGGTGCAGCAGGACGCGGCTGTTGGGCAGCATGTAGCGCTTGCCGTGCGCCCCGGCCATCATCAGCAACGCGCCCATCGAGGCCGCCACGCCCACGCAGTAGGTCGCCACCGGCGGGCGCACGAACTGCATGGTGTCATAGATCGCCATGCCCGCACTGACCGACCCGCCGGGCGAGTTGACGTAGAGGTGGATGTCAGCCTTGGGATCTTCGTTGGACAGAAACAACATCTGGGCGATCAGCAGGTTGGCCGACTCATCGCCGATGGCTCCGCCCAGGAAGATCACGCGATCCTTGAGCAGGCGGGAGTAGATGTCATAGGCGCGTTCGCCCCGGCCGGACTTCTCGATCACCATGGGGATCAGGCTCATGCGTCAGCTTCCTTGCGTCTTGGAGTCACACGGTGATTGTAGCGTATCCGCCGAGGCCGCGACGGACCGGCCATGGCGGACTATGATGGAGGCATGTTGGCAGCGATGACCCTGTGGCAGCGGGAGATGGTGCGCTTCGTGCGCTCGCCCTTCCGCGTGATCGGGGCACTGGGCACGCCATTGCTGTTCTGGTTCATGCTCGGCAGCGGAGCCGATCAGGTCTTTTCACCCCCGATCACCGCTTCCGGGGGCGAGGCTGCTTCAGCGGCTGGGTCCACCGCTCAAGTCGGTTACCTGCAATACTTCTTTCCGGGCGCGGTGGTGATGATCCTGCTGTTCACCGCCATCTTCAGCGTCATCGGGGTGATCGAAGATCGGCGGGAAGGTTTTCTTCAGGGCGTGCTGGCGTCGCCGGCCCCGCGCTGGGCGATCGTGATGGGCAAGCTGCTGGGCGGCGCGACGCTGGCCACCGGACAGGGTCTGATCCTGGTGGCGCTTTGGCCGCTGATCGGCCCGTGGCGCGGCATGGCAGCCCTGGGCGAGGTGATGATCGCCATGTTCATCGCGGCGCTCGGCCTGACCGGGCTGGCACTGGCGCTGGCATGGCCGATGCGCTCCACGGCTGGATTTCACTCGGTGATGAACCTGCTGCTGCTGCCGATGTGGTTTCTCAGCGGCGCGGTGTTCCCCGCCGCCAGCACACCGAAGTGGATGGCAGCCCTGATGTACGTCAATCCGCTGACATACGCCAACGCCTGGATCAGCGCCGCGCTGATCGGGCCGCACTCCCCAGCCGCGGCCGGCATCGGGATGGGCAGCGCCGTGATCGTCAGCATCATTTTCACCGCGGCCATGATCGCGTTGTGCACCGCCATCGCCAATCGACCGACCGCCGCGTGATGCATGGGCGAGCAAGCTCGCCCGCTAAACGTCCGGGGGGCTACAATGTCGTTTATGCATGGGCGATGGATACCTCGATTGATCGTGATCGTCGTGGCGGCAGCCTGCGTCGCGGCGACCGTGCTGCTGACCAAAGTCGCAGCCCAGCGCCATGTCGAACAGAAACTGGCAGCCTCCCAGACCGACGGCTTCCCCGAGGTCATGTTCGATCTGCCCGACTTCACGCTCACCAACCAGCTCGGCGAACCCTTCGGCAGCATAGACCTGCGCGGGCATCTGTGGATCGCCCAGTTCTTCTACTCCCGCTGCACCACCATCTGTCCCATGGTCACCGGGCAGATGGCCCGCGTGAAGCAGTTTCTCGACGATCAGCAGCTCGACGACGTGCGCATGGTCAGCATCACCGTCGATCCTGAGCACGACAACGTGGACAAGCTGGTTGAGTACGCCCATCGCATGAATGCTCAGCTTCCCCAGTGGGCCATGCTCACCGGCGATAAGCCTGCCATCTGGGGCCTGGTCGAGAACGGCTTCCACCTGGCGGTGTCGGAATCCGATGATCCGAACAATCCCATCGCTCACAGCGCGAGCCTGGTGCTGGTCGATGGCGAAGGTCGGGTCCGCCGCTGCTATCACGAGATGAACGTCACCGCCCAGGCGCAGCGAAACTTCGAGTTGCTGGCCAATGACCTGGCTGCATTGCGCGGCAAGGAGCAGCCATGAGCGGTCGGCCGTTCTCAGCACCCAGCGCCGAGCGCTTTGAACGTCACCTGGCGAGCAACGAGGTGCGCATGCCGTCACCCTGGGCCGTGCGCGGTCCGCTGTTGGCCTTGCTGGGCGCGCTCGTGGCAGCCCTGCTGATGCCACCGCCGCTGGGCACGCTGGCGCCGTGGATCGGATTGTTGGCGGTGGTGATCTACACCCAGCGCCGATCCCGAAAACTGCGCCGCCTTCAGGCCGAGGCCCGCCTGGTGCAGGAACTGACCATGCTGCGCCACTACAAGCCCGCCCTGCGCCAGGCCTGGCGTCTGCTCCCGCAGGTGGTGGAAATCCCCGCCCTGCACGGACGCACGGTGGCGATGATGTCCCATTGTCTGGACCTGGCCGAAGCGTACGACGCGGCCATCGTCGGCTACGACTATCTGCTGCAACGCATGTCCAGTGATCATCCCGGCGCGGTGCAGTTGCGCATCCAGCGAGCCATCAGCAGCCTGTTCGCCGATCGACTCAGCGATGCCGACGACGAGTTGCGCCGCCTGCGCAACAGCATGGATCAGTGGCGTGACACGCCCATGCATGCCGGCTACCTGCTGGCGGAGCTGATCCAGGACGTGCGAACGCATCACTTCGCCGAGGCGATGACGTTGTGCGATCACTGGACCGAAGCCCTGCGCCCGCTGGGCGTGGAGGCGGGGTTCGGCCACGCCTTGCTGGCCCTGTGTCACCACGAAGCGGGCAGCACCGAGCAGGCCGACCAGCACTGGCGCTGGGCCGGCACGCTGCTGCCGACGGCCACCCTGCTGCACCGATTCCCCGAGTTGAAGCTTTACCGTTGACCATCATGCTCCAGATCGACGACACCAGCACGAGCACGCAAACCACAACGGCCCCGCCCGCGCCGAAGCTGCCGCCGTTCTCCGCCCGCCGCCTGCGCATGCAACTGATGGTTGACATCCTGTTGCGCCTCGTGGTGCTGCTGTTGATCGCAGCCGCGCTGGTGAGCATGGTGCTGCTGGAGGAGTCGGGCGTGCTGGCGGCGGTGATCCTGGTGGCGATGATCGTGGCGGCCTGGTTGTGGCTGGGCACGGTCAACGCCCGCGTGCTGCAGCAACTGGACAACCTGCTGGTGCTGATCGAACAGGACCAGGCCCAGGCTGAGAGCATGCTGGTCAACCTGATGCAGCAGCGCGGCCTGATGCGCTGGGTGCGCCTGCTGCTGTATCAGCGCCTGGCGTTGCTGCGCCATCGCCAGCAGAAATTTGATGAAGCGGTGGCCGTGGTCCGTGCCGTGCTGGGGCGCCATATGGGACCGGCCGAATCGGTGCGGGCCAGCCTGCTGCTGCTGCTGGTGGAGGCGGACCTGAAAACCGGGCAAATGCACGAGGCCTATCATGGCCTGTGCGCTCTGGCGATGCGACCGCTGCCGCTGATCGAGCAGGTCCAGCGCATGGCGCTGCAGACGCAGTACGAGGTGATGCTCGGCTACAGTCATGCCGCGCTGCACGATGTGTGGCGCAAAGTCTCACTGGCGGAGTTGATGCCCCCGGCCCAGTGCGGCGCCTGGCACGCCCAGATGGCCAAGGCCGCCCAACACGCCAGACAGCAGCGCCTGGCCCAGTGGTTGAACGAGCGGGCCCGCCTGCTCAGCCAACCACCGCCGAACTCTTAGCCCTGGTCTCCGCCCGGGGACACCCTCGGAGGCACCCCCGGCAAATTCGGGGGCTAACGGGTACCGGAATTGGCATATCCGCGGCCGAAATCGGCAGAAACCAATCGCCACGCCGCATTAAGATGTTCACCCATGCTCTTAGCCTCACTTATGCCGGCCGAATGGTTCGCCACACGCGAGACGTGGCTGCTATTGATATTCGTGGTGCTGGCCATGGCCCTGGTGATCAAGGGCGCCGACTGGCTGGTCGAGGCGGCCGCCGCTTTGGCCATGCGACTGGGCATGCCCAAGGTCGTCGTCGGCGCCACCATCGTCTCACTGGGTACCACCAGCCCCGAATGTGCCGTCAGCGTGCTGGCGGCTTGGTCGGGCAACAGCGGCCTGGCATTGGGCAACGGCGTCGGGTCCATCATCGTGGACACCGGCTTGATCTTCGGTCTCGGCGCGCTTCTGTGCGCTTTGCCCGCTGATCGCTTCGTACTCTCACGACAAGGTTGGGTGCAGGTCGGCTCGGCCGCACTGCTCAGCGCGCTGTGCTATGGAGCGTTCATGCTGCACGGCGATGCGGCGACCATCGGCCGATCCGTCGGCATCCTCCTGGTCGCCCTGCTGGTGGTCTATCTGATGTTGAGCGTACGCTGGAGCAGGACCCATCCCGCCAACGAGCCGCGCCTGATCGCGGAGGGCGACCAGGTGCAGGTGCAGAGCGAACTGCATGAAGCGCCCGCCCAGCGCGGCATGTTCGCGCTGGTTGTCAGCGGGGTCATCGGCCTGATCATGGTGATCGTGGCCGGTGATGGCCTGGTCGCGTCGGTCAGCGTGGTGGCCGAACGCTGGGGCATGCCGCAGACGGTCATCGCCGCCACCCTCGTCGCCTTCGGCACCTCGCTGCCCGAACTGATCGTGGGCATGACCGCCATCCGCAAGGGTCACCCCGCCCTGCTGGTGGGCAACGTCATCGGAGCTGACATCCTTAACGTGCTGTTCGTCATCGGAGTCTCAGCCCTGGCTGCGCCGCTGGAGGTCGTCGAGGACGGCAACCGGATTTTCCTGCATCTGCACCTGCCCACCATGCTGGTCATGCTGCTGCTGTTTCGTCTCTACATCGCCGCCGCCGTCCGCCGCGGCCGCTTCAGCCGCTGGATGGGCGCACCGCTGGTGATGATGTATGTTGCCTACGTCATCATCCAATACGCGGTCTCATCATGAAACAAATTCCCAATGACCAATTCCCAATGACCAAGACGCCACTGGCCTCGGCATTGGTCATTGGTCATTGGTCGTTGGTCATTTGCCTGTTCAGCTTCGCCCTGCTGCTTTTCAGTTGCGCCGCGCAACCCTATGCCCCCCAATCGCAGCAGAATCTGCACAACATCCGCCCCACCACCGCGCCGCTGATGCCGGTCGGCGGCTTCCAACTTCTGGACGTGCACGTCAACGGCCGCGACGGCGGACGATTCATGCTCGACACCGGCAGCAACCTCTGCCTGATCGATCGCGGCGCCGCCGCTCGTCTCGAACTGCCCGTCACCGGCCAGGGCCAGGCCCTCGGCGTCGCCGGCGCCGAATCGTTCGACTATTGCACCATAGACAATCTCAGCATCGAGGGCTTCAGTCTGCCCCCGCGCACTTTGGGCGCGGTCAACCTCTTCGCCATGCGACGCAGCGGCGCGCCCATGGCCGGCATCCTCGGCTTCAACGCCCTGGCCCAGGAATGCTTCACCATCGACCCCCGGAAGCGAACGCTCACCATCGGCGACTCGTGGGATGACTCGATCCACAGCGAACCGCTGCTGCTGATCAACCGCCTGCCCGCCGTGCGCGTGAAACTGGGTCGCCGCGAAGCCGTCCTGATCCTCGACACCGGCGCGGACAATGAACTGACGCTGCACGCCGAAGCCGTGCGCGGCTGGCCCGACATCTTCAGCGTGCCGCAGACCGGCTCCGGCATGTCGCGCGGCATGGGCGGCGTCGTGGCCGGCTCACGCACCTGGGTCAAACAAATCACCGTGCTGGGCGTATCGATCCAGGACGTGGCTGTCAGTGTCGATCCAACACCGCCAGGCCTCAACCGCCACACCCCGGTAGCCGGCCGCGTGGGCAACGCCGTGCTGCGCAACTTCCTGCTGACCTTCGACGCCCCCCACAACCGCATCGGAGCCAAGTGGCTTCCGATAATCGAAGACAACAAATCACAGTCACAACCCGCCGGCGGTCGATAACAACAGCGTGCGGATCGAACCCTATGAGCGGCAGAGTTCGTGGCGCAAGGCGATGAAACTCGCTGCCACGATGTATCGCATCACCCAGGATTTCCCGCAAGAGGAAAAGTCCGGCCTGACCGCGGCGATCCGAAGACTGGCCACGGCGATACCCGGCAAACTCGCCGACGCCCACGGCCACGTCGAAGCTGATGCCGCCATCAAGTCCTTCGAGTCGGTCCAGGCCACGCTGCGCGAACTGCAATCGACGCTGCAGATCGCGGCCATGCTCGACATGCTCTCGCACTTCCGCCTGCACCGGCTGCGCGGCCAGTGCCAGAAGATCGACGACCTGATCGAGGACAGCATCGAGACTTGCCGCCTCCACCGCGAGGCGATGGCCAAAGAGGCGGCATGAGTCGTGATCGCAAAGAGCCGCGACCGTGAGGGAGCGGTTTCCCCTGACAATCGCGGCTCGGACTCCGAGATGTACAATCGGTGTGGGAGTGATCGAGCGAAGCGATGAGCAAAGTGACGCTAACCAAGGTGCTGATCGTGGGCGCCGGGCCGATCGGCCTGGAGCTGGCGGCGTGTCTCAAGCACGCCGGGGTGGACTACCTGCACGTCGAGGCGGGACAGATCGGCCAGACCATGAGCTGGTATCCCATCAACGCCCATTTCTTCTCCAGCCCCGAGCGCATCGCCATCGCCGGTCTGCCTCTGCACGCGCCCGATCAGAGTAAGACCAGCCGCGAGCAATATCTCACTTACCTGCGCGGCGTCGTCGAATACTACGACCTGAAAATCCGCACCTACGAGACGGTCACCCACATCCAGCGGCTGTCGCCAACCGGTTTCCACGTCACCACCACCAAGACGGTCTATCACGCGGACAATCTGGTGCTGGCCATCGGCGACATGCACGGGCCGCGGAAGTTGAACATTCCCGGCGAGGACCTGCCGC
Source organism: Phycisphaeraceae bacterium (assembly GCA_020849625.1). Lineage (GTDB taxonomy): Bacteria > Planctomycetota > Phycisphaerae > Phycisphaerales > Phycisphaeraceae > JADLFV01. The sequence goes on from JADLFV010000031.1 coordinate 89,058, forward strand.
AAGTCAGTCATTATTTCGTTGAGCCGCACCGATACTTCCGCCAGAAGCTGCTGATCGTGGGCGGGCGCAACAGCGCGGTGGAGGCTGCCTTGCGTTGCCAGCGGGTGGGCGCTTACGTCACGCTAAGCTACCGCCGGGCCGATTTCGACCTCGAGCACATCAAGTACTGGCTGTACCCCGAACTCAAGAGCCTGATCCGGGCCGGCAAGATCACGTTCAAGCCGCAGACTGTTCCCGTTGAAATCCACGCTGATCACGTGGTGCTGCATTCGCCAATCGAAAATCGCCAATCGAAAATCCCCAGCGATTTCGTGCTGCTGCTGACCGGCTACGTGATGGACAGCAAACTGTTCGAGCTGGCGGGCGTGACGCTCAAGGGTGAAAACCGCGCCCCGGTGTACGATCAGGAGACCATGCAGACGGACGTGCCCGGGCTGTACGTGGCCGGCACCGCCGCCGCCGGCACGCAGGTGCGCTTCCACGTGTTCATCGAGAACAGCCATCCCCACGTCGCTCGTATCGTGCAGGCCCTGACCGGGTCGCCCCCGCCGGACGGCCTGGTCAACCCCGTGGCCCGCGACTTCGCCCTGCCTGAGAGCTAAAACCGCGTCCGTGATAACATGACGGGTTCGATCGTACCTGCCCGTTTCAAGGTGACAGCGGTGACTCTGCTCAGGACCAATTCAGTGACGAAGTTGCACGTGCCCGGGGAGATCGAGGACCCTTCCATCCTGGCGATCAACAAGCGGTCGCCGGCCTGCTCGGGGTTGCTTTTCGCCGATCGCGAGGCCGCTCTGCGCGGCAGCCCGCAGGATAGCGTGTTCTTCCATTCGCTCGATGGCACGTGGAAGTTTCACTGGTCGCCCGACCCCAGCGGCCGCCCGGCGGAGTTCCAGCAAAGCGACTTCGATGACGCCGCCTGGGACGACATCCCCGTGCCCAGCAACTGGCAGATGCGCGGCTACGGCACACCCATCTATACCAACATCACCTATCCCTTCCACGTCGATCCCCCGCGCGTCATGACCGAGCCCGATCCGCGCTACACCACCTTCAAGATGCGCAACAACGTCGGCTGCTATCGCCGCCGCCTGCGCGCACCCGATGCCTGGCGCGGCCGCCGCGTGTTTATCCAGTTCGACGGCGTGGACTCCGCATTCTTCTGCTACCTCAACGGCTCACGCATCGGCTACAGCCAGGACAGCCGCACCCCTGCCGTGTTCGAGATCACCGACCTTCTGCGCTGGGACCAGGACAACATCCTCGCGGCCGAGGTCTATCAATTCTGTGACGGCAGTTACCTGGAAGACCAAGACATGTGGCGCATGAGCGGCATCTTCCGCAGCGTCTTTCTCTGGTCCGCTGCCGCGGTCACCATCCGTGACTACTTCGTCCGCACCCGCAAGCACGACAACGGCGACTACGACCTGGATATCGACATCGAACTGGAAGCGGCCGACTCCTGGGTCCAGCCCGTCACCGTCACCGCCGAGTTGATCGGCCCCGACAACCAGACTCTCTGCAACGACCTGTCACATCAGGGCGATCAGACCCATTTCACCCTCACCCGCCACATCGCCCAGCCCGCCCAGTGGTCCGCCGAGCAGCCGTACCTCTATCGCCTGCTGCTGACCCTGAGCGATGCCGACGGCAACATCATCGAGATCAAAACCTGCGACGTCGGCTTCCGCACCACCGAAGTCCATGATGGTCAACTGCTGATCAACGGCCAGCCCGTCCTGTTCAAAGGCGTCAACCGTCACGAACACGACCCCCGGAATGGGCATGTCGTGAGTCTCGAATCCATGATCCGCGACATCACCCTGATGAAGCGGAACAACATCAATGCCGTGCGCACCTGTCACTATCCCAACGACACCCGCTGGTACGCCCTGTGCAACCGCTTCGGCCTGTACGTGATCGACGAAGCCAACATCGAATCGCACGGCATGGGCTACGACGAAAGATCGCTGGCCAAAGACCCCGCCTGGCAGGAAGCGCACCTGGCGCGCGTCCGGGCCATGGTCGAACGCGACAAGAATCAGCCTTGCATCGTTGTCTGGTCCATGGGCAACGAAGCCGGCAACGGCATCAACTTCGAGGCTGCTTATCACTGGCTCAAGCAGCGCGATCCTTCGCGCCCCGTGCAGTACGAGCAGGCCTGCAAGCACGCCAACACCGACATCGACTGCCCGATGTACGCCACCATCGACGACATCATCGCCCGCGCCAACGACGATCGCAATCGCCCCGTCATCCAGTGCGAATACGAACACACCATGGGCAACAGCGGCGGAAACTTCGCCGACTACTGGATCGCCATCGAAGCCCACCGCCGACTCCAGGGCGGCTACATCTGGGACTGGGTCGATCAGGGCATCGAAAAAACCACTCCCGACGGCAATGCCACCTTCTATGCCTACGGAGGCGACTTCGGCGATTTCCCCAACGACGGCAACTTCTGCTTCAACGGCCTGGTCGCACCCGATCGCTCACCGCACCCGCACATCCACGAAGTACGCAAGGTCCATCAGAACATCTCCGTCACCGCCGAAAACCTCGCGGCAGGCTCGATTCGCATCGCCAACAAGTTCTTCTTCACCAACCTCAATCAGTTCAACGCCTCCTGGACCCTCCACCGCGACGGCGAAACATTTGCCGAAGGCGAACTCGGCCGCATCGACCTATCCCCGCGACAGCAGACGGTCATCACCCTCGCTCTGCCGCAGATGCCCCAGCCCGGTGAATACCATCTGACCGTGCGCTTCGCCCTCACCCATGCAACCAACTGGGCCGACGCCGACCACATCGTGGCGTGGGATCAACTAACACTTCCCAACTCCATCCGTCGCGCTGTCCAACTCGACACCACCGCCGCCCCACAGACAACCGAAGACGGCCACCACATCACCGTCGTCGGCCAAGCGTTCCGCCTGCGCATCAGCAGAACCACAGGCTCACTCGTTTCGCTGATCTACCACAACCGCGAAATGCTGCACAGCCCGCTGACGCCCTACTTCAGCAAAGCCCTCAACGACAACCAGCGACGCTGCAAAGCCTACGAAGCTTCCGCCGTGTGGCGCAACGCCGGCGACAACCTGCGCATCAAATCCATCAACGTGCAGCCACAACAGAACGGCCCGTTGCGCATCACTATCGAATCCACGCTCCCCGTGGCCGACAGCCCCTACACGCTCACCTACGACATCGACCACCGCGGCGCCGTGCGCGTGCAGGCGGACTATCAGCCCGGCGCCAACGACATCCCCCTGATCCCGCGCTTCGGCTTCCACATGGCGCTGGCCGGCGTCGGCCGAGACATCGAATGGTTCGGGCGCGGCCCACACGAAAACTACAGCGACCGCAAAGTCGGCGCACCGCTCGGCCGCTACCAACTGCCCCTCGAACAGTTCATCCACCACTACCTGCGCCCCCAGGACAACGCCAACCGCCAGGACGTGCGCTGGGTCCGTTTCAGCGACGATCACAACCGCAGCCTCATTCTGCACGCCGCCGACACGCTCACCTTCCTGGCCTGGCCCTACACCCAGGCCGACCTCGAAGCCGCCCGACATCCCCACGATCTGCCCCGCCGCGATGCCGTCACTGTCCAGTTCGGCTCCCAACTCCACGGCGTCGGCGGCGACAACTCCTGGGGCGCGCCCACGCATCAACCCTACACCATCCCCGGCCACCAGCCCCACACGTTCACCTTCACTCTTTCGCCCGCCCCCGGAATTGCCCCCGCCCCCGGAACGGATTGATTCACTCCCGCGCGGCGGAGGCCGGTTCACCGGCCGTCTCCCCGCGCCCCTCATACACTCACCGCAGAGGACACAGATCGCGGAGTACAATGCATCACGAGCTTGAGTCTCTGCCTCCGCGCCCTCCGCCGTGAACTGCCTTTTATGAATTGATTGTCACCATGACCAACGGCCACCAGAAAAACATCATCAAACGCTACTACGAACACCACGACACCATCCAGTCCAACAAGCTCAGCGAACTGGTCAGCGAACTCTGGCTTGCTGAAGGCGCCGCCGCGACCAAATTGTGGGGACAGGCCCAGATCGCCCTGATGCGCCTGAACGTCGCCGGCGCCGTCGCCGCGGCCATCGTCAACAAGCGCGACGTCACCGCCCTGGCTGAACTGGTGCAGAAACTCGACGCCAAAGGCGCACCGCCCCGGTCCGCGCCCGCCTCCCCTCCCTCTCAGGAAAGCCCGGCAACTCCTGTTGCCGGGTTCCGGGGACAGTCCAGCGCCCAAGAGCAGCCCATCGCTCCCGGTGCCCAGTCTGTTTCAGATGGCCGCACCATTTCCCAGATGAAAGCCGACCTCGCCGCCGAGTCCGGCCGCGACTCGCTGGACGAACCCAACCTCAAGCGTGCCCTCAAAGCCTTCCGCAAAAAACTCAAACTGATGCGCCTCGAAGACGAATCCCGCCTCGGCAACCGCTACACCACCTCCGGCCGAACCTCCAACATCACCGCCATCACCCCACCCCACGATTACCCGCCGGCCGTCTGGCAGAAACTCGTAGAGCTGGGCCGCCTCAAAAATGCCGGGCAGGGGACATATCAGTTGCCGGGGTAGTGCAAAAACAACCGATACCAGCATCTTTCTGTCAGGACCTGGCTGGAGTACAACACAGAACAGGCGTGTGTCGCGTGTGTCGCAAATGGGACGGGCTAAGGCGTCAGCCTGGCCTCATCACGGGTGAGCCGGTGACTGCACATTTGCGCCACTCTTCATGTAATATCACTGGTGGTGGCTCTTCTGGGTCGTACAATAACCATTTGATACACAAGTTCTGTCGCCGGGTGATATTCCAATGGGAGTCAACCAAGCTGAATATTCAGACGTGCCAACGTCAAGCCGATGGTTTTATCGTGACACCATTGCACGGTTCATATCATCAGACGAGGTGACAGTTCTCGGCGTACTTACCAAGAACTGCGGTTTCTCTGTCGAAACAACTCAAAGCGACGCGTGGATCGCAGAATTTCGATTGTTGCGAAATGCCCTAAGCGCGTGCACGGGTGAAATATTCCTTGAATACTCAATCCCGCGCATGGGACGTCGAGTTGATGTTGTACTCCTGATAGGCGCTGTCGTATTCGTGGTTGAATTTAAAATCAACAGTCATGAGTATCGCCGTTCGGATCTTGAGCAGGTGTGGGACTATGCACTTGATCTCAAGAATTTTCACAAGGCATCACACAACCACTTCGTGGCACCCATTCTTGTTGCCACCCAAGCTCCGCCCAAGCTGCTACAGGTTGCTGTGACGCATCACCGCGACAGGACATTATTTCCAATCTGCTCAAATGCAGACAATTTCGCGGCGGCCGTTAAATCGGTTGTTCAATTCGCAGATGACGCACCGATCGATCCTGCTGCCTGGGCATCTGGCAGTTACTGTCCCACGCCGACGATCATTGAGGCAGCCACCGCACTGTACAATCACCACTCCGTTGAGGACATCTCGCGCAACGATGCCGGCGCCATCAATCTGCGGCAGACGTCTCAGTGCATCGCCGAGGTCATTCGCCGTTCTCGCGATGGTTCTCGCAAGTCCATTTGTTTTGTGACGGGTGTACCCGGTGCCGGCAAAACGTTGGTGGGCCTGAATATTGCCACGACACACTATGACAAAGACAGCGACCTTTACAGTGTGTTTCTTTCAGGGAATGGCCCCCTGGTCAAAGTGCTGCGGGAAGCCCTCGTCCGCGACAAGGTCAAGCGCACAAAAGGCCACGGCAAGCGTATGACCAAATCCGATGCACGCAGTGAAGTCAAAATGTTTATCCAGAATGTCCACAACTTTCGTGACGATTGCCTGGTTGACGATGGCCGCCCCCCCGTGGAACACGTGGCATTATTCGATGAGGCACAGCGAGCATGGAATCATCACCAAACTGCCGCATTTATGGCGCGAAAGAAGAAGCGGCCGGGATTTTCCATGTCTGAGCCCGAGTTTCTCATTTCGTGTTTGGATCGTCATCCAGATTGGGCTGTTGTGGTTTGCCTTGTCGGCGGTGGTCAGGAGATCAACACCGGAGAAGCTGGGATCGGCGAGTGGATCAACTCGCTGCAAGCCTCCTATCCGCACTGGGATATATGGTTGTCAGAACACCTAACTGATAGTGAATATGGTGCTGGCGACGTCCTGAAAGAACTTAAGGACAGACCCGGCGTGAGGTATGTTGATGATCTTCATCTTGCCGTTTCGTTGCGGTCATATCGCGCAGAGCATGTGAGCTTGTTTGTCAAACAAGTACTCGACCTCGAAGCCAACGCAGCATCAACCACGTTGCAGCAGTTGAGCGAATACCCCATTGTCATTACCCGAGACATCGCGAAAGCAAAACAGTGGTTGCGCAACAAAGCGCGTGGCAGTGAACGATATTGCATGGGCGTATCGTCGCAAGCAGAACGACTGAAGCCATATGCCATTGATATTCGTCCCGAAATCGACCCTGTGCATTGGTTCCTGAATGATAAAGATGATGTTCGTTCGTCTTATTATCTGGAAGACGTCGCCACAGAGTTCCACATCCAAGGTTTGGAGTTGGATTGGACCTGCGTGACGTGGGACGCTGATCTGCGCTATTCAACATCCGGCTGGCAATACAAGTCATTCCATGGTAACCGCTGGAAAAACATCAAGAGCATTGATCGGCGGCGATATTTGAAAAACGCATATCGCGTCCTCCTGACACGTGCCCGTCAGGGTATGGTCATCGTTGTGCCACATGGTGATCGTGACGACCCCACACGGTTGCCTGCGTACTATGATGCAACGTACGAGTACCTTTGTACTGTCGGCTTACGACAATTGGATGAGCTGGCTTAGCATCACCATTCCCGCGCCCGACAAGAACGCCCCCGGACCCCGGAAGCGTGTGAGCTCTTCCGGGGGGGGGGCGATGTGCGCGGCATCGAGCAGGGTTGCATCGGGTGCGCCTCGAACGTGCGTTCGTTGTCTTTCAATAGCCGGACTGCTGGGCAGGCAGGAAGTTCCGATGTCCGGCGAGGCGTAGCCGGCCGGTTGTTCAGATGCGCTGTCGGACTGAATGGCCACGAGATGTTCAACTTCGGTGCGGGGGGCTGGAGAGGTGGCAAATCACGCACTTGCGAAAAGCGCAACGTTTGTGCGCGCCGGGGGGGTCAAATGGTGATGCCACAGGCATTTACTGAATGCGGCGGGCTGGCCAGTCTGTGCGCCAATTCGGGCGTGATCTAGCACGATTGCAGGCCCCCGGAAGTCAAACATGCCTGGACCGAGGGGTGAAAATGCAGGGGACGGGAGGTGAACAAAGGCTCCGGCATGCTCGCCCGGAAGCTAAGCGCGCCATGCCCGGGACAACTTACTTCCGGGGCGGGGTCAACAGGTAACGTGTGCCACGAAGCGCAGCGGCTTTACTCAGTAGCCACCAAGCCTGAGACAAAACCCGTGGCAGCAGAAGCGCCTCGAACGGCGCGGGTCTGCCGGCGATTGACCACTCGACGGTTGGCCCAGTAGTCCGAGACCATCATTCTGCGCACCGTGACGACATACCAGCAGAACAGTACAAACACCACGAGCGCAGACACCAGCATGTCCGCATAGAGCTTAAACAATGACATAAGAGCCTTCTTTCTTCTCCAGGATGTGCGACCCGATCCATCTCCTCTTGCTTTGCAAGGCAGGCTTACCCTCGCCTGTATTGCCAATAATATCATGGTTAGCAGAGATACACAAGCGTCATTTCCGTATCGCCCATAGCATTCTCACAAATGAGAATACGGTTTTGATCCCCGGCGTGCTGCCACCGGGAGCAGAGCACACCTCGCCCCTGGCCCCCGGAAGTGTGTGCGGGTGGAGCTGTGAACTGCCGAGGGGAGCGAACTTCTCACTTCCTGGGGGTCAGCAGGAGACGTTTTTGCCTTCGTTGCCGAAGGCGTCGAGGCGGACCTGTTCGTCCACCTGGGAGACCTCAGCGGGGACGTAGTGCAACTGGATGGCCCAGCGCCAGGCGTCGGTGTGGTTGGTCGGTGTGCCATGGGGGAGTTTGGCGTCGAACAGGAGGATGTCGCCGGCGTCCATGGCGGCACAGACACTGGGGGTGCCGAGGATGTCGGTGTCGCACAGTTGCCAGTCACGGCGCATGAAGTGTGTGCGTGGGCCTGACTTATGGCCGCCGGCGAGCAGGAACATGCAGCCGTTCTCGGGGCCGACACGGTCGAGTGCGATCCACACGCCGACGATGCGGGTGTCAAGGGGCAGGTTGAAGTAAGCATGATCCTGATGCCAGGGTTTTTCCCGGCCGCGCGGGGGCTTGATCATGGCCATGTCCTGAAACAGCCGCACTTTATGGCGGGCCAGGCGGGTGACGGCATCGAACAGTTGCTTCTTGTAGGCCACGGCCCGCAGCGGCTCGTGGCGCTCGCTGAAGCCCATGAACTTGCGGACATAGCGGCTGCGGACGTCAGCGGGCACGCTGGGCAGGTGCTGGCCGGTATCGCCCAGGGCCAAGTCCTCGAAGCGGGCGTTTTCCTTGCCCCCGGAAGTTGCCGCCCCGGAAGCAGCGAGCAGGGGCAGGTGCCGGCGGATCGCGCCCTCGTAGTAGATCGAGTCGCAATCGGGATCATCAGCGGAAGTCATGCGGATCAACTCGTCGCGGGCAGAGGTCACCTCGCCGGCCGTAAGGCCGCCAGCCACAATGAGATAGCCATGCTCGTCATAGCGGCGGAGAGCCTGCTCGTCGAGTGCGTCGAAGCCGGGGACCTTTTCCGCGAGGCGATCGCTGTGGTATAGCTGCGGGTCGTGGGGGGCGATTTCCGATTCGATGACCACCTGCATGGGCATGCTCCTGATGAAGATATCTAAATATATCAAAGTAAGAATCGTTGTCAAGCAAGGATTTACCTTATATGGGATTCGAGCGTCGCAGCCAGGTTGGTGTTCGATCGCAACTTGGGGCTCTCGCAGGAGTAAAGCCAGCAATGGCCGGTACTGGGCTTTGGCTGGCCCTGTTGTAGCGGAAGGTGGTTTTGTGACTGACTGTGTTACAGTTGGCCAGATCAGCCGATCCGAAATATAATGGCCCATTCGACGCCGACGTAGCTCAGTTGGTAGAGCAGGGGATTCATAAGCCCCGGGTCACTGGTTCGAGTCCAGTCGTCGGCATTACACATCTACCTGTCGCAATTTGGCGAGCTTGAACCCTTAACCCTCTACTGGTGATCATTCATTCACCAAGCAGCCTCGACATCAACAGTACCGTCTACCTCAGCCTTGGCAGCCTCGTTTCTCTGGAGTTCCGAAGGCGCCCAGTTCCCATGATGGCATCGCCCTGGCCAGTCTCGCCGGATACGTTTTCGCCTCCGTGATGGCGTCGAAATGATTGTGGAAGTCCCCATTTCTTCCCACAAGAACGCGAGCGTCGATGCCCTTGTGGCGCTCTTGGCCGAGGCCAACGATGGGCTGCTGTAGAGCTTCAATCGTACAAGCCGAGGCTGAGGCGCTTGGCTTCCAGGAGGAATTCGTCGAGGGTGTAACCCAGTTGCATCAGACGATCGGCCTGGATGGCCAGGACGTGGCCGTCGGCCAGGACACCGAGTGCGGGTTCGACCATCCACTGAGTGTCCACGCCGTTCCACCCTGGCTTCAGGTGGCCGGTAACGACGCGGATGAGCGGGCCGGGCAGGTCGGCGGGTTTGACGAATCTCGCCATCTGCTGCTGTACGACGTCACGGTAGAAAGACTCCAGCATCAGGGCTTCAAACTGGCTCCAGTGAGGGCGATCGGCATAAGGCATGGCTTCGACATAGATGTGGCAGCCGCGGTCGCGCAGCATGAGTGCGAAAGTCCACGCGGGATGCTCCGAACTGGCCAGCGGCGCGGCATCCAGAGCGATGCTCATGCCCGAATCCAGCGCCGGTTGCACGCTGCCCCACGCCCGTTCGTACCATTCATCGAGCCGACCGCTTTGATACAGCGCGTCCATGCCTTCATCCAAGTACATCGAGCCGAAGTAGCAGATCACCTCGACCGGCTCGCCGTGGGTGTATTGCCCCTCCACCACCGACTTCCAGGCCTCGACAAACTCATCGGTCAGCCAGGTAACACCTTCTTCCTTTGCTTCAAGGTATTGATCGAACTGCATGACGACCGGAACAGTGGCGCCAAACGGGTTATGAATGGCGATGCGACGGACGCCCCAGTCGAGATCGGGCAGGATCTCCTGTTGCACGAACTTCTTCCAGCCTCTTTCCTTGAGTCTCAAGCCGACCTGGCGATCTTCGATCACCAGTGAGGTGTAACCTATCTGATGCCACGAGATGAACTTCTCGCGGTCTTCCGGGGTGATATTGAGCAAGCCGATCCCGGTGTAGGATGGTTGATCGTTCGCAGGACTTGGAGTGTCGTCGGAGGAGGTGGACTCAGTTGGAGCGAGTGGGTCGGTGTTGTCCTGTGTTTTTGGGGAAGTGGTTTCGTCGATGGTTTGTGACTCGGAGTCCGATGGGGACGCGGGGTCCGCTTGCGACAAAGTCGATTCATCGTCGGCAGCAGGTTTCTCGTCACCACCCTCATGGCCGCGGGTGGGAGCTGGTGACCCTCCGCCTCCGCTTCCACCACCACCACCGGCACTGCCGCCGCCGAGGCCGAATGACCTGCCGCCGCCACCACCGCCACCACCACTACCGCCGCTGCTGATTAGGCCGCCTGTGCGCCGGGCGATGGAGTCAGTGGAAGGTTGGACGGGTGAGTCAACCCACACATCAGATCGGATTTCGCGCGGCGGGACTTCCTCCGGCGCCTCGGCGTCAGGCGATGGTGGCGGCGTGAGAGCGAGCGGCTCCGGGTCCGTGAAGATCGCCAGCGGCTCCGGCTGCACATCGAGAGACAGCCGGTCAGCCGAAGCAGGCAATTGGTTAGCATCGCTCAAGTCGATTGAGCCGTCGGTGCCGTTGAGTTGCTTCTGCGCGTCGCCCGCGGATCGGGCGAGCGCGACGTCCAACATCGGCGGACTGTCCGTTGTCGTGGATATCGTTGATGGTGCGGGTTCGGACAACATCGCCTGCTGTGTGTCTGCATACGCCCCGGCCGGCTGATGGCTCAGCAGCAGATACGTCGCGGCGCTCAGGGCGCTGCCGCAGAAGAGCATGGCGACAATGTGCAGCCCATTGAGGCTGATGTACCTGCCGCGCAGGCGACGGGTCCACTCAGACAGCGCGTGCCGTGGATGGCCGCGGGGGATGAAGAACGTGCCGTGCTTCACAGTTGTGTATCTCCGCCCCCTCTTCGCCAACTTCACTAAATCAACTGGTTTATCGATGCGTTACAAATGGAACGATATGCCGACCATGTATGCAACAATATTGTGACCTGTTCAGCGAGTTTCTGCGGCAAAGTAGAGTCGTCGGCCGAGGGTCCGAGAAAAACGGCTTGATCTGCGGGCCGTCGCCCATCATTCAGGGATTCGCCGCGGGGGCGGTGGGTCGAGCATCTCTCAAGCGGTGCTCTGTCAAAAGCACGGGGTAAGCGCTGACGGCCGAGTGCCGACATAATTCGTCGAAACTAACTGGCGCATCCTGCCCCCGGGTCAGATCGAAGCTCCTGCGTACCTGACTTTGACCCTAATTCGGGTCAAAATGCTGCAAAAAAACGTGTTCGGGTCGGCGTGATTGCTGTATGTGTGTATTAACTAACGGGTTGCGTAAAAACAGCCCGACGGTGAGCAAGCCGGTCGTCGGAATTGACGCGAAGAGGTTCGCCTCGTAGGATCGCATCGCTTTGGTTAGGCCCTTGGTGTAACGGTAGCACGACTGGTTCTGGTCCAGTTAGTCGGGGTTCAAATCCCTGAGGGCCTGTTCAACGCTTCGTGGATCAACTGACTCGCCATTTCACCTCCAGGCCTGGTTTTCAGGTCATTGTGCCAACCCCCGATTTTACAAGTCGAGCCCAGCCACAGGTTCCAATCGATGCAAATTCGGGAAAAATTCGTAAATAGCCTTGGTCCTGCGGCCGTCTCGCTGTAGAGTGAAATGCACAAAAGCGAATCCTGCAGCGAGATGATCCGGGATATCTCCAAAGGCATTGCGCAGGTGAGTTGAAAGGTTTGTTTACACCTTCTCGCTCACTCCTGAAGTACGGGGAATCCCATTTACTGTTGCGTGTTGCGTTCGGGGAATTCTGCGCGCCATACGGGGAAATGACATGTTCAGATCATTCCGGAGCCGGGTGTGTCTGCTTTGCGCTATCACTCTGCCCGCACAGGCCATGACCACCTACCACGTGGGCAACAGCCTCACCTGGGACAGTCGTCCGATGTGGCAGGACGACTTCGCGGCCCAGAAAGGTCTGCCTGCTCACAGCGCCGCGTGGCACATCCGCTGCGGATCGTCACTGGCGGCGATCGTGGCCAATCCCACCGATGTCTGTGCGGATGCGTTGGCGCCCTACGGCCTGTTCGCCAATGCCTTGCCCAATTACGAATGGGATGCCATCACGCTCCAGTCATATCCCGGCGGCACCACCCTCGGCAGCGAAACCGCGGCCGCCCTCTCCCTGATCAACCTGGCCCGGCAGAATAACGACAACCTCGATACACCTTTCTTTCTCCTGACTGGCTGGCCTCAATCCACTGATTTCGTCAACACCTGGAATCAAACGGTTGTCGATGATGACAACACACCCACCGTCATCGCCCGACAGTATTACGAGTTGCTCCTGCAGCGCCTGCGCAATCAGACGGATGCTGATATCTACATCATTCCCAGCGGCGAAGTGCTCTATCAACTCGACCTGCGCATGCACAATGGCCAGGTGCCCGGCTTCAGCGACGTCACTCAGCTTTACCGGGACGTGCATCATCTGACCACCACCGTCGGCCGCTACGTCGCGGGCACCACCATGTTCGCTGCGCTCTACGGGATGTCACCCCAGGGCCTGACCGATCCGGAAGTGATCCCCTCCTCCAGCCCGTACAGCCCCGAACTTTACGCTGCGCTCAACGAAGCTGTCTGGGACGTGGTGTCCGACTACCCATACAGCAACATCTTCTGCCAGCCCGGCGACGCCGACGGCGACGGCCTGGTTAACCTCGCCGACCTGCAGATCCTCGGCGATCACTGGCAATCATCGACCGCCATCTGGTCCGAGGCCGACTTCAACGGCGACGGCCTGGTCAACCTTGCCGATCTGCAGATCCTCGGCGACCACTGGGGCTATGGTGCCGGTGCGGACAGCAGCTTCGACGAAGCGCTGCAGTTGATGGGCACCCCCGTGCCCGAACCGGGCGTGATGGCGGTCGTGCTGCTGTCTCTGTGCCTATGGCACAGCCGAAAGCGGACATGGCGTTGATTGAGCCGGGTGGTTGGGCGTTGAGTGATAATCGATCAATCAGCACACTTCGCCTCACGATTCGTGATGGCAGACAGTCTCAATATCAACGTCGGCTGATCAGCCGTCCCCGCGAAATCCGACAGTCATCAAACATCGAGCCGACAACTTGCTGGGGTATCATATTGATTGCGGAGTTGCTCCGGACGTTTGGGTTGGAGCCCAATCATGTCGCGGCCGGAGTTAGCCTCGCGGATTTGGTTGAAACAATCTGTGCTGCACGTGGAGGAGACAGCCATGAACCGAGTACGAATTGTGTCGTGCCTGCTGTGTGCGTTGCTGATGGCGGGCTGGTGTGACATTGCCTGGGCCGCGGCCGCCAGTGCGAGCAACGACGTCACTTGGCGCTTTGATGCGGACGACCTGGCGGGGATGACCGGCTCATGGTCGCTGGAGGCCCATGCCCGGGCCACGTGTTCTCACCCGATTGTTCCTGTGGATGATGATGTGGACAGCGGCAACTGGGTGGTCGGCGGCGGGCTGGCACAGCAGGCGGTCAACGCCGCAGCCGCCTCGGGTCACGCCGCGGCCGGCGCCAACGCCACAGTGAGTGCCAATATCCCCGCTCCGTTGGGTGGATCCAATCAACTTCAATTGACTGTCTCGCACACCATTGGAGGGGCCTCGAATGCCGATCCATGCCCCATCAGCCAGGCTCACGCCAAGCGCTGGGGCAAGTCGCTGGCCGACATCGATGGCGCCACTATCACCGGTTCGCACCTCCAGGCCAGTATCGGCAACGTCACCATCAATCGGCACAAGCACGGTGAAGCCGGGGCGATCTACTACATCTACGACGGCTATGTCCTCGACCCCGTGCAGTTGACCCTGACCGAGATCGAGACCGGCGTCACTTACGTCGAAACCATCTGGGACGTCAACATCACCTACAGCGGACAACAGGCCGCCAGCGACTGGACCTTCAGTTCCACCGAAGGCGTGAAGCTCCAAGTCGGTCGCGATGGCGACGGCCAGATCGCATCGTCGGTGTCCATCACCGGTTCGGCTGACAGCAGTTGGCTGCTCGATCCCTATGGCGAATTCAGCGCCACGCTCGGGGCCGGCGGCTTCAGCGCCACCGGAGCATGGGCGGCTCTGCCGTGGGTGATGACCTATGACGGAGCCGACGTGGTCAGCGTGTCACTCGATGCCAGCTACGTGCCCGATTCGTTCGACTATGCCGTGCCTGACGCGCTGATCAATCCCGCCTACAACTACGATCAGGGCGTCAACGTCGCCAACGAAGAGGAATGCGAAGTCGTGGCGATTCCCGAACCAGCGGCGCTGTGCTTGCTGGTGCCGGGCCTGCTTGTCTTGGGCCTTCCGCGGGCTGATTGCCCAAGGGAATGGACAACACGGTTTGAATGCTGAACCGCTCGGCGGGGCAGATTGCTGCCCCATGCGGCCGATCCCGCGCGCCCGGGCTTGGTTTCGAATCATCTGAACACATCGGGTACATTCTTCATACCTGACGGCCACTCTCGCCGCGGCTGGGCGCTGCGGTCGGTACACGTATGAATGACCCGGCTGACAATCCGTTACGCATTCTGCATCTGACGCTGGAGTCGGCGCACGGAGGGGCCAGTCGCTACCTGTACGATCTGTGCAGTGATATGCATCAGCGCGGCCACTTCATGGCCGTGGCGGGACAGCGCGGCGACTGGCACGCGCTGTTCGCGCAGGCCCCGTTCGAGTGGATCGATGCTCCGCTGGGAGGCGGGCCGGTGTGTTTGTGGCGGGCGGTGCGGCAACTGCGCGGCTATGCCCGCGCTCATGACATTCAGATCGTGCACGCCCACTATCGCAAGGCCATGCTCGTGGCCCGCCGCGTGGCTGACAGCCTGCACATCCCCATGCTCAGCACGCTGCACCTGACCAACATTCCCATGGGCATCCCGTGGCGCTGGCTGAGTGACTTCGGCGACGCCACGCACGCGCCAAGCCGCTTCGCCGGCGACTGGCTGATCCATACGGCCGGGGTGGCGGCGGAGAAGATCACGGTCATTCCGCACGGCATCGATCCCGTGAAGTTTCCTTTCAGCGATCCGCAGGATCAGCATGCAGCAAGACAGCAGTTGGCGTTGCCCGCGGAGGCGACGGTGATCGGCTACGTCGGCCGCTTCGAGCCTCACAAGCAGGTGGACTGGCTGCTTCAGATCGTGCAGCAGTTGCCGCAGGTCCATCTGTTGACGATGGGCGACGGCCCGACGTCGGAGTTGTTCGCTCAACAGGTTGCCGCCTGGAACCTCAAGCCGCGCGTGACGATGCTGTCCTACGGCGATCCGTTGCCGGTGTATCGGGCGCTCGACGTGCTTATGTTGCCGTCAGCCTATGAGGGGCTATCGCTGGTGTGCAACGAGGCGATGAGCGTGGGACGTGCCATCGCGCGGACACAGACAGCCGGCTGGCAGGAGCAGGTGATCGAAGATGAGACCGGCTGGTCGTCGCCGATCGATTGTAAGGCGTTCATCGAACATGCAGCCAGGCGTCTGGGTGATCGCGCGGACCTTCGGCGCATGGGCGAGGCGGCCGCCCGGCACGTGCGTGAACATCTGAGCTTCGACCGTCAGGTCGAACAGACGGTCAGCTTTTATCGTAAGCTGATCGCGGGTAAATCGATTGCCGACAAACGCCGATAATTCGGATAGCAACATGGCCACGCTTGACGTTCTGATCATCACGTACAACGAGCAGTTGAATCTGCCGCACTGCCTGGCCTCGCTGAAAGGACTGGCCCGGCAGGTGTACGTGGTGGACAGCAACTCGACTGATCGCACGGTGGCCCTGGCCCGCGAAGGCGGCGCCACGGTGCTCGAGCACCCCTGGGCCGGCTACGCCCAGCAGCGCAATTGGGCCTTGAGCAACCTGGATTTCAGCGCGGACTGGACGCTGATCCTCGACGCCGATGAGTTTATCGAACAGCCCCTGCGGCAGCGGCTTCTGGAGATCTTCAGCCAACCTGCTGAGCAGGTGCCGGAGAATGGTTTTTTCATCAACCGCCTCAGTTACTTCATGGATCAGCCGATTCGCCACTGCGGGTTCTTCCCCAGTTGGCACCTGCGGTTGTTCAAACGTGGAGCGGGCCAGTACGAGAATCGGGCGGTGCACGAGCACCTGATGGTCGATGGCAAGATCGGCTACATCCGCGAGCCGATGCTGCACCACGATCGCCGCGGCCTGGAGCACTACATCGCCAAGCACAACCGGTATTCCACGCTGGAAGCGATTCAACTGTTTCGCGACATCACCACCGGCCGCGGCGGTGAGCATCTGGTCAACGTCTCACCGACCACACGACGCAATCGCTGGCTGAAGCGGCACCTGCTGCGTCGTCTGCCCTTTGCCGGATTCTGGCGCTTTGTGTACATGTACATTCTGCGACGGGGATTTCTCGACGGCGTGGCGGGCATGGAGTTCTGCCGATTCATAGGCAACTACGACAACATGGTGGCGGTCAAGCTGCGCTACCTGCTGCGCACACGTCGCGGCGCCAGGCAGGCCGATGCCGTCACCGCCCTGGGCACCGCGGCGGTTCAGGACGATGGGCTGGTCAAAGAAGTGGAGCACAATCTGGCCAGCTCCGAGCCGGTGACGCTGGAGGATGAATCGCTGGGATCCGCCATCGTGCAGATGCGCCCGGAGCGCAGCCCGTGGAGTTTCAGGCAGAAAGTGGCGCGGGCGATATGGATGCTCATGGGCCGGCCGCTGTTCCGCATCAGCTTTCACAACTGGTACGGCTATCGCGCGGCGGTGCTGCGATTGTTCGGAGCTCGCATCGGCAAGCGGGTTTGCATCCGGCCCACGGTGCGCATCGAGATCCCCTGGAACCTGCAAATCGAAGAGGAAGCGGTCGTAGGCGACTTCGCCATCCTCTATTCCCTGGGCACCATCCACATCGGCAAGCGCACCATCGTCAGCCAGTACGCCCATCTATGTGCCGGCACGCACGACTACACCGACCGCCGCTTTCCGCTGCTGCGCACGCCCATTCACATCGGTCACGACGTGTGGATCGGGGCTGACACCTGGGTGGGCCCCGGCGTGACCATCGGTGACCGAGCCGTGCTGGGTGCGCGGGCCAGCGCTTACAAAAATCTGCCCGCCGGCAAAGTCTATGTGGGCAACCCGGCCCGCCCAATCAAGGAACGAGTCATACGCTGATCCCGGTGCAGTAATATGAGATGACATTGTTAGCTTCAACCGATAAGAAAAACACGATACTTTCCGCACCCGATGGCTTCGACCACCCTGTCATCGTGACAGGTACACCCCGGTCCGGCAAAACGATGACGGCGGACATCCTCGAGCAGTCGGGCGAATTCAAGTCTCTCGACGAGCCCATCATGATCTGGAACATCGGCTTTGGGCGGCGTGACGACGACAGCCGTTCCGCGGAGGAAGCCACTGCGAAATTGTGCGATGCGATTCGTTCCGCTTGTCAACACGAAATTGCTGGCATGGACGGCAAGCGATATATGGAACACCTGGCTTATCACTGCCTCCGCATCCCGTTCACCCACCGCGTGATGCCTGAGGCGCTGATTATCCATGTCATTCGTGATGCCCGCGAGGCCCTGCCGGAAATGGTGTACGGGTGGACATACCGTGACACGCTGAGTAAGGCGATCCGCCGCCGCAGTCACTCGATTCGCTTGTCATCACTGCCGTGGTTGGCGATACGTTTTGCTCGCAATTACTTCTCGTCACTGCTGCGAGGCCAACGGATGTCCTGGGGGCCGCGCGTGCCCGGTCTCAAAGATGTGACTGCCAGCGCTTCCCCGGCGATGCTGGCGGCGATGCAATGGCGATACATGAATGAAATAGCGATCCGCGATCTTAAACAGATACCCGCAACACAGGTCTTGCAGGTCCGACACGAACAGTTGATCCAGGACCCCGACCGAGAGGTGCAGCGGATTGCACGTTTTGCCCATGTCAATAACGTGGAGAAAATGATGAGCTACGCTCGCCGTTACCTTGATCCCGACCACCAGTATTCCAAAACTGTGCCCCTGAGCGAGGCGGACTGGCAGACGGTGGCGCCGGTGATCAATCCACTTCAAGTGAAACTGGGCTACCCCACCGTCGGCCAGGGTCATCCGCATCAGGAGAGCAACTCATGAGCACTGAATCACGAGACGCCGTGCGCGATACCTACAGCCGGAAGGGTGATGAGTATGACGCATATCGGCAGCAGGATCCGCGCGGCGCTCTGCTGAGCAATCACGATCTGGCCCTGTTCGGTCGATTGCTGCCACCTTGCCGGGCAGGGATGCAGGCGCTGGAAGCCGGCGCGGGTACGGGAAGGTTCACGCTCGCCGTGCTGGACCGCGGATACACACTCATCGCCACGGACATCAACGAAGCGATGTTAAACGAGTTGCGCAAAAAAATTGAACAGCGCAACCAGTCTGACCGCTGCCAAATGCAGATCGAGGACATCTTCAAGCTCTCGTTCGCGGACAATACTTTCGACCTGGTGTTCTCGCTGCACGTGATCCCGCGCTTTCTCAACCTGGAAGACCAGCGGGCAGCCCTGACCGAACTGTGCCGGACAATCAAGCCGGGCGGACAATTGCTTTTCAACTACCGCAATGCGAAGTCTGTTTATCATTGGATTCACAAGGGACACACCGCATCACCTGACCAGATCGAGAAGATCCTCAGAGACGCCGGGATGACGGTCACACACAAACGCGGCAAGTGGTTCCTCAACCGCAGCCTCATCAACCGGGTGCCCATGTTCATCAGCCGGTGCGTTTCGCTGGTGGACCGGGCACTGGAGACGTTCTGGCCAAATCGAGCCTGGGACGTTTTCGTGCTGGCCCGAAAGAATTAAGCATTCGCTCACCCAATTCAAATCAAACACTCACACGCCGTCGGCAGAATGGTGATATCCGATTGCGCATGAGGTGTTGTGATGGTTGGAACCATGGTGTTGCCGGACGTTTCCCGGGCACCCGTCCATGTCGTGGATAGGGGCGTGGCGGCGCCGGCAACGACCGATCCGATCGTCATTGTGGGAGCCCCGCGTTCCGGCACCACGTTTCTCGCTGAAGTGCTCAGTTGCCACCCCGACCTGCATCTGGTGGACGAGCCGCGCATGATCTGGCGCTATGGCAATGATCGAAAAAGCGACCTTCTGAAGCCTGAGGACGCCCGGCCAAAGGTGATCGCATACATCCGTAACACTTTCAAACGGCACCTGACCAAAGCCGGCAAACCCCGCCTGCTGGAGAAAACACCCAGCAACGCTTTGCGCCTGCCTTTTGTCGAGCGGGTCTTGCCCAGCGCCCGAATCGTGCACATCATGCGCAATGGGCTGGATTCTGTGCTGTCCATAGAAAGCTTCTGGCGACGCTCCGCTCACGGCTTACGCAATGTGGCGCCCGGACGATTCTGCCAACGGCTCAAAGAACTGAGCATGCGCCGCGCGCCTTACTACGCCAGTGAACTGTTCCGCCGCACCGCACCGCTTCCGCTGCGTACCCTCATAGGCGTCAATCCCTGGGGGCCTCGCATTCCAGGCATCAACCAGATGACGCGTGAGATGGACCTGTTGGAAATCTGCTGCCTGCAATGGCGCATGTGCGTGGAGTTGAGTTGCCAGTTCGGCCGCACATTGCCGCCTGATCGCTATTTCGAGTGTCGGCTCGAGGACATGTCGCCCCAACTAATGGAGCGCATCTTCCGATTCTGCCAGTTGCCGGAAAGCAACGCCGTCCAGTCCTTCTTCCAGAGCAGGTTTCAGCCCGATGTTCCCTCTGCCCGCAAGAGAACTGCCGACCCAGCCAAGGTCCAACAGGTGCTGCGCTGGATCGAACCCACCATGAAATGGCTCGGTTATCCCCTGCCTGATTGAACGGCCGGCTTCCGCGAAGTTTACGCGCCGCGACCGGCAGCGACGCGCGACAGGGCCTGACGATACATGGCCTCGTACTGGTCGGCCTGCCTGTCCAGACCGAAGTGTTCCATCACCCAGGCGCGGCCACGCTCGCCCAGGGCCCGGCCGTGCGATCGATCCGCAAGCAGGGATTCGATCGCCCGGGCGATGGCCTGCGCCTTCTGCTCCACCACCAGAGCGCCCGCCGCCTCCAGCTCCGCCCAGATGTCCGTCCCCCGCGTCGTCACCACAGCCGTGCCGCACGCCAGGGCTTCCACCAGCACCAGCCCGAAGTTCTCCTGACTGGTCGGCAGCACAAAGGCATCGGCGGCCTGATACAACGACAGCTTCAACCGGCCGTACACTTCGCCCACGAACGTCACTTGCTGCGCGACTCCCCGTTGCCGGGCCCGCAGCCGCAACTGCTCCACGTATTGATCCGGCCCCGGCCCGGCGATCAGGACTTTCAGGCCTTGGCTGGGGGCCGCCACTTCCGCCACCGCGTCGATCAAGTGCTCCAGCCCCTTCTTGGGATGCAGTCGGCTGAGAAACAGCACGGTGAACGGGCCATCCTGGGCGAGTTCGAAGCGCTGCTGCGCCTCTTGCGGGCCGGGCAACTGCTCATACGGTTGAGTGTCCACGATATACGGTAGCACGGTCCACGCCGCGTCCGCCTGCCGCCCCGCCTGGTCGCGTTCCGCCTGAGCGGTGCATTGCACCAGCGCCGCGCCCTCCAGCAGTCGGCGGCCGCGCAGCGCCAGGTAAAGGTTCTTCTTGAAGCCCCTCTGTTGCATGCACCAGTCGTCGAGCATGCCGTGCACCGTCAGGACGTACGGCCGACCCAGACGCTTCGCCGCCTTGGCCAGGAGGGGATTCCTCAGATCCCACGGCGTGTGAATGTGCAACACCTCGGCCCATTCGAGGTGCTGTGCGATGTTGGTGGGCAAGCGGCCCCAGGGACGGAATGGATCGACGGCAAACGCGCGTGGCTCGGCGGCTTGATCGGATCGCCATGCGTCCGGTACGTCGCTGATATCGTGAGCCAGCAGGCGCACCTGGTGTCCGGCCGTCGCCATCACCTGGACCATGTCCAGCACGGCGCGTACCACGCCGCCCCGTTCCAATCTAACCACATCCAGGTAGTGCAGCAGTTTCAGGGCCGCCACGGGCAGGGCTCCCATTCATGGAAATCGCCGGGTTGGTCCGTCGTAGTTCCATGCGGCGCCAAGCATGATTTTGAAACGCTTTTTCCGCATGAACCGCCCTGGCAACAATGAAATGCGTTTCATGGGGGAATACTACTGCTGCCTGCTGAGGGTTGCAAATCCGATGCACCTGTGCTGTGCTACGCGCTTACGCGGCTGCGGCCGCCTGAGATCATCAGCGAATAATGATATGATTGAACATCGCGTTCAGGAACATGCGCGCGAACAATCGTCTGCGGCGGACTTCATGCCCATTGGTCCCTGCGGTGACCATTGGAACAACTCGTGCATGCACATTCTTCATGTGATCACCAACATGAACAGCCGCGACGGCGGCCCCCCGCGTGCCCTGGTCGGATTGGCCGCTGCACAGCACGAGGCGGGCTTGCATGTTCACGTGGTCAGCGGGTTGTATCCCGACGCGCCGCCCGATCTGATCGATCCCCTGGTTCAGCGCGGCATCCCCATCACGCACCTGGGACCGGTCCGTCGTAAATCGGGATACTTGCACGGTATGGGACGTGCCCTGCGACCGCTGGTGCGACAGGCCGACATCGTTCATATTCATTGCCTTTGGGAATGGATTCAGCACGCGGCAGCCTCTGAGGCCCGACGTTGCGGCAAGCCCTACATATTTCGACCGGCGGGCATGCTCGATCCGTATTCGCTGCGCGCGGGTCGATGGGGCAAACGCGCATACCTGGCGTTGTTTCTACGTCGTGACTTGAATGGGGCGGCCGCGATCCATTTCACCGCCGAGATTGAGCGCGACAAGGTGAGCAAGATGGGCCTGCGTGCCCAGACCATCGTCGAGCCCAACGGCATCGAACTGGATGACTTTCGTTCCTTGCCTGCGCCGGGTTCATTCCGGCAGCGCTATCCTCAACTTGGCGACAAGCCGATCGTGCTGTTCCTCAGCCGCGTCCATCCCAAAAAAGGCGTGGACCTGCTGATCGACGCTTTCGCGGTTGCCGAGACGGGCAACGCTGTGCTGGTGATCGCCGGGCCGGCGGATGCCGCTTACCAGCAACAGCTCGAACAACAGATCGCCCAGCGGGGTTTGACGGACCGCGTGCTGTTCACGGGTATGCTCCACGGCCTGGAGCGCATCGAGGCCTATGTGGACGCTGACCTGTTTGTGCTGCCCAGCCACCAGGAGAACTTCGGGATTGTGGTGATCGAAGCCCTGGCGTCAGGCGTGGCGGTCCTGATCAGCGACCAGATCGACATCTGGCCCTCGATCCGCGACCATGACGTCGGCCGGGTGTTTGCGCTGCAACCGCTCGCCATCGCAGCGGCTATCGAAGCGGGCCTTGCGGATGTCCCCTGGCGACAGAGAACCGGCGAGGCAGCCCGCGCGTATGCTTTGAAGCGGTTCGATTGGCGACAGATCGCCCAGCGCTGGGCTGAGCACTACCAGCGATTGGCAGGGGCAGCCCAAACCTGACCCGATGACCGGAACCTGGACTGCCAGAGACAGTAGAATATCGACCCCTGACGGGAAGATTGGAACCGGACTGGCCGGGAATCCCATTTGATCTGCAAAACTGACCGATGAATGACTTATGGCCTACGTGATTGCGATCTATCTGGTTTGCCTGGCCCTGCTGCTGATGCTGTACATCTGGTTGCAGTACCGCAGCCGCCGACGCGACCTGCTGTGCCTGCGCAATATCTTTCTGGTCGGGTTCATCCTCTTCCAACTGACCAGTCCGGCCCTCTCGCTGTGGCTCATGAACTTCGGCAAGATGCCCGTGATGTATCCGGTGAAGACCGGAATCATCTATTCGATCATGGCCACCCTGTTCCTGATCCTGTTCATGGTGGCCTACCACAAGTGCAACTTTCTGACCAAATGGGCCCACAAGGTCAAAATGCCCGCGCCCGTACCGGACAACTTCCTGCTGGCCATGCTGAGCCTGATGTTTCTGGCCACCAGCGCCTTGTTGTGCCTGGTGGTGAAGATTCCTTACGTATTCTTCTTGTCGGTGATGTTGGGCGTCGGTTGTGCCGGGATTGCGGCAGGATTGATCAGTTGGTTGTGGGCCCGCAGGCCGTGGAACCTGCCGTTGCTGGTTCTGACGATCATCATTGTTCTGGTGGCCATGGCTCTGAGCGTCACCGGGGCTTTCGGGCGGCGCCCGCTGGTGACGGTGGCGATGGCGGTGCTGGTGGCCTGCTACTTCGCCAACTGGCGTTACCGGCCACCTCACAAGATCA
This sequence comes from Phycisphaeraceae bacterium, assembly GCA_020849625.1. Lineage (GTDB taxonomy): Bacteria > Planctomycetota > Phycisphaerae > Phycisphaerales > Phycisphaeraceae > JADLFV01. The sequence continues at coordinate 112,757 of JADLFV010000031.1, forward strand.
TGATTCAGTTTATCGTGATCTCCCTGCTGGGCACGGTGGTGCTCAGCTACTACACCGCCGCCCGCGATCCGGGTGAACACAAACGCTCCGCGATGCAGCACTTTCAAGCCATGATGACTGCGAATCCGACCAAAGGTCTTCTGGACCTGATGGCCGGCCAAAACACCGGGTCCAACTCCTTCTGGCTGATCGAGAATTTCCCCAAGCAACATCCCTATCGTTGGTTCATGACCGTACGCGGTGTCATCGAGTATCCGATCCCGCGGAATCTCTATACGTCCAAGCCGGAAGGTCTCGGCATATTGATCCCAACCTACATCCGGCAATACGGCGTGGCACTGGGTCAATTTAATGTCGGACCTGGCATCATCGGACACGCCGCAGCCGAGGGCGGATTCCCACCTTTGATCGTGTATGCCTTGCTTTATGGCATGCTGCTGCGATTCCTGGATGACCTGCTGGCTATTCACAGTGGTTCGGTCCTGGCGGTGTTGGTCCTGTTCAGCGCAGCGGGGCAAACCCTGGCCGTACCGCGAGGCGAATCATCCTCCTTCACGTTCATCTGGCTGTTCACCGTTGTAAGCACATGGGTTGTAGCACGGTTGTACGGCAACATGGCGCGCTTGTTCGCAGCACCTGCGTCGTAACTCGAGCACACAGTCATGCTCATGTGCCTCAAACACCTATGTGTGATTTGCAGCCTGTGCGTGCTGGTGGACTGCGGGTCCAGCCAGGGACAACAGAACGATCCACAACCGCAAGCACCGCATCCGACTGTGCAGTCCCGGGATCGGGCCCGGGTAGTTCACTGGATGCAGTTTGGTCCGTTTAATGAGCCGCGCCCACTGCGGGACACGGTGCATCGCAACGGCTGGAAAGGTGTGGTGCGCGAGCTTGAGCCGGTGTTCAAGTGGTTCCGCGACGCCGGGCAGACGCCGCGCATCATGATCCATACGCCGTTCGGCTACGGGGATGGTCCGGCCATGGACTATGATGCCTACTTGCGGGCAAGGCAGAACAAGGCCCATGAATGGATCTACAGCGACTTTGTCGAAGCGTGGCAACCGCTGACCGACCCGCAAGCGAAGGATCGAATCGATCTGGTCTGCTACGTGGGCGCCATTGCGCTTGACCCGGATATGAAAAAGTATCTGGAACCGGATGAATCTGGACAGGTTGATCTGGCGACCTGGCGGGCGCGGGCCATGGAGAGTCTGCAACCGTTCCTGGAGGCGGGGGCCTCGATCGGCTTCGATGCCAGTTCGGGCATCGACCCGGACTCAATCGAAGGTCAATTCATACTGAGTATCGACCGAATGTTCCAGCAGGAGGGCCTGGGAAGATACATCCTCATCGAAGCCCTGCCGCACAAACCCTATGCCCGCTGGTGTGACTTTCGCGTCATCATGGCCAGCACCTACTGGGAGGACCGCAGCGCGAAATGGCTCAAGTTCGGCAAGCTGAACTTCGGCCCCGATCAGATTCAGCAGGAAGTGTGGATGTTGATCAACATGCCGCCGTCGGGTGAAACCTGGGATACACTGGCCCGGTGGAATGCCCCATACACGCGACAATGGCTCGAACAGGGTTACACCTGCTGCACCAGGGTGCCGAGGTTGATCGACGCGGGAGTGAGCTACGATGACCTGTTCACTTCATCCCCGAACGCAGCCGTACCTTGACAAGTCGGACAGCACTGCAGGCTCAGCTTCCCTCCGATTCTGCCTGTGAGCGCCGGGCAAATTGCATCAACCGTCCAGCCAGCCGACGCAAGTGCTGGCGCTCTTCATCCGACATGCCGATCTGCCAGCCCAGCAGCCCCAGTATCAGTGTGCTGGACCCGGTCACCAGTGTCAGCCGCCACAGCGACGGATCCATCACCAGCCTCCAGAACGCCGCCGCCGCCAGGGAACTCAGCGTGCACACGGTCACCGGAATCGCCACCTTCACCATCCAGTGGCCCAGGCCGTGACCGGTCAGACGCTTGGCCCAGGCGATGCTGAAAAGCGTTTCCGCCAGGCTGCCGATGGCCGCCACGATCGCCACCCATTCCGGCGAACAACCCACCGCCAGCACCGCCACGCTGGCCGCCAGCGAGACCAACATCAAACCGTTCAATATCAGAGAAAAGCCGCGAATCCGTCCGATGGCGTAAATCACGTTCTGCTCGCCACGCGACAACTGGGTCAACGTGGCCCCAATCATTAACCAGACGCAGAAAGGCGATGAGAAAGGCGGAGGGTCCTTCAGCCACATGACCAGGACGTAAGACGCCTCAACAGAGAACGGCACCAGGATCAGCACGCTGGCCAGGGTACACAGGCGACTGGTGGCGTCGGCCAGGCGCAGCGAAGCGTCACGCTTGCCCGCGCCCTCGATGGTGGTGGCGGCTGGAAGCGCCGCGCGGTTGATGCCCAGACTGAGTAGGTACTGTGCACCCTGCACCTGAATGGCCACGCCCCAACCGGCATTGAGCAGCGTGCCGTGGAAGAGGTTGAGGATCAGGTTCGAGCCTTGAATCCTCGCTCGAACGGTCAGCGCAGCCAAAAATGTCCACACGGCATAGCTGAACAACTCCCGCAGCAGCCCCCTGCGGTAAAGTCGCAGCTTCGGCCAGGCCTCCTCAAAACGGGCCATGCACCAGAAGGTGCGCAACAGCATCACCAGCATCGTCAATACGCCGGTCAGAAGGCCGAACCATATCAAGCGATCGCCCGGCAACACGTACAGCAGCAGCACGACCCCCAGCTTGCCCACCGCGTAGGTGATGTCCACCACCGACACCAGGATGATCTCCTGCCTTGCAAAAAGCAGCCCCATCCACGGCGAGTTCCAGATGATGAACACCATTGACAGTAGCAGCGAGTAATAGACCCAGTATCCCGCCACCTCGCGGCCGGGCGGAATGGTCAGCACTGCCATCAGCGGCGGCCCGACCAATGCCCCAATGAGCAGCGCCACCACGCCGCTCACGGTGTACATGACACAAGCCGTAGCGAAACACGTGTCGATCGATTGGCGGTCTCCGCGGCCGATTTCATAGGCAAGATGACGCTGGGCGCTCATGGTCAATGCGCCCTCAATCACCAGCGTCAGGCTCAGCCCGGCGCCCAGCAACACGTACAGGCCGTAATCTGACTGGCCCAGCGTGTCCAGCAAAAGGCGCAGCACCAGGAAACTGATCACGATGTTGAACGCGATCCGCACGTAGGTGGCGGTGCTGTTGACGATCAGAAGGGTGGACTGTTGCATGGTGCGTATCGCCTGGAAACCGCACCACAGCCGGGCAGGGGCCTGCTGTGGCGGGCGATAGTATAGATCAGCCTTGCCCCATTCCGCTCACTTGTTCAGCACGTAGTCCATAGCCATCTGGTAAACGTCCACCAGGATGTCGGGCGTCGCGGCCACCATGATGTCCAGCCAATCCATGGCGTCCATGAAGGCCTCGTAGCGTTCCTGGCCGAAATCGTTGCGTCGGCGCATGCGGTATTGCCAGGCGCGCAGGCGCAGGTAAGGTTTGATCGACTGACGCAGGGGATCGTCCACCGCGGTGTAGCGACAGGTGACGTACATGATGTTCAAGGCTAGGATGGCCCCCGTCCGCCGCGGGCTGGCGCGGCTGCCGACCACGCGATGGTGGTACGCCAGCGCGTCGGCTGCTTCGACCAGAACGCCATCCCGCTGCGCCGCGAAACTGGCGTTCATGTCTTCGTACAGGGCGTAACCGGTCATTGATTCGTCGAATCCGTGGCGGGCGATGATGGGACGACGAAAGGTCATGCGAAAACCGAGCATGAAGGGAATCAACTTGACCCCCGCCGGCAATGACTTGCCACTCTGCATCCGGGATTTGTTGCCTCGATGCCCCAGCAAAGTGAACGGCGAGGGACAGATCACGTTTTCCGTCCTGGCCCGCCATGGACTCAAGCGATAGATCAAACGGTCCCGCAGAGGTTTGTGCTGACCACCGACCTGGTCGCAGACAGCAGGCGGTGGATCGTAGGTTTCTTCAAAGGCGACACCGGCAATCTGCTGCCTGGTGTCAGCCTCATAGACCGCCATGACGCGCTCTGCGGCATCAGGATGGAGCAGGGTGTCGTCGTCAGGAAACATCACCACATCGGCATCGCTGTGTTGCAGCCCCAGGTTGCGCTGGGCCGGCAGTCCTGGCGGTGCATGCAGCCGGATGACCTGCAAACCAGCCGGCGGGTGGAGCGAATCCACGCGCTCCCGCACCGGCTGGGGATCATCGCTGCCATCGACGATGATCAATTTCCGCGCCGGGCGCGTCTGTGCCAGCAACAGCGGCAGAGACAACGCCAACACGTCCGAGCGGTTGCGCGTGGCGAGGATGATGTCGTAACACGCTGCCCATTTCATAACACATCTTGCTTCAATAACAGAACCTTACCCCGCGACTAAGGTGTCGGTTACGACGCGCCACTCATGCTGTCTGCACGGGAGACTTGTCATAGGAGTTGTAGGAATAACCCAGACGCTCAATGTCTTCGGCGTACACCCGCGCAACATGTTCGATCGTCTCCGTATCATACGCATCGGTGTATTTCTTGCGCTTACGTTTTGTGACGTTCATTTTCGTCAGTTCACCACCGAATCCAAGCACCTGGCGAACATGCGCATAATCGGCTTTCAGAGTTTCGAATCGGCCCACGTAATCCATCGCGAGTCGATGTTGTTCGTCCACCAGATAATAGAGTTGCATGCGAAAGTGCGGAATCTTACGGATATTCTCGGGCGTCAACCAGTTCAGCACGAAATCGTGAAACGATGAGTATTGGCGCACCGAAGCGTTCGCGTAGCGCTGGTCCTGCGGCAGCAGCCCGCCGGCCAGAAGGAATGTGTACGAGGAGAACACGCGATCCCAGGGGTTGCGCACGAAGGAGAACTTGTAGTATTGGTCAAAATCCTTGACGCCCAGCAGCGTCTCGAACAACACCCGGTAATGGCGCATCGTCAGATGCGCTCCGCCGCGATGCCCGAACAGGCTGTGCGCCACGGAGATGCCGGCCGCCTTGGGGACATGGACAAACAGGCAGCGCCGCTGAATGAACTCCCGGAATGAAAGGCCGCGTATCACAAAGTGCTTGCGGGCCCGCATGATCCATCTGTGAACGAAATCCCACTCGGGCGAAACGTCACGAATGGTGGCCCGCAGCGGGTCCGCGATGGCCGAATCATGATTCATCAATCGACATCCCTGTTTGGCCTCCGGATTCCGATAAGCCCCAGCATAACAGGTCATGAAGGTCCTGCCGGCGGTTATCAAAAATCAAAGCGGAAGGCATGATACGGGCATTGATTATATTTTTCGTCATTTACGAATGCGTCGGAAAGCCATTTCTGCGAATTATTTGCAAGTAAAAAAACTTCAGCGATGAACGCGTGTTCACCGCTGAAGCTTTGGTTGTTATCGGTGTGATTGACCAGCCAGCCGGACTCGTGTGGCCACAAGACTCGGCAACAGTGCCTGAGTGTCAATCGGCCGTCAATATGGTGGTATGACCTTGGTAGGCCATCACGGCGTTCTTGTCACCAGGCCAAGTTCCGGGGAAGGTGGAATCGGTACTGCTCCAATCGAAGATGTTGTCCTTCTCAATCACAGGGCCGACGGTGGAATACTTGGTGGTGAAGCTGTAGTAGTCGGGCGCGAAGCGAACGTGGTTATCGTTCCAGCCGACCGAGCCTTGCCAGGTGCCGGAGCCAGCATCGGTGTGAATGCTGGAAATGTCGGTGAGGGTAGAGACGGTCGCACCAACCGTTTCGCCGGCTTTGGACTGCGAGATGCCGCGATCGGACATCACAATCGCCTGGCCGTTGAGTGTCTGCCGCCATTCTTCACGACGGCCGACGTTGGTGGTATCAGCGCCTTCGGGATTGAGGTTGCTCACTTTCAGCATGGCAAATGAATAGTGCAGCGTGGTGACCTGCTGAGTGGTCCAGACGATCTTGGTGGATGTTTCCGAGGGGCTGATGGCATATTCGCCGGTAAAGTAGGCGTTGCCCAGCATCACGCCGTAACGGTGCTCGACCGCGGCGCCGGCCTGAGTGCCGATGGAGTCGGTGGCCAAACCGACCTTGGCGTTTTCACCGCGGCTGTTGAAGCCGGGATACCAGGTGCGATTGCCCTGAGCGTACATGACCATGGACTGTTGAATGCCACGGACCTGCGTATTGCTCTGGTTCTGGCGAGCGGCCCGGCGGGCAGCACCCAGCGCCGGCAGCAGGATGCCCACCAGCAGCGCGATGATGCTGATGACCACCAGCAGCTCGATCAGCGTAAAACCAAATTGCTTGACACGTTTCTGCATGGGAAAAACCCTTTCACTGGTTGAAGCACACGACGAATACTGAATGAACGAGTTCAGGACGATATCCACCCTGTCCGTAATGGATTACCGTTAACGACGCAAGGTTCTCCTCGTAGGCAGCGCAACTCCTGCACATTGGCCGGAACATCTTGCATGTTCAGGACGTGCAATGGGTTGACCCACCAAGCCCCGCTGGGCGTTGCAGGAAGCTAAAGCATTATAACAGTGACTGATGATCATGGGTAGCCCCCTGTCAAGTTTCCCTGGCGGCAGACTCCTGGGCCCCTGCTGCGATCCTCGGGCGGGCTGCGACAGTATAACCTGCAATCGCGTGTTGTTTGAGCGGCCCCGGCGGAACTGACGTGGCAGCCCGACTGGGCCGATGATAGACCCAGGCACCGCAAGGCCGCAGCGTCCGGTTATGGTAGAATCCGCCACGCCGCCGGAGGCGCCCGCCAGACGGGGGGCGAAAGTAGATTTGAACATTAACCCATAATTCACAGTGTTTTAGGAATCAATCATGGTAAAACCATTCTACGTCGTCGCCGGTGGCGGCGGGTTCATCGGCGGACACCTGGTAGCCGAGCTGCGTCGCCGCGGCCTTGGCCCGATCCGCTCGGTTGACATCAAGCCCACCAGCGAGTGGTACCAATGCTTCGAAGACGTGGAAAACATCGTGGCCGACCTCAAGGACCTGGCCAACTGCCGCCGGGCCTGCAAGGACGCCCGGGAGGTTTACTGCCTGGCAGCCGATATGGGCGGCATGGGCTTCATCGAGACCCACAAGGCTGCCTGCATGCTCAGCGTCCTGATCAGCACCCACATGCTGCTGGCCGCCCGCGACGCCAAGGTTGAGAAATACTTCTACTCCTCCTCTGCCTGCGTCTATAACGCTGACAAGCAGAAAAGCGAAGACGTCGTGCCCCTGAAGGAAGCCGACGCTTATCCCGGCATGCCCGAGGACGGCTACGGATGGGAGAAGCTGTTCACCGAGCGCATGTGCCGCCACTTCACCGAAGACTTCGGCATGTACACCCGCGTGGCACGCTTCCATAACGTCTATGGCCCGCACGGCACGTGGGAAGGCGGACGCGAAAAGGCGCCCGCCGCCATCAGCCGCAAGGTCATCGAAGCCAAGCTCGGCGGCAAGAAGGAAATCGAAATCTGGGGTAACGGCCACCAGACTCGCTCCTTCATGTACATCGATGACTGTCTCAAGGGCATCGACATGATCCTGCACGGCAACGTGCCCGAGCCGATCAACCTCGGCTCCGACGAGCTGGTGACCATCAACGGCCTGGTCGATATGGTCGAGGACATCGCGGGCATCAAGCTCAAGCGACACTACAACCTCAACGCTCCCAAGGGAGTCAACGGCCGCAACAGCGACAACACGCTGATCAAGAAGTATCTCAACTGGGCCCCCTCCATCCGCCTGCGCAACGGCATGGAGAAAACGTACAAGTGGATCTATGACGAATACGTGGCCAAGTACGGCTCGACCGCCAAGCGTTGAAGCCTTGTTGTTTACTGCGAGGCGGCGCAGAAAGGATGATCGATGTCTGGAATTGGGCACGCGATCAAGTCTCGATGGCCCGGCATGACCGGCCGGGTCGTGCGGATCGGCCAGCGGTTGGGCGTGAACATCACCCCCCACCATTTCTACTCGGAAATCCCCGACTATCGGCATCTGGAGACCCATGATTACTGGCGGCAACCGCTGTCGATGCACGACATTCAGGGCGCCACCATCGAACCGCAACTCGCCATGGCCCAGGAGCTTTGCGGGCCCTACGTCGAGAAATTGCAAGGCGGACAAATCCACGCCCAGGCCTCGCACATGAATGGTGAGCCGGGCTTCGGCATCATCGAAGCGGACATGCTTTACTGTTATCTTCGCGCGCTGAAGCCACGACGCATCGTGCAGGTGGGCTGTGGCGTCTCGACCGCCGTCACCTTGATCGCCGCCGCGGACGAGCCGGACTATCATCCGCAAATCGTCTGCGTCGATCCCTATCCCACGAAACTGCTGCATAAGCTGGCAACGGAAAACAAAATCACCCTCGTGCCGCAGATGGCCCAGGTCGTCCCCCTGCAGACGTTTACGGACCTCGTAGCCGGCGACCTGCTGTTCATCGACTCCACACATACACTGCGCGTGGGCAGCGAAGTGATCCAGTTGATCTGCGAGGTTCTGCCTCGCTTGCGTCAAGGCGTGCGGGTCCACCTGCACGATATCCCCTTTCCCTATTCGTACGCCCCCCGCGTGCTGACCATGCCGTTCATCTCCCGTGAGCCGGTATTGCTCTACGGCTTCCTGGTTTCCAATCCCAACTACCGCATCGACGTGTCGATGTCGATGCTGCACTACGCCGAGCCTGATGCCATGCGTAAAATCCTGGCCCATTACGATCCCATGCCGACCGAGAAGGGCGTATCCACCGGCCTTGGGCATTTCCCGTCTTCGATTTATCTTCGAGTGGTTGATGAACGGCGATGGCACTAGGTTCTGTCGGAAAACTAATGTTTTGTTCCGGTGGGGCGGCCGTCTCGGCCGCCAGCGGGCGAGACGCCCACTCCACCTTCAGTTTTCCGACTGAGCCTAGCATGACCAGCGATCGCAAGATTGACGCCCAGCCACCATCGACGCTGCTCGTGCTGACTCAGGTCTATGTCCCAGACCCGGCCAGCGTGGGCCAGCACATGCACGACGCGGCTGCGGAGATGGGCCGCCGCGGCCATCGCGTGATCGTTTACTGCGCCAACCGCGGCTACGACGACCCGACGCAGAAGTATCCCCGGCACGAAGTGCGCGACGCCGTGTCCATCCGCCGCCTGCCCCTGTCCAGCCTGGGCAAAAAGTCATTGCTGCATCGCGTGGTGGCGCAGTTGTCGTTTCTGACTCAGTGCATCGTGCGCGGCTGTTTCGTTCGCCGACTCGATCGAATCTTCATCAGCACATCGCCCCCCATGTGTGCATTCGCGGCGCTGTGCATCGCTGCCATCCGTCGCGTGCCCATTTCCTACTGGGTGATGGATCTGAATCCCGACCAGGTCATCGTCATGGGGCGCATGAAACCAACCGCGCTGCCCGTGCGCATGATGAACATGCTCAATCGGGCGATCCTTGGACGGGCGCAACACATCGTCGCCCTCGATCGCTTCATGGCCCAGCGGCTCAACCGCAAGCGCGACGTGACGGACAAGATGCTGATCATGCCGCCCTGGCCGCATGAGTCGCACCTCCAGCCGATCGCGCATGCGGACAATCCCTTCCGCGCCACGCATCAACTGCAAAACAAATTCGTGATCATGTACAGCGGCAATCATTCGCCCGCCAACCCGCTGGACACTCTGCTCGAAACCGCCATGCGCCTGCGCGACCAACAGGACTTGCTGTTCATGTTCATTGGTGGTGGTGGCGGCAAGAAGCAGATTGATGACCAGATCGCCCAGCATCATCCACCGCATATTGTCTCGCTGCCTTATCAGCCGCTCAGTCAGATCAAATATTCGTTGTCAGCCGCGGATCTGCATGTGGTCACCATGGGCAATGAGGTGGTTGGTTGCGTGCATCCGTGCAAAGTGTATGGCGCGATGGCGATAGGTCGGCCGATCCTCTATTTCGGGCCGCGCCCTTCGCACGTTTCCGACCTGCTGGATGAGGCGCAGTGCGGCTGGCATCTGGATCACGGTGATGTGGATGGAGCCGTGGCGTTGCTCAACCGCATTCGCCAACTGCCGCCCGCTCAACTTCAACAGATGGGCGAAAATGGACGAAAACTGGTAGAAGAACGCTACGGACGTGACGTTTTGTTGCCAAAGTTTGTCGATCGTGTGCTCAGCTCAAACTCATAGCTTCGACATCGTGACGCACGGACTGACAGTTTGACCTCACCACCGCCCATCTTCCAGCAACTCGACCGCGCCGCTCGCCGGCCCTACAGCCGAGGGGAGTACCTGGGCCGTATGGCCTGGTCGATCGTGCAGGCGCTGCTGATCCGTCCCAGTCCGCCCCGCGCTTATGCCTGGCGCCGATTCTGGCTGCGCCTGTTCGGCGCGAAAATCAGTCCTTGCAGCGGCACTCGCCCCACCACCCGCATCGTTCATCCCTGGCTGCTGGAGATCGGCGACCACTCGATCATCGGCGACGAGGTGCTGGTCTATAACCTCGGCCGAATCAGCATCGGCAATCACAGCGTCATCAGCCAACGCACCCACTTGTGTGCCGGCACGCACGATCACACGCAACCCGACCTGCCCCTGCGCCGCTCGACGATTCAGATCGGCAGCGGCGTGTGGATATGCGCGGATGCGTTCATCGGCCCCGATGTGAGCGTCGGAGACAACGCACTGGTGGCGGCGCGAACAGTGGTCACCCGTGATGTGGAGCCCGCGACCATCGTGGCGGGCAATCCCGCGCGCTTCATCAAGGCGCGACCGATGAACGCATCGGCCCACGACGCAGCAACATTCATCTGATGTGTCGCCATTCTTTTGCGCCGAAGATCGCACCTGCTTCGATCCCAGTAATTTGCGCCATAAAAAAAACCGCACCCCAGCGAGCTAAGTCGTGGGGCACGGCGGAGGAGAAAGATCAAAATTGACAGGGCCCTGCGGTCGCACCTCAACCGCATGACCCACATTGATTATACGATTTCTGATCGGTTCAGTTCTATCCCTAACACCAAATTTTTCCTATTTTCGCCACTGGCAAGCATTTCCGTGCAACGTCCTATAATCCAAAGCAGCCTGAACCGCAGGTAAGAAAGCCGCTTTGGGCGCGAATATGGCCGGTGGTGCGGGCCCTGTGCAGGGCCTGTGGATTGGACACGACCGCCGGGGAACGGGATAAAATCAGCGAAGGTGCTGTCACTTGCTTGGCCGGCGACGCCTAACAGGTCGAATGAGGACATCCGATCACTGATGCATGGCCGTCATCCCGTGAAGCCAGCCGTGGCTTGCGGGATGGTGCGCCGGTGGCCGCGACAGCCGAATCCGTTCTTCCCTTCGCTGATATCGAGCGGGCCGCAACCCGCACGATCTGAGCACCGGCCGCACGCCGCACTGACCGTCCGTGGTCAGCCAACGCACCGGCCGGCTGGCGGCCGATCATCTGCTCATCCAGCGATCATGGGGCTCGCGGTCGCACCACGGGCCGACAATCCTGCAAGGCAGACATCTCTCGCCGCCGTCAGCTTCCCATGTTGTCCGTTGCTTGTTTCTCTGGCCCCTTTCGATATCGTTTGTTGGCATGCCGATCCAGAGGTGAAGTCCGCTTCGACCCCTCAAAAATAGGCTTGTTACTGGCAATCCACTGAAATTGCCGGGAAATTCTGATCATTTCTCCTTCGATCATCGTTCAAGACAACTGAGGTCTACACCGGAGTTGCCCTGCATTTTCATCCTCCGAACGATCTCCATCCCGCAAACTCAAAACAGATCGTCCGAATCCATCAGAACGGCATCCACTTCCCGACGCCATTCATCCCTGTCGCGTACTTCCAGGTGGTCATCCACGCCGATCAGCACCACCTGCCCGCCCAGACCCGTCCGCCGCAGCATCTCGGCCGGTAAAAGCAGCCGGCCCTGTCGATCCAACTCCTGCCGCTGCGATAACGAAAAAATCACCCGGCGGAACGCGTTCAACTTCTGGCGGTCGGCGGCCAGACCCTTCAGTTCCCGGGCCCGCTGCTCGAAACCCGCCTCGGTATAGAGGCTCAGACTACGCCCGATACCGATCGTCACGACGAGACAAATCGGGTCTCCTTCACCAATGCCCACTTCGCGCTGCACCTGGGATCGAATCTCCGACGGGATGGCCAGTCGGTTCTTGCTGTCGATCGTGTGCTCGAAGGTTCCGGTGAAGACCAAAATGGTTGCCCTTGCCTCACGGGGTATTACTCTACCCACTTTACCCCACTTCGCAACACCCTGCGCCACAAAACTTGAATTTTTTCCTGATGTCCGACTTACCCACCTTCTCTGCACCGAATTGCCTGACTATCAGGCGACAACTTATCCACACGCCCTTAACCAGCAGATCAATTCCGGGGACGCCGCGTTATCGTGCGGGCAGGCCGGCATCTGGATGGATCAGGAAATGCAACCGCAGATGAACGCAGATAAACGCGTATGTGATGAAGGGTCGCCCTGCAAAGACAGTTCGCCCTGCTGCCTCCCTCGTAGTATGTCACCCAAATACTTTGTCACCCGTCACAGCGTCACCCGGTCATCTTGCAGCCAGGTGCCGAATCGCATGCGAAGCTGCCCCGCAGTCCCCACAGCCCGTCGCGAGGCCCACTCATCAAGTCGATCGCCCCAAACACCCTCGATCGAGAAGAACATATTTAACTTAAAATAAGTTCTTGTCGGTCTTGCCATGAGGGGCCAACAGTCAAAAAGTGGAACATGAGCAGCGGAGTCGTGTCAGGTGATATGCAGCACGCCGACGGTCGGTGGTGAAGATGGCTGGGTGTGGATGAACTGCTACCGACGATAGTCGTTCAAGGCGCGGTCGATGGTGTGTGCGTATTGCGCCTGACGTATCGGGCGGGCAACATCTGAAGCGCAAAACGGCGGCCGGCCGCGCTGGTGGTCAACCAGTCGTTGACCAGTTGCGTGATCTGCGTCAATGGAGGCGAAAGCGTCGGCAGGCGCGGGCGCAGGTATTGAGAGACGCGCGTTCCACCACTACCCAGCACGAATACACCGGATCCATTTCGCCTGCTGTTTACAAGGGCGCGGCGGGCTCCGGCTGCCGACAGGTCATCATCCGCCAGCACGACATTCGGCTGTATCGCAGACCGGCGCAGAAAGCGGCGAACCGTCAGATAGGCTCCTCCTTCACCGCCGCGCGAGGGAACAATCGCCACGCGTTCGGCTGAGAATCCATGGGAAATCAAACTGCACAGCAACGTTTCGCACCAGCGCTGGCCGTCAAGTGCGCGCGAGTCGGCGCTGGTGAGGATCAGCGCGCCAGCCTGCGGGCCGGCTGGGATATCGTTGATCGCATCGTGGAGAGCGGGCGACCAATCCACATCGATCACATTCCAGACGCTGCGCGCCTGACAGCGGCCGAGGCCGACGATCGGGCACGGCAACGACAACAGTTGCTCGAATGCCGCGCCATCGATGCGATCGCTCAACACCACGGCGCCGCGCCAGGTTCGTGTTGAATGCTCAACTGGAAAATGCGCCGGCACTGTTTGCGATGATGATGGATTTAAACATTGGCTGATGGTCAACATCACGATGCGACCGCCCCGCTGCTGTGCGCTTTGGACAAATTGCATGGCGGCCCGCCACGCCCAGCCGCCCACCTGGTGCGGTGGATCGTCCACGATTAATGCGAACGTCGGCGCATCATGGCTGAAGGTGCGCACAGATGCGCGCGATGATTCGGTGGAGACGGCGCGAACGCGACGGGCAAAAGCCTGATGGGATGCGGTATCGTCGGCCGTGCTGTCGGTTTCAGCGCGACCAGCCCGAACGGCCTTACCGTGCTTTGAACGAACAATGACCTGGCCGGTCGAAATCCGGATCGCAATGGCGCCGATGCCGAGGCGGACGCCGCTGCCCTGGTGACGTACGAGTCGGCCCGCGACGATCAGACGGTCGATGGCCCAGCGCAGGGTCAGACGATTAACATTGAGCCAGTGTGCCAGCACACGTTCAGGCGGCAGCGGATCACCCAGCTCGCCGGCATCCAGCATCCGCGCCACCACCGCGGCTGTCGCCCGCACCACCGGTCCCGCCCTGGCCTTCGTTTCTGGCACGACGCTAATATAATTGGTTTACAGTTTATGTGCTAAAATAGGCAGTAAAACAGTTAAGTTGTAATATAAAATAGATTTGTTTTACGCGTGGATCAGCTCTGAACGAGGGGCAATTGAATCAGAAAAGTCGCCCCACCTTTGCAGGAAGCTGCGGATGCCTCGTCGATGTCTGAGCCGGCGTCGGATTCACCAAGTCCGGTTGCGGGGGTAATTAGCTCGATGGAACCGCCGGCCCGCTGGACGATCTGCTGGCAGATGCTCAGGCCCAGGCCGGTGCCGGAGCGCTGGCGTGACTGGGGATCGGTGTTGACCGGGCAGGTGACGAAAGGCTCGAAGATGCGGTCGCGCAGGTGTTGCGGAACGCCTGGGCCGGTGTCCTGGACGGACAATTGAAGGCAGTTGTCGGGCTGGATCGCACCGGCCACCGCCAGCCGGCCACCCTTTCGGCCCATGGCGCGGCGGGCGTTGAGGATCAGGTTGACCAGCACCTGCTGCAAGGCGACGGGCGCGACGGCGATCTGCCGTCCGGGCTCAGCGCTGTCGAGTGAATCAAGCTGTAAAACAAGGTCAATTCCGTCTTTGCGTGGCTCGCGGGCCATGCACTCCAGAGACTGTTGGACGATGTGACTGACCTGTCGCACGTCGGTTCGCTCGCTGGTGTTTTCATCCTGCTGGGCGAAGCCGAGAATCGAATCACAGATGCGGGCAGCCCGCTCAGCTCCTTCCAGGGATTTGGTGACCGCCTTCTGCATCAGCGGCTGATCTTCTTGGCGTGCCAGGGCGAGCTGGGCGTAGTTGATGATGGGAGTGAGGATGTTGTTGAACTCGTGGGCGACGATGGCGGACAGCGTGCCCAGGGTCGCCAGGCGCTGGGTGTGAGCCAGGCCCTGGTGGAGTTGATCGAGCTGGTCCTGAAGCTGGTTCAGCCGCTCGATCAGGGCATTGGGGTCGCCAAATGGCGGATCGATAGCCGGGTCATTTGCAATCTGGAGTTCGGATGACTGCCTCATAGCACACCTGGATACAGCAGCTATCGGCGTTTTCAGGGTCCGACCTTGGCAGCCGAAGCAGGCGAACAGATTGACGTATAATAATAAAAACTATTTCAACATATAAGTTTATAAATTTTTAGTTTGAGTCCGATAATCCAATCTATTGCTTGTTCCACGTGGAACCGATGTCGGACTTTTTCACCACGACACAGTGGGGGCACGATCGAAACGTCCCGGGTGGCAGCATCATCCGCCGATTTCACGGAGTGACACAGATTGACGAAAGGAACGAGTCACGGATAAATGCAGGTGAACGACCAGGAGGCAGCGGGAGAACTTGGCATTGGGTGTGATCCTCACCATTAGCTCTTGTCACTGCCGGGGGTATCACGGGCAAAGTGCCGGTCTAACGCGCGAATGGACGCACAAGCTGCAATTGGAATCTGCATTATCCTGCAGATACTGCAGAATAGCAGGGCGTGAAATGAGACAACAGGGCCTAGCGTTGCCACACCCATATCAGTCGCCAGTCAGCACCACAGCCAGCGAACTTCGGGGGACGGTTTTCTCGTGTTCCACGTGGAACAGGCGGCCCCAGCCATTAAAAACGTGCTTGGCGATCCGCTGACACTCAGGTACACTGCGACCGGAACGGACTTTCAAAGCCACCTCTACCCCCGACAAGGAGGTCTCGTGTCTGACAAAATCAAAAAGCGTACGCCACGCCTCGGCCGCGGGCTTTCCAGCCTCATCGCCACGCCGGTCCAGGTGCAGCCCCCGGAAGCGACAAAACTGGCAAAGAGTTCTGAATCGCACGAAACGGGTCCAGTGACAGCCACAAAACTCGGCAGCCCGGCGACGATCGAAGCTGCTGGCGGCCGGCAGCAGGGCGGTGACGGGTTGCAATACGTGCTGCTTGAGGCCATCGCTCCCAATCCGCATCAGCCCCGTCAGCACTTCGAGCAGGCCGCCATTGAAAGTCTGGCAGACTCCATCCGTCGCGACGGCCTCATGCAGCCGATCGTCCTGCGCCCCGCCCCCCCCGAAATTGAAAACTCGAAACTCGATGGCCGCAACAGCGGCGAAGCCGCTCCAACTCGAAACTCGAAACTTTTATACCAGATCGTGGCTGGCGAACGGCGCTGGCGTGCAGCCAGATTAGCTGGACTGGAACGCATTCCCGCGGTGGTCCGAGAACTCGACGAGCAGACCGCCACCGAATGGACGCTAATCGAAAACCTCCAGCGTGAGGACCTGAACCCCATCGAGCGTGCGGAAGCATTCAGAAACTTGGCGGAGCAGTATCACCTGAGCCACGAACAGATCGCCAAGCGCGTGGGCCTAGACCGGGCCACAGTCACTAACCTATTGCGTCTTTTGAGCTTATCTCAATCAGTGCGCGAGCTGGTCCGCCAGGAGCTGCTGTCGATGGGCCAGGCCCGCGCCATCGCGGGCTTGAACAGCGCTCAGGCCCAGGAGGCGCTGGCCAGCAGGGCGGTGCGCGAGGGATTGAGCGTGCGACAGGTCGAGCGGTTAGCGCGGGCGCTGGCGGGTGATGCCGTCGCAGCGGGGCCGGGCAAGATGCCCAAGGGGGCAATTGCTGGCAAATCCGCCTATTTCCGTGACCTGGAGAAGCAGATCTCGCAGCAACTGGGCACCAGGGTTCACCTGAATCCCAGCCGCAAGAAGGGGGCCGGCCGACTGACCATCGAGTTTTACTCGCTGGACGAATTTGACGCGATCATGAATCGCCTGGGCGTGCAGGTGACATAACCAACCACGAAATCGGCAGAAATGGCGTAAAGATAGATGAAATCATTCTGCGAACGCCGATGATCGGAAGAGGCGGGGGCCTGTTGGAGGGCGAGGGGATGCGAAGTGTTGGTATCACCCTGCTGTTAAATGGGATATGTGATTTTGTGTCAGAGACGGCTGGCTCCGGCGGTCCTGTGTCGGGGTCGGGGCTATCGCTGTGTGCCAGGAGGGCACTCTGCGACCCGAGGCGCCGGGTGGGCCTGGCCAAACCATTGGACAACCCTGGCGGGATCGCCTAGCTTGGAGCGACCCCAGGGCCTAACGGAATAGGTCTTCGGCCCCGCACCTTGCGGATAGGGGCCGAGAGCATGGCAGGTCGATCTTCCCCCAGTTCCGCCGCCTCCAGCAACCGGACCCTGGTCCGCGTCGCCGGTCTTCTGCGCCCTTACGGTCGGCCGCTGACCATCGCCCTTCTGCTGATGATCGCCCTGACGGTGGTCAACATTGCCGTGCCGCAGTTGATCGCCATGGTCTTCGACCAGGTGTTTCCCAATCGCGATCTGAAGCTGTTGTGGATTCTGCTGGCCTCGATGGTGGGGCTGTACGTGCTGCGCAACCTGCTCTACTTCCAGAGCAAGTTCACCGCGGTGAAGGTCGGCGAGGACGTGGCCTTCAACCTGCGCAATCGCTTGTTTGAGCGCTTGCAGCACATGAACATGCTCTACTATCGCAACGCCAAGCCCGGCCAGCTTTCCAGCCGGGTGATGAACGACAGCCTCACGCTGCAGCAGTTCATTCAGGACGACCTGCCCACGCTGCTGCAGGCGGTGCTGCTGTTCGCCGGCGTCGCGGGCACCATGTACTACATGAACTGGCGCCTGGCCACCGCCGCCATGATCGTGCTGCCGCTGCACGTGCTGGCCTACGTCTATTTCCGCCGACCCATGCGCACCGCGTCGCGCTCGGCCCAGGCCCACCTGGCTGACGCCATGGGCAACCTCATCGAGAAGCTGCTGGGCATCGAGGTGGTCAAGGGTTTCACCGGCGAGCAGCGCGAGACGATCGCGTTTCAACAGGCCATCGATCGCTCGCGGCGAAGTCAGATCCGCAGCCAGCGCTACTACGTGTTGCAGAAGGTTTTCGCCGACCTGCTGATCTCGCTGGGCGTGATCCTGCTGATGCTCTTCGGCGCTTACCAGGTGGTCAAGGGCAAGCTGAACCCCGGCGATTTCATTGCGTTCTTCTGGTACGTGAAGATGCTCTATCCCACGGTGCTGGATTTGATGAGCGGATTCGCCAAGCTGACCAAGGTCAGCGCCAGCGTGGAGAAAGCGTTCGAAGTGCTGGATACGCCGCTGCGCAACCTGGAGACGGTGGCACTGCGCCTGCGCCCGCAGATTCGCGGCACGCTTCGCTTCGAGAACGTAGGCTTCGCATACACCGAGGGACAACCGATTTTCAAGAACGCCAGCTTCAGCGTGCGGGCTGGTCACGTCTGCGCCATCGTCGGGCCGTCCGGCTCGGGCAAGACCACGCTGGCCAGTCTCGTGCCTCGCTTCATGGACCCGACTCAGGGGCGGTTGCTGATCGACAAGGTTGATGTGCGCAAGATCGAACTGTCGCATCTTCGCCGCTCCATCGGCATCGCGTTTCAGGAGTGCTTCCTGTTCAACACCACGGTGCTGGAGAATCTGCGTTACGCCAATCCCGGCGCCGACGCCCAGCGCATCATGGACGTGGCCAAACGCACCGGGGCCCACGAGTTCATTGAGAAGCTGCCCAAGGGTTACGACACCGTGCTGGGTGAAAGCGGCGTCAGCCTCTCGCGCGGCCAGAAGCAGTTGATGACATTGACGCGGGCCATGCTCAAGAACCCCAAGATCCTGATTCTCGACGAGGCGACCTCGTCCATTGATGAAACTCGGGAATCCACGTTGATCCCGACGATCCTGGAATTCATGCGCGGAAAGACAACGCTGATGATCACGCACAAACCCGAACTGCTCAAGCACGCGGACATGGTGGTCAAGATCGAAGAGGGCAAGGTCGAGCAGGTGGCGCAGCCGCGCGACGGCGGGGGCGACCTGGTGGACGACGTGGCCGCTGATGAGCCCGGGGGCGCAACGCGCTCCGGCTCCTCCGGCTCGTGGTGGCGGCCGAGCAACAGCATGGCGATGATCGGCCTGTCGCTGCTGATGGGGCTGATGGTCAGCGGCATCAGTTTCGCGGCCGACACTCCTGCGGAACAACCTGCGGAGCAACCTGCCGCCAACACCGAGGCCAAGCCCGAAGAAAAAGCGGAGAAAGCTCCCGAGCCGCCGCCACCGCCGCCCGCTGCCGCGCCGAAGCAGGTGCCTGCCGACCAGCAGGGCGTGTTCCTCTCACAGGACGATCTGCCCCGTCACGCGGCCGCGGAACTGTTGCTGGTTCTGGCGGCCCAGGTTCAAGCCGAGCTGGGCTACGCTCCTGCTGAAGCTGCTCAATCGCTGTTGCTGCCGCCGCCACCGTCGCAATTGAAACAACAGGTCAGTTTGGCCAAATCCAGTGACGACGGACTGCGCATGGTCCAGTTGGGCTACCAGACTTTCTACAGTCAGCCGACGTACATCTGGATCTTCGCGGCCACCATCAAGGACGGCCAGCGCCAACCCAACGGCGACATGGACGCGGTGCTGAAGCTGCTGGACGCGGCCCGTCAATCGCAGGACAAGAAGCTGCCGACGATGACCGTGAACGATCTGGATACGCACCTGATCAAGCTCAGTTACGTCAACGCCAACCGCTGCCTGGGCATGCTCAAGAGCCTCGGCTTCCAGGTCATCGAGCACAAGAAGGAAGCGGACGCCGTCACCACCAAAGATCAGTTGATCGCGCCCACCGCCAAGATCGATCCCGCCACGCTTCCGGTGGTCATCGAAGTGCCCCAGCCACAGGGCGTGGATCTGGTGGGCCCGACCGCCACGGCCGCCAACAACACCTTCGGCATCACCAGTTCACCCAGCGTCGCTTCCGATCTGCCCAACCTCACTTCCGCTGCGCCCATGGCCGACCTGATGGTGCTCTCGCACCCCGATCATCCCCAGCAGTTCGCCAACCTGCTGCACACCATCCGCACCTACATCGATCTGCCAGCGCGACAGATTCTCATGGAAGCCATGGTGCTGGAGATCTCGGAGACCGGCCTGGACAAGCTGGGCGTGCGCTGGAACCTGCGCACCGGCTGGGACGAAGGTCAACTCTCACATCTGCGCTACCTTCACGGCGGCCGCCGTCCCCTGTTTGAATCCAGCGAAGACGAGATCCCCACCCTCGAGATCGGCGTAACCGATCTCGCCAATCACTGGGCCGCCAAGCTTTCGGCCCTGGTGCGCGACGGCGAGGCGGAAATTCTCTCCCGCCCCAGCGTCCTCACGCTCGACGGCCGCGTCGCTTCCATCCGCGTGGGCGAAGAGATCCCCATCGCCAAAAGCTTCCGCGGCGTCACCGGCGGCGACGTCGTGCAGCTCGACTTCGGCTACATCCCCATCGGCATCCTGCTCAACGTCCGCCCGCGCATCAGCGCTGACAACGACGAGATCTCCATGCAGATCGATGGCGTCGTCTCCGCCCAGGTGCCCGGCGAGGACCTGGTCATCCGCACGCAGGAGGGCGACGAACTCGGCCGCGCCCCACGCATCAGCTCCCGCCGCGTGCAGACCTACGCCCGCATCGCCAACAATACGCCCTTCATCATCGGCGGCCTGGTCAGCAAGGACAACACCTCCGAGGTGGACAAAATCCCCCTGCTGGGTGACATCCCCGTGCTGGGCAAACTCTTTTCCAATACCACCAAGCGCACGCTCAAGCGCGAAGTGATCATCGTCATCACCCCCTACGTGCTGCCCGAGGAGCAACTGGTCGGCCGCAACATGCCGCAGGACGAGGATGCCTTCGACAGCTTCGACAACGATCTGTTCCGCGATGCTTACCGCATCCGCAGCGAAGATGTCTTTGATCTGAGCTTCCTGACCGACAACCACGAGTTGCGGCAGATGCAGCGCCTGGTGGACAATGTCGTCAGCAACAATGCCGACCTGGCCTCCGTGTATCCATTCCGCAGCTTCGTGGACGGGCGCATCCCCGGCGAATGGGTGCTGGTGTTCCGCCAGATGTACGAGGTCATCAAGCGCAAGGATCTTGCCGAGAACATCGACCCGGACAAGCTGATTTTGTTCAAGCCGCAGCCCGAATCGCCCAGCGGTTTCAGCGTCACCTTCCTCGTGCCTCAGCTCGAAAAGCTGACCGGCCAGGAAAGCAAGGCCATCAAGCTGCCCCTGCAGAGCCCGTTCAACAAGCTGCAGGAAATGGGCCAGGCCCTGCAGATCACCTTCACGCTCAATCCCAACTCCGATCGGGCGGAGGACATCATGCGCCAGCCGGTGCCTCTGATCCAACTGGTCGATTGCCCCGACGGCAAAACCTGGGACGACCTGCTGTGGCAACTCAACCAGCCCGACGACAATGGCCTCGAGCGCTGCACCATCCTGCTGCGCAACGACGAGGACGTGACGCGACTGAAGCGCGCCATCCAGTTGAAGCGCACGGTGACGCTCAACGCCAGCCGCGGCGAGCTGACGCTCAAGAACTTCAGCGTCGGCCACGTGCTGCTGATGCCCGACACCGAGCCGGACAAGGTCCACCTGATCGACTCCGACGTCGCCCGTTACTTCTTCTACACCGAGCAGTATTACCCGGCGTTGCAGAAGTTCCTCAACCGCGACATCGAGGCGCTCAAGAAAGCCCTGGAGGACCCGCAGTTCGCCCAGTTCCTGGAGTGACCCTGCCCCACCTGATCAAATACACCAAAGCCCACAGCGATTCGCTGTGGGCTTCTTTCATGACGCACAACGCACCGATTTACGCCGCGAACACCACCGTCTTGTTGCCGATGACGAACACGCGGTCTTCCAGGTGCAGACGCAACGCCCGGGCCAGCACTGCCGCTTCCACGTCGCGCCCGATGCGGATCATCTGCTCCACGTCGTGGGCGTGATGCGTGCGCGTGGCGTCCTGCTCGATGATGGGCCCGGCATCCAGCTCGGCGGTCACGTAGTGCGAGGTGGCGCCCACCCATTTGACCCCGCGCTCGAATGCCTGGTGATATGGGCGCGGCCCGACGAAACTGGGCAGAAAACTGTGATGAATGTTGATGATCCGCCCCGAATAAACGGCGCACAATTCCGGGGGCAGAATCTGCATGTAACGGGCCAGCACAATCGTGTCGATGTCCCACTGCTCGATCTGCCTGCGCACCGCCGCGAAGGCTGCAGCCTTGTCGTCCTTCTGGACCGCGATGTGCGCGTACGGCACGCCGTGCCACGCCACGAAACTCTGACAGTCCAGGTGGTTGGAGATCACGCCCGCCAGTTCAAAATTCAACTCGCCGCTGCGCCAGCGATAGAGCAGGTCGTTGAGGCAGTGATCCTGTTTGCTGACCAGGATGGCCACGCGCTTTTTGAGCGCTTCGTCGCGCAGCAACCAGTCCATGTCGAATTTCTGCGCCAGCGGGCGAAAACGCTCGCGCACCTGCTCCAGCGTCAGGTTCATTTCGGCCGTGTCGATCACCTGCCGCATGAAAAAGCGCCGGGATGACACATCACTGTGGTGCTGAGCTTCGACGATGCAGCCGCGCAGCTCAGCGATCAACGTGCTGACCGCCGCGACGATGCCGATGCGATCGGGACAGGACAGTTTCAGCAGAATGCGCGGCGGCAGTGGCATGGTCGTTCTCAGAGTTTCAATGAGTATATCCTCAAGGTATGATATTGACTGCCACCTTTTTCGGGAAGGGCATGTCATGATCCAACGACGAGGCGGGTTTCGGGGGTTCACCCTGATCGAACTTCTGGTCGTCATCAGCATCATCGGGCTGCTGATGAGCATTCTGCTGCCCACGCTCTCGCACGCCCGTGATCGCGGCCGGGCCACCATCTGCGCCAGCAACATCCATCAACTGGCCACCACCAGTCTGCAGTTTGCCGACGACGACTCGCAACATCGCTCGCCGGGTTCGAGCATGCCGGTGATCCCTGCCCAGCTTGGCGTGGTGAACCCGGCCGGAAGCTGGCGGCACACGCTCGATCACTATCTGAACGTGGAGCAGATCGCCACCTGTCCCAGCGACCGCGACAGCCCGCACTGGTCGATCGAGCGCCCCGATATGCCCGGCCATTTCCGCAAGACCAGCTACGGCATCAACGCTCACGTCTCCAATCCCGCCACCAACGCAGGCCTCTGGCCGCCGACTCCGATGTTCGACGGCAACGTGCTGGCGCTGCCGCGCCCGAGCAAGACCCTCGCCTTCGGTGAAACTTCGGAAACGGGCCTGACCGCCATCGGCGACTTCATCAGCGCTGCCGGGTTCGGCACGCCCGCCCAGTACGGGGCCTACGCCTGGATCATCGCGGCCGATCGTCATGACCAGCGCCCGCAGTACAGCTTCTGGGACGGCCACGCCGAGCCCGCCGCCCTGGAAGATGTCTATGACAGCGGCACTTACACAGGCTCAGGAACCGGTGAATGGACCCGCAACAAGTTTCACCCGATGATCGCTCGCTGACGGTTGACGCCGATGCGGTTGCAGCCGGCGGCCGCACGCGCCGCGCCGCACTGGTCAGCCTGATCGCCGCGGTGATCTGGGCGCTGGCTATCGTGTTCCTCGGACGCCGGCTCAGTTGGCTGATGCCGCTGATCGGGCTGCTGATCGGCTACAACATTCGACATCGCTCGCACGCGGCGCTGGGCGCAGCGCTGCTGCTGACCACCGGCGCCCTGCTGCTGGGGCGCGTGCTGGTGATCGTGATCGGGCCGCTGCACGTCAGCAGCGCGGAGATCGCGGTTGATCCCGCCCTGCTGTATGACGCGGTGATGCTGGAGGTTTATCCCCCGAGCACTGAGCCGTTCGATCCGCCGCCCACGGTGATGGAGCGCCTGCAGGCGGTCAACCAGCGCATCGACCAGATGAGCAACAGCGAAAAAAGATCGGCCGTGGCCCACTACCTGCGGCAGACCAACCAGGTGGTGCGCCTCGCCTCGCCGCGCGATTTCTTCCGCTGGATGGACGTGTTCTGGTACGCCGTGTCCCTGCTGCTGGCCGCGTTCCACAATCGCCCGCCGCGCGAGACTTATGAGCCAAGCCTGGTGGAAACGCCGCTTTGAGCACGATGAATCGCGGCGCTATGTGACGACGCACTTCAGGGGCGGGCTTACGCGTTGTAGGTCACCTGGCGCACGGCCTCGGTGATCTTACGGGTGTTGGGCAGCATTTCCTGCTCCAGGCCGCGGGCGTAGGGCGGGGGGACGTCGTCGTTGTTGACACGCACCACGTGATTGTCCAGATAGTCGAAGGCCCGCTCGTAAATCTGCGCGGCCACCTCGCTGGCGACCGAGGCGAACGGCCAACTCTGATCGACCACCACGCAGTAGCTGGTCTTTTTCACGCTGGCGACGATGGTGTCAATGTCCAGCGGACGATAGGTGCGCACGTCAATCACCTCACAATCAATGCCCCCCCCGGAAGATTCTGCCAATGCTTCTGCTGCCTCAAGTGCAAAATGTACAGGCCGGCCGGCGGCGACGATAGTGCAGTCGTTGCCGGGATTGATCACATTGGCCTGGCCAAAGGGGATGGTGAAATCGTCATCCTCTTCCGCGGATGGCGGAGCCCAGCGGCCCCCGGAAAGATAAGGCGAAAAGTCCTTGTCACCGCGGGCGCCCATGCCGAGCATGCGTTCGGACTCGAGGTAGAAGACCGGATCGTCATCGCGGATGGCGGTCTTGAGCAGTCCCTTGGCATCACGCGGCGTGGAAGGCACGGCCAGCTTGAGGCCGGGCACGCTGGAGAACATCGACTCGACGGACCAGGAGTGGGTGGATCCGAGCTGTCCGCCGGCTCCGTTGTTGCCCCGGAAGACGATGGGCACGCCGAACTGGCCGCCAGACATATAAAGGATTTTCGGTGCGTTGTTGATGATCTGGTCGGCCGCGACCAGGCAGAAGGACCAGCTCATGAATTCGATGATGGGGCGCAGACCGTACATGGCGGCCCCGATGCCCAGTCCCGCGAAGCCGGTCTCGCTGATGGGCGAGTCCACGATGCGACGGGGCCCGAACTGTTCGAGCATGCCCTGCGACACTTTGTAAGCGCCGTTGTATTCCGCGACCTCTTCGCCCATCAGGAAGATGCGCTCATCGCGCAGCATCTCCTCAGTCATGGCTTCGCGGAGGGCTTCACGGTATTGAATCTTGCGTTCGGACATCAATGACACCTCAGGCGGTCACGGGTGCGGATTTGGTTGGGGCGGCAGCCTCGGGATCGGGCGTGGCGAAGACGCGCAGGACGATGCCTCGCCGCCAGTGGTTCAGCAGTGGAGCGGCCAGGGTGTTCCAGGCCTTGAGCAGCGCGAGCTTGAGGCCGTGGCTCGCTCGGAGGTTCAGAAAGTTGGCCGAGTCGATCCGCAACACCTTTAGCCCGGCGGCCCGCATGGCGCGAGACAGGGACTGGGGGGAGAAGAAGTTGATGTGCACCGGCGGAATCAGAAACGGATCGCGGGCCCCCAGCAGGCGATAGAGACCGGCAAAATTGGGCACGCACACGGCGACGATCCCGCCCGGCGCCAGTTGAGCGCGGCAGCGGCGCAGCCAGTCGATCGGATCGAGCACGTGCTCGAGCACCTGGCTGAGCACCACGCACGCCAGGCCGCTCTCAGGTGGCGGATACGATTCAAAAGCGCCGCAGTGGAACTTGGATTCAGGGACCAGGGCGGCATAGCGTTCGATGCGCGGGTCCAGATCGAGCATTACGTGTGGGCCGGTGAACCCCGCCTGATGCAGGTGATAGGAAAACGCGCCGTTGCCGCAGCCGACGTCCATGCTGCCCTTTCGCAGGGTGGTCAGGCGGCTGACGGTGCGCGTCAGCAGCAGGGCGTCACGATGGCAACCGAGGGTCTGCACGGAAGCCTCGGGGCGCGGGGCGCTGGCGGCAGAGGCGTTTTCCTGGATCAGATGTTTGATATCGGGTCGATTGCTGACGAATCCGTGGCCGCAGGTTGTGCAGCGCACGATGGACCAGTCAACGTCCCGGACGTGCTTGTGACAATGGGGCACGGTGCGGCCGTTGCAGATGGGGCAGCACGCAGCATCGGTTGTGGCCGGGTTTGAAGAGAGGACGGTCATCCGCGCATCGACTCGATGGGTTGGCCTTTTTCAAACGGCGGGCCGTAGGGATTGCTATAGACGTCGGTGAACATTTCGGAACGGTCCAGATCGGGGGAATTGTTGGCGAAGGCCACGGCATCGGAAGCGGTCTTCTTGGCGACAGCGTCCAGCTCGTCGATCTGTTCCTGCGTGGCCAGGTTGGATTCGATCAGGTGGCTGACCAGACGCTGGATGGGGTCGGCCGCCTCGAACTGGCTGACCTCTTCCTTGGAGCGGTACTTCTGCGGGTCGCTCATGGAGTGACCCTTGTAGCGATAGGTGCGCACGTTGATGAACGCGGGGCCGGGGGTGCGGCCGTGGCGGGCGTATTCGGGGATGACGCCGCGCTTGTGCTGAGGATTTTCCGCGCCGCGGGTGCGCTCGACCTGCTCGGCGAAACAGTCATACACGGACAGCACGTCCATGCCGTCGCACTCGGCGTAACGGATGCCGTAGCTCTCGGCCTTGGCCTGCAGGTCCTCGGCCATGGCGGTGCCGCGGCCGATGTGGGTGCCCATGGAGTAGCTGTTGTTCTCCAGGACGAAGATGACCGGCAGGTTCCAGATCGAGGCCAGGTTGAACGACTCGTGAAACGCGCCCTGGTTGAGTGCCCCGTCGCCGAAGAAGCAGAGGGCGACGTTGTCCTTCTTCTCATACTGGATGGCGAAGCCCAGCCCGGCCCCGAGGGGGATCTGCCCGCCGACGATGGCGTGCCCGCCGTACATGTGGTGGGGCCTGTCGAAAAAGTGCATCGACCCGCCCTTGCCCTTGGAGCAGCCGGTGACCTTGCCGAACATCTCCGCCATGGCGGCGTTGGGGTCCATGCCCTTGGCCAGCGCCAGGCCGTGATCGCGGTAGGCCCCGACGATGGGGTCGTCCGCTTTCAGGGCAGCCATGGCGCCGACGGCGCAGGCCTCCTGCCCGATGTAGATGTGGCAGAACCCGCCGATCTTCTGCTGCATGTAAGCCTGCATGGTCCGCTCCTCGAAGCGGCGGATCAGCAGCATGTCAGCCAGCATCTTGAGCTTGGCGGGTCCGTCGAGCTGATCGGACGGTCGGTGGGCGTCGGCCTTGTGGCGGGTCGCAGTGGTCATGGCTTGGTTGAATCGTAGGCCGACGGACACAGAAGATCGCCTTCCACACATCGACCCGTCGGGCCCCCCAGTGTAGGGCGCAGACCGTGGGGACGGCAAGCAGGGGCACTGACGAGGGTGTAGGGGGTAGGGGATAGGGTGTAGGGGCAAGACATCTGAGATTCGATGCGGTTTCGTATTATCGGGCGGTGTTTCTGATTTGCCACACTACAACCTCTGGTCTCACCACTTTTCCCTACCCCCTACACCCTACACCCTATCCCCTTCCAAATTGCTACACTGCCCGCACATGCAGCGGCTGCTCGTGCCCATACTCCTGCTGTGTCTGACCGCCCCCGGGGCCTGGGCAGCGGTGGACATGGAGGGTCGGCCGATCGCGGATATCCGCATCGAGGGCCTGCAGCAGGTCTCCGACCAGTTCGTCCGCAACCAGATTCGCAGCCAGATCGGCGATCCTTACGACGGCCAAGTCGTAGAGAACGACGTGATCCGCATCACCCACCTTGGCGTGTTCGAATCGGTGGCCGCTCAGGGCCAACCCAACGACGACGGCACCGTCACCCTGATCTTCAAGTGTGCCGAGCAACTGGTGCTGGCCGACGTGCAGGTGGTGGGCAACAAGGCCATCAGCGACCAGGAACTGCTCTCCAAGGTGGTGCTCCAGGCCGGCGACCCGGCCGACACTTTCCTGATCGATCGCGGCAAGCGCATGATCCGCGAGGCCTACCAGGATGCCGGCTATTTCATGGCCTCGGTGTCCACCGACGACGCGGTGCTCACCGACTCCGCCATTCTGATCTTCCGCGTGGTCGAAGGACCCAAAGTCAAAATCCGGGCCTTCCGCTTCGAGGGCAACAACGCCTTCGATCGCGACACGCTCAAGGCCCAGATCAAGAGCGACAGCTACGTGCCGATCTTCCGCGACGGCTCACTCAGCCGCGAGCAGTTGGAACTGGACGCCAGCGCCATCCGCAGCTACTACCGGGATCACGGCTATCTCGATGCCCAGGTCGGCCGCCGCATCGACCTGTCGCCGGACCAGCGCGGGGCGGTGGTGGTCTTCCAGATCGCCGAGGGCCGCCAGTACCAGATCAGCCAGGTCGTGGTGGAAGGCAACCAGCAGATACCCACCGCCCAGATTTCCATGAACATGCTGCTGCACCCCGGCTCGACCTATTCCGAGTCGGCCGTGGCCAAGTCGCGCGATGCGATCCTCGATCTCTACGGCAAACTGGGCTACCTGGAAACGCAGGTCGATATCAAGCACCTGTTCCACGACGATCAGCCGCGCGTTGACTTGATGGTGCAGATCGACGAGGGCGAGCCTTACACCGTGGGCACTATCGCGGTGCGCGGCAATTCGGTGACCAAGAGCAAAGTCGTGCTGCGCGGACTGCGCGGCCTGACGCCGGGCGAACGCTTCGATCGCACCCGCGTGGAGGAAACCCGCCGCCGCCTGCGCGAAAGCTCGCTGTTCGAAGAGGGCAAGGTCACCATCCTGGGTGGACCCGAGGATGAGATGCGCGACGTGCTGGTGGAAGTCAGCGAAGCCCAGACCGGCAGCATCTCCTTCGGCGCCGCGGTCAGCAGCGACCTGGGCCTGGTCGGCGCCATCGATCTGCTGCAGAAAAACTTCGACATCAGCGACACGCCGGAAAACGCCAAGGAACTGTTCACCGGCCGGGCCTTCCGCGGCGCGGGCCAGACCTTTCAACTGTCGTTGCAGCCCGGCGATCGCTACAGCCGCTATGCGGTCAACTTCACCGAGCCGAGCGTGATGGAGACCGACTACTTTCTGGACACCTCGGTGTACCTGTTCTCGCGCCAGTTGGAGAACAACGACGAGGACCGCGCCGGCCTGACGCTGGGCGTGGGGCAGCGTTTCGGCGACGTGTGGCGGGCTTCAGTGCAGAGCCGGTTCTACAACGTGAACATCAACAGCGTGGAGCCGGACGCCCCGGTCGATGTGTTCGCCGTCGAAGGCCGCAACCTGCTGACCGCCCTGGGCTTTGTGGTGACCCGCGACGCGACCGACAGCTACATCTTCCCCACCCGCGGCGGCAAGCTGGAGTTGGGCCTGGAACGGGCTGGAGCTTTAGGCGGCGACTTCGACTTCACCCGCCTGCGCAGCAAGTACGATCACTTCTGGACCGTGGAGCAGGACATCTTCGACCGCAAGACCGTGCTGCACTGGTCGGCCGAAGTCGGCTGGATCCTGGAGTCGAATGAAGCGCCCACCTTCGAGCGCTACTACGCCGGCG
Organism: Phycisphaeraceae bacterium; assembly: GCA_020849625.1. GTDB lineage: Bacteria > Planctomycetota > Phycisphaerae > Phycisphaerales > Phycisphaeraceae > JADLFV01. Next base: position 142,200 of record JADLFV010000031.1, read on the forward strand.
GCCGCTCGTTCCGCGGGTTCACCTATCGCGGCGTCGGACCTCGCGGTATCCGCGCTGATAACGGTCTGCTCGGCGACGACCCGGTCGGCGGCGAGTTCATGTTCCTGACCTCCCTTGAATACGAATATCCGATCTACCAGGAATTGCTGCGCGGCGTGTTCTTCACCGACATGGGCACCGTGCAGAGCGACGTGGGCTTCGATGAATGGCGCGTCAGCATCGGCGCCGGTATCCGCGTACGCCTGCCTTTCCTGGGCCCGGTGCCCATCGCCCTGGACTTGGCCGTCCCCGTCATCAAACAGCACGGCGACGAAACCCAGATCATCAGCTTCGACTTGTCTTTGCCGTTACAACGCTAGAATCCGAACACTCACCATCAACACTTAGGGAGACTTCTCATGATTCATCTTCGTCAACGAACCGCACTGATCACGTTGGGCGTCATCGTGCTCTGTGGCATCGGCGTGGCCTTCGCCCAGCAGCTCAAGGCGCCGCCCACCGCCGTGGCCGCCGTCGATCTGCAGGCTGTCTTCGATGGCGCCAAGCTGCGCGAAGTCATCCGCGCCGATCAGCAGAAGCGCGGCGAGCAGCTCCAGGCTGAGCAGAAGGACCGTCAGCAGAAACTGGCCGCCATGGAGCAGGACCTGAAGGTGATGAAGGCCGGCACCCCCGAATACGCCAAGCTCCAGGACGACATGGCCATGAAGGCCCTGGAATACAACAACTGGCTTCAGTTCGAGAACGCCAAGCTCATGCGCGATCAGGGCGTCAACCTCGAAAAGCTCTATCGCTACGCGCTGGAGTCCATCGAAAAGATCGCCCAGGAGCGCGGCATCGACATCGTGGTTTACAAGGAAACCGCGCCCAACTTCCAGTGGGAAAACCCCCAGCAGCTTTCCGCCCAGATCCAGATCCGCAAGGTGCTCTATGCCGCCGACACCGTTGACATCACCAACGACGTCATCCAGCGCCTCAACAACGAACACGCTGCCAACTGATCGCTTGCACACCACCGGCTCCATCACGCAACTGGTCGGCGGCAGGCTGACCGGACCCGATGACATCGCCCTGACCGGCGTGCAGACGCTCAGCGCGGCAGATGAAAACCAGTTGGCCTTCATCAGCGATCCGCGCTATGCCCCACAATGGGCGAACGCCCGCTGTCGGGCTGTGCTGGTCAACCGTGGCATCGCACTGCCGCCGCGCAATGGGGCCGCGGCCATCGAAGTCGAAAACGCCGACCTGGCCATGGCTCTGGTGCTGGAGATGTTCGCACCGCAGCCCCATCTTCCGGGGGCGGGTGTGCATCCCTCGGCGGTGATCGATGGCTCAGCGGTGCTGGGCAAGGACGTGCGCATCGGGCCTTTGTGCGTCATCGGGCCGCGCGTGTGGGTCGGTGACGGCTGCATCCTGCATGCTTCGGTCAACCTGATGGCCGACTGCGCCATCGGATCGGACTGCGAACTGTTTCCGGGTGTCGTCATCGGCCAGCGCTGCACGCTGGGCGATCGCTGCATTCTGCATCCCAACGTCAACATCGGAGCGGACGGCTTTGGTTATCGTCCCGACCCCCGGAAGAAAACGCCTGTGAAAATTCCGCAGATTGGGGTTGTGCGCATCGGCAGCGACGTGGAACTCGGGGCCGGGGCCTGCATCGATCGCGGCAAGTTCGCCGCCACCGTGGTGGGCGATCACTGCAAGATCGACAACCTGGTGCAGATCGGCCACAACTGCGTGCTGGGGCCGTGCGTGCTGATCGCGGGGATGACGGGGATCGCCGGCTCGGTGACCATCGAAGCCGGTGCGGTTCTGGGCGGGGCGGTTCACGTGGGCGATCACCTGACCATCGGGGCCGGGGCCCAGGTGGCCGGCGGCACGCAGTTGATGCACAGCGTCCCGGCGGGCGAAACCTGGGCCGGCTCTCCGGGTCAACCGATCCGCGACGCCGCCCGGCAGGAATTGGCCCTGCGCAAACTGCCGGAGGTTCTCAAACAATTGAAACGCGGGGGATGAACATCCAACCCCGCCAAAATGGCGGGGCTATATATCCGGGCCATCCTGACCCGGCATTTACGCTAAAATCCACCGCTTGTCGTATGGAACAGCAGCACACCATTGCCAAGCCGATCACTTTGCAGGGGCGCGGGCTGTTCTTCGGCCGCCCGGCCAACCTCACCTTCAAGCCCGCTGAGCCGGACCGCGGCATCGTCTTTATTCGCACCGATGCCGATCGCATGGAGGTGCCCGCCCTGATCCAGCACGTGGTGCGCAAGCCCCGCCGCTCCGCCATCAAGAACGGCCCGGCTGAGGTCGAGGTCGTCGAGCACCTGCTGTCCGCCGTGGCTGGTCTGCGCCTGGACAACCTGCTGATCGAGATCGACGCCGCGGAAGTGCCCATCCTCGACGGATCGTCCAAGCCGTTCATCGACGCCCTGCTGGAAGCCCAGATCACCCCGCAGGACAAGCCCCGCAAGCGGCTGGTCATCAGTGAGCCGGTGGTGGTGCGCGACGGTGACTCCATGGTGGCCGCCATGCCCTGCGATGATCCGGAACTGCAACTGCTCTACGAGATGGACTACGGCGACGCCGGCCCCATCCGCCGCCAGTTCCGCCAGTTCGACCTGGCCAACGGCGACTACGCCAACGAGATCGCGCCCTGCCGCACTTACGTGCTGGAATCCGAAGCCATCGAACTGCGCGACAGCGGCATGGGCGCACACCTGACGCCGGACGACGTGCTGGTGATCGGCCGTGAGGGCAAACCGCTGGGCGACAACCGTCTACGCTTCGAGGATGAACCGCTGCGGCACAAGATTCTGGACCTGATCGGCGACCTCTACCTGCTGGGCGCGCCGATCCAGGGCCGCGTCGTCGCCTACAAGAGCGGCCACAGCCTCAACCACGAACTGGTCCGCCAATTGGTCCGCCAGTACCTGTCGCGCACCCGCCGCGACATGGCCATCCATCGCACCGCCCTCGACGTGCGCCAGATCAACAAGCTGCTGCCGCACCGTTATCCCATGCTGCTGATCGACCGCGTGCTGGAGATCGAAGGCGATCAGCGCATCATCGGCGTCAAGAACGTGTCGATCAACGAGCCGTTCTTCCAGGGCCACTATCCCAGTTCACCGATCATGCCGGGCGTGCTGATCGTGGAGGCGATGGCCCAGTTGTCGGGCCTGCTGATTGGGCAGAAGGTGGAAAACGTCGGCAAGCTGGCGGTGTTGCTGAGCCTGGACAAGGTGAAGCTGCGCAAGCCCGTGACGCCGGGCGATCAACTGGTGATGGAAGCGGAGAGTTTGCGTGTGCGCAGCCGTATCGCCCACATGCGTTGCCGGGCCTTCGTGGCCGAGGAACTGGCCGCCGAAGCCGAAGTGAAGTTCATGCTGGTGGACGACGACCAGGAATGAAAGGAATTTTAGATTTTAGATTTGCGATTTTAGATTGAAGGATCCGCATTACACATACAGTTCAATCTAAAATCTAAATTCTAAAATCTAAAATCATAACCATGCCCACAATTCATCCCTCCAGCGTGATTGAACCCGGAGCCCAGGTCGCCGACGACGTGGTGATCGGGCCGTTCTGCCATGTGGGGCCGAGTGTGACTCTGGGGCCGGGCTGCAAGCTGGTCGGGTCGGTCAGCATCCTGGGGCGCACCCGCCTGGGCGAAGCCAACACCGTCTGGCCGCAGGCGGTGCTGGGCGGCGATCCGCAGGACCTGAAGTACCGCGGCGAAGACAGCGAGCTGATTATCGGCTCGCACAACGAAATCCGCGAGTCGGTCACCATCCACAAGGGCACCGCCAACGATCACAACCGCACCATCGTCGGCGATCACAACCTGCTGATGGCCTATACCCACATCGGCCACGACTGTGTCATCGGTTCGCACACCGTCATCGCCAACTCCGTGCAACTGGCTGGGCACGTCATGGTCGAGGACCATGCCGCCATCGGCGGCGCTACCGCCGTGCATCACTTCGTGACCATCGGCCAGTATGCCTACGCCGGCGGCATGACCCGCGTGGTGGCTGACGTCGCTCCCTTCATGGTCGTCGAGGGTAACCCCGCCCGCGTGCGCAAGGTCAACACCATTCTGCTGCAGCGCCATCACTTCGACGATCAGCAGATCGAAAAACTCAAGGACGCCTTCCGCCGCCTCTTCCGCCAGGCTGACGATGCCGCCATCGGCAACACCGCCGAGGCCCTGGAGACATTGGAAGCTGACTACGGCGACGACTGGGCGGTCAAGGCCCTGATCGACGCCGTACGCAAGAGCCAATCCGGCGTCTATGGCCGCTACCGCGAAGGATTGCGATTGGACAACCGCTACACCAACCCGGTCAAGTGAACGGACGGAGCCGTGGGATGAAAATCCTTGTGACGGGTTGCGCGGGGCTGATCGGTTCGCATCTGTGCGAGCAACTGCTGGCACGCGGCGATGAAGTGGTCGGCATCGACAACTTTAACGACTACTACCCCCCGGAAGTTAAACGCCGAAATGTTGAATCCTTCCGGGGGCACGTGCGCGAGTTGGACATCCGCGATGCGGCCGGCATCGACAGGCTGATCGGCGAGTTCAAACCCACCGCCATCGCTCACCTGGCCGCTATGGCTAACGTGCGCTACTCCATCGGCCGGGCCGCGCTCTACCACGACGTCAACGTCACCGGCTCAATCAACCTGCTGGAAGCCGCCCTCAAGCACGGCTGTCACCAGTTCGTCTTCGCCTCCACCAGCAGCGCCTACGGCGACACGCAAACCCTGCCCTTCATCGAAACCGATCCATCCAACTCGCCCTTGGCGCCGTACCCGGCTTCCAAAAAAGCCATCGAGATGTTCGGCCACAGCTATCACAACCTGCACCAGATGCACTTCACGGCCCTGCGCTTTTTCAGCGTCTATGGCCCGCGGGCAAGGCCGGACATGATGCCTTTCATGGTCACCGACCGCATCGTGCGCGGCCAGAAGATCACGCTGTTCAATGCCGGCAACATGAAGCGCGACTGGACCTACGTCGATGACATCGTCGCCGGCGTGGTTGCTGCTCTCGACAAGCCCTGCGGATACGAAATCATCAACCTCGGCCGCGGCGAGCCGGTGCTGATGAGCGATTTCGTGACCATCATCGAGCAACTGGTGGGCCGTAAGGCGATCCTCGAAACCCCGCCCGCCCCCGCCAGCGAGCCACCGGTCACTTTCGCCGACATTTCCAAGGCCCGCAAGCTGTTGGGCTACGACCCCCGGACCGCCGTGCGGCAGGGCTTGGAAAAACTGTGGGCCTGGTACCGCGCGACTCACTGAAGCGCGTTGCGGATTTCGGCCCAAGACATTTCACAGCGGTCAAGACGCGGAGGAAGACAGGAAAGAAGAAACCGCAGATTCCGCAGATGACGCAGATTCGGATTTGGTTTTAGCCACGGATGGACACGGATGGGCACGGATCAGCAGATGATTGAGCCACGAAGGCGCGAAGGACACGAAGCAAGCAAAGCCCTCTTCGCTTCTCCCTCTTCTCCCTCTTCACTCTCCTCCCCTACTCCCTACTGCCTACTGCCCACTCCCTGCCTCTCCCCCCCTTGGTCCATCGTGGCCGTTTCCCCTACGCCAACATGACGGGCCGACCAACGCACGATAAAATCCACGGACCATGAACGTCAACGGCATACATTTCCCCGAAGATCAGATCGCCCACTTCTGCCGCCGCCACGACGTCAGAAAACTGTCGATCTTCGGCAGTATCCTTCGCCAGGATTTCGGCCCGGAAAGCGACGTGGACATCCTGGTCGAGTTCCAGCCCGGCCGAACGCCCGGCATGTTCGGGTTCGGCGCCATGATCCTGGAACTGAACGAGATGATCGGCCGCCGGGTGGACCTGCGCACTCCCTTTGACCTGTCGCGCTACTTCCGGCCCTTCGTCCTGAAAGAAGCCCGAACCCTCCATGCCGCTTGACCCCAGGAAGTCTGACCCACGGAAATCCAAACCCCGCAAGTTCCAGCGGCCGGCCATGGATGATCGCGTGCGCCTGCAACACATGCTGGAAGCCGCGCGCGACGCCCGTGAATACGTCACCAACCGCACCCGTCAGGATCTGGAAACGGACTCCATGCTGTTGCGGGCCTTGACCCATGCCGTGCAGCAGATCGGCGAAGCAGCGGCCAACGTCACCGACGCCGGCCGCACCCGCGTGCCCGGCCTGCCCTGGGGCCAGATCGTCGCCATGCGCCACATCCTCGTCCACGTCTATTGGGGTGTGGACACGGACCGCCTCTGGGCCACCGTGACCGACGACATGCCCATCTTGATTTCCGCCCTCGAAGCCGCCTGCGCCACCTGGCCCATGCCCGAACCACCAAAAGATTGATCGCGTGGTTTGGCAATGCGATGATTGCCAACTCCCCTTGTAGAAGTCAATTCCCCCCTCGGTGGCTTGATGGCTCGGTGGCTCGTGGCTTTCAGGCAGCGAAGTAGCCACTGATGGGCACGGATCGGCACGGATGAATATGCGATTGGACCACGAAGGCGCGAAGGACACGAAGCAAGCGGATCAAGCATACAAACGCATTTTCCCCTTCTCCAACATCATCAATCAGCAATCAAACATCAGACCTTCCTCCCCCACCCCCGTGCCTCCCCCGCGAAACCCAGCGACAATACATACTTAGCGCGGATGGCATCGGCCTCCCTTTGCCGCCAAGCCGCCGAGGGCGCGCGCCGTGTCAACACAGACAATTTCTCTGAACACATTGTCAGGCCCCCTGCTTTCCAGAAAGGATACTTTTTATGTTAACTAACAAGTCAAGTAAGTGGTATTGCAAGAAAGTGCAACAAGATGTCGAATTACGTGTAACTCAGCTAAAACATAAGAACATGATGGGATTACAACCAAATATTGACATAGAGCATACTGAGATTTTTAATTGCAATAGCTCTCATGAATGTGGAGTTCGCTCCTCACCGCGTGGAAAGCCGGATTGGTCAAAATGTGTTTATCCCGACAAGCCGAGGCAATGAGCCGTTCGAGAATTTCGTGAGTTGCCGAAGGGCCCATGAGAGTCAGCTCCGCTTGACTCTCGGTCAGCGTTTCAATATTCAGTCTAACGGAAATACCAAACGCTGAACTTGCATGATGTTAAGCGCCTGGGGTGTTTCGAACCCGCTCCTCACAGTACAATATGATAGATGATGCAACATGGTTGAAAAGTGACGGTTTTACATGGACTCTGTCATCGTTTGTATTGAGGGCAGTATGTGCGAGTGATGAACTCACTGCGGCAGAGCTATACTTTGTACTCGTGTCTTTGAACATTAAAGATCGCTTTCGTGAGTACTGGGATCATCCCACGTTCTTCATGAAAGCCGGATTGGCTGAGCAAGCGGTCGATTCTCAGCTCCGAGTCAGCAAGTCACTGATTCAACACGCTGGACGCAAATGTCGACCAATACCAGGCTGTGTGTGTTGTGCTTACCATGACTGGTTATCACGAGCAGGAGATTTGTTCTGGGCTGCGGGTAACGTGGATCAAGCTAGGAAGCACTATCAGCGTTGTATTGATGAAGCAGGAGGCCGCGAGTTTGTTTTAGCAGCGGGTCTGGGCGGATTTACTCGACTTTATTTTTATCACGGCGAGTATGCAGAATGTATTGCTATGTTTCGTCGCAGTTGTCCACCTCACGACTTTTATGTGCAGCAAAACCTGCTGGATTCACAGTTGGATGCAAATGCCAATGGTAGACAACGCGCCCAAGCACGAGACGATCTTGTCAGTAGATTCCCAGGAACAGCGCCATACTTCTTGTCTAAAGCGAAGTACATGTGCCGTGCAATTGTGTTTGCTGGATTACGAGCCGGTGGTATTGACGCCAATCTCCGTGGCATGCTCATCGAATACTTTAATATCACAAGCTCCCAACTCGACGATCTTATTAAGGCGCTTAACATAAATGATGCTGTGATTGAGCCGTTGCGGAAGCGAGTTGCTCCAAAAGCCGCAGTCGTCGATCATACCTTTGATCGTCTCCTTGCTGATGGTGATACAGAATTAGCACGTCGTGTCCGTGATAGATTGCCACAATGCAACGAGTATGTGGGTTCGACGACAAAACTACTGGAAGAATTCCTCCAGTGTGGTGACGCAACATTATTAGATGAGATGCTCGCTGCGGGTTCTCCGTTCGGTATCGCTCCCGCGGACGCTTTGATTATAGAGGAAGCTCTTAATTCGCGTACCGACCAAATAGCAAGAGTTCCCCTGCTCCATCTGGCACTTCTAAGGAAATTTAGTCCTATTTGTCAATATCCGAAGTATGACTTCCTTGCTGACTACCTAGAAGTAGTACAGCAGACAAATGCGGACATTAAAGCCACTGATGTCATCTCGGCAATCCTGGACCTGCAATGGTACAAGACTCCCTATAGTATTGATGATACAAGTATTGGCGGTACGAAGAGCGGATTCGGCAAGACCGAAATAAGTGACAATCGTGAGTGGCTTGAGGTTGTGTTACAGGACTATCCGCCGATCTATAACCGAGCCTGTTTGAGCAACCGAGATGAAGCTATCGGGGCGCTTCATCGCGCATACCAATTTCTACGAAACAGATTTAACGAAGTACGACATGAGGATCGTTGGGTCAAAGAGAGCCAACTGGGTGACGCGCTCGCCGCGTTGTTCGGTAGAACAGAGGTGCATCGTCATGCTCGCCCACTATGGCTTAGCCCTCAGCATTTGGACTATTTCCTGCCAAGGTATAACCTAGCAATCGAATACATGGGGTTACAACACTATCAGTCAGTAGAGATTTTTGGAGGCGAAGGAGCATTACAAGAAACACAATTGCGAGATAAGCGGAAGCTCGCACTGTGTCAGCGGATGGGGATAACTATGGTTTATGTGACATATCAAGATGATGTTGGAAAAAGTGCTCGTGAAATCTATAATCGGTTCAAGGGATATGGATAAATGGCCCGGGGTATTTTTGCTGCTTCGTTGTGTGCGCGGTCTTATTCGAAGGGCGCAATCGCAAGTTGGCCGTGCGTGATTACCACTTCCGGGGGTGAAGGCGGTATTGCATTGGATGCGGTTGCTTGTGCCCTGTGCGCACATGCAAATTCACTGAGACACATTGCAGGATGGCTGGATGATATCGCTACCCCCCGCAAGTCAGGTCGCGCCCCCGGAAGTAGAGGGCGCGCCCCCGGAAGCTGGCTGTGCGCCCCCGGAAGTTGGGGGCGCGCCGGGACTCGCGAGGGGCGCGCCGCCGAAAGTCGATGGCGCGCCGGGATCCGTCGAGAGCGCGCCCCGGACGGGTGGGGGCGCTATGGCACGCGGGAAACTTGCGTTTTTTGTGGGTTATCGCGGTTTTGACTTCAGGGCGGAGGTTGTTGGGCCGATCACGACACAACAGGTGACCGCAGATCACGAGGAATGTACCGGGCGGTATTCTGAAAATCTGTGTCATCTGCGACATCTGCGGCTGGTTCCGGCAATCTCTGTGGGCAAGACGACCATCTGACACGAGTTCCAGGGAGGCACGCACATGGGTCGAGATTATCTTCCACCGCGTACTCCGTGCCTTGTGATATCGTTTGATCTCTCATACAACATCCCCTTCGTCGTATAATCGTCCACATGACTCCGCGGCGCAAACCCTCCGGGCTTGAGGCCCGACACCTGCTGGATCGCACGGCCGGCGCCACGGCCCAACTGCTGGCCCTGTTGGGCGCGCTGTCGATGGCGGTGGGGCTGATGTTCTTCATCAAGCAAAGCGGCGACTACCTCACGGGTGTGCTGGCGGTGCTGCTGGGCCTGATGGCCATCGTGCTGAGCCTGTTCGTCAACGCCGCGGCCCGCATGCTGATCACGCTCTACGACATGCTCGACCAACTGCTGCTGCATCGCCGCCACGAGCACGAGGACTGATCCGGATGATTCACCGCAGAGGGCGCAGAGCACGCGGAGGTTCAGAAGCAGTAAAGTTTGATGAACACGCTTGGTGTGACTGAATTATCGCAGCGTGTTGCATCGAGAGATCGAGGGTTTGTCGGATTGTGCAATCAAGTATTGTTCGTAACTCATTTGTCTTCTCTGTGTTCTCCGCGATCTCTGCGGTGAATCATTTTGGCTTATCGCGCGCAAAAAAAGCCCACGGCGGTGAACCGTGGGCTCAAGCGCAATCGCCCGACTGATTCGGGCCGGACAGATTTCAGAACAGTTATGCAGCCGTGCTGGCCGGGGCGGGCGCCAGGGTGGCGATGTCGCGGCGGCCGGCGTAGCCGTCGTCGATCTCGTGCCAGTAGCGGATGGCCTTGTCGCCGCTGCGCCAACTGAGGCAGATTTCGCGATCCTCGTACACGCAGGGGAAATCGATCAGACCTTTTTCAAAGTCCTTCAGTTCCACGCCCAGCGTGTGCAGTTCGTCGATCAGGCTGCTGAGCCGATCCATGGAGGACTCGTAATCGCGTTCAAGCCGGCTGGAGCCGTCGCCGGGCTCGGTGTGTTCGAGGTTCCGCCGCAGCTCGACGATGTGGCGATAAACCTCGCGCACGTCGTGGATGATGCGCGAGGCGTAGGGCAGCGCGCGGTTGGCTTCCTCGATGGAGAAATACTTCTTGTCCGGCAGGGGGGGATGAATCAGATGATCACGCAGCATGGTCACGCTCCTGGGGCCTGCGGACACATCGGCCCACGCGGCACGATGGTTGTATCGGCCGACTTTCGTGAGCTGTTTGAAAGAAGAAAAAAAACAGCGCGCGGCGCGTCCTTATTGGTTACACGCTTGAACGATGTTTGGGGGGAGAAGAAAGGCTTGAGGCTTGAGGGGGAAGGCTTGAGACTTGAGGCTTGAGGCATCAGACCTCACCCCTCAAGCCTATTCTCATGCCTTACTGCTCAAGCCTCTTTCCACGTGTGCCTCGGGCATGGTCGAGGGCCGCAATTTCTGTTGCAGGTCGATCACCAGGCTCAGCAGCAGCGGCGTGACGATCAGCGTGAAAAGCGTGGCAAAAATCAGCCCGCCCACCACCACGCTGCCCAGGCCGCGATAAAGCTCGCTGCCCGAGCCCGGCCAGACCACCAGCGGCAGCATGCCCGCCACCGAGGTCAGCGTGGTCATGAAAATCGGACGGATTCTCGTTCGCACCGACTCGCGGATCGCTTCGCGGTGGCCCAGCGGTTTGTCCACCTCGACGCCGCGCATGAAATTGAGCGACTGGTGCACGAGCAGAATCGCGTTATTGACCACCACGCCGATGAGGATGACAAAGCCCAGCATGGTCAGCGTGTCCAACTGCTGATCGGGCACGTAAGTGTGCACGATGCGCAGCCCGATAAACCCGCCCACGGTCGCCAGCGGCACGGTGAACATGATCACCAGCGGATAGAGAAAGCTTTCGAACAGTGCCGCCATCAGCAGGTACGTCACCAGCAGGGCCAGGAACATGCGACTGGTGCCGAGACTGGCGATGCGCTGCAGCCACGAGCCGTGGTGGATGTCGCCCAGCAGCGCGGAGCGCACCTGCGTGAGCTTATCGGCGGTGCCGGCCAGGTTGACTTCGATGTCGCCACTGATCACGCCGCTGTCGCGCATCCGGGACACGATGCCGTCGATGGTGTTCATCGCCTGCTCCAGGGGCTGGCCCTGGGCGTTGACGGTCAGGGTGAACGCGCGGCGCTGCTCGATGCGCTGAATCTCCTGCGGGCTGGTCGATCGGGCGATGGTGGCGATCGAACTGAGCGGCACCACGTTGCGGGCTGCATCCGCGCCATCCATGTTCACCGCCACCGGCACCGCGCCCAGCGCCTCGGGCGAGATCGGCACATCCGGATCACGCACCAGCAGCAGATCGATGTTGTCACCCTGATAGCGATAGTCACCGACGGTCGCGCCATCGACCAGGGCCTGCACGCCCAGCCCGATCAGCCGCACATCGACGCCCATGTCGGCCGCACGCACGCGATCGATCGTCACCTGCAGCTCCGGCCCCGGCAGGTCGAAGTTCTGCGGCTGGCTGCGCACCGCCATCGGCCCAAAGGCGCCCATCAGCACCCCCTGGATGGCGCCGGTCACCTGCCGCAACTGCGCCATGTCGTTGCCGCTGATTTCCACGTCGATGGCATTGCTGCCTTCGATGCCGCGGCCGAACAGCGACATCTGCTGGGCGAATCCCATCGAACCGGGCGTCTGCCACATCATGCCCGACAGCAGACCGGCCAGCGGTTTGACGTTGTTCTTGTCCTTGCTGATCGCGCCCATGAACGCCATGTCGCCGAAGGCCACGTTGAAATATTGTTCGATCGGCGGAATGTTGACCACCGGCTCCATCTGCATGGTCTCGAAGTTCAGCGACATCACCGGCGGCAGGTCCTTGAGCTGGTCCTGCGAGTCCGCTTCCCAGTAAGGCGTCAACTGATTTTCGATGTCTTGGCCGATTTGCGAGCGTTTGGGGATCGAGTAGCCCGGCGGATTGATCATCAGCCCGAAGACGATGTTGCGGTTGCCGTTGGGCAGGTAAGTGGTGGGCGGCATCAGCAGCATCGCGCCGCCGATGGAAGCGATGGTGAACGCCGCCACGATCAGAAATCGCGCCGACATGCCGCCGGTGGTGGGGCGGCTGAGCGTGTGCAGGCCGTTGACGAAGCGATCGACGCCGCGAGCCATCAGTGCCGGCAGGCCGAACAGTTCGCGGAAACGGTGCGAGTGATGTCCCGGGTCCTGGTGGCGCTGGCGCAGCCAGTGGGCCGCGGCGCTGGGAATGACGGTGACCGACACGATCAGCGACAGCGTCACCGCCGCCACGATGGCCAGGGAGATATCGCGGAACAGTTGACCCACTTCCTCCTTCATGACGATCACGGGGGCGAACACCACCAGCGTGGTGAGCGTGGAAGCGAGGATGGCGCCCCAGACTTCGCTGGCGGCGTTCAGCGCGGCCGGGCCGGGCTTTTTGCCCATGCCCAGATGACGGTCGGTGTTCTCCAGCACCACAATGGCGTTGTCCACCACCATGCCCACCGCAAAGGCCAGACCCGCCAGGCTGATCACGTTCAGATTGCGCCCCAGCAACGTCATCACCACGAACGTCCCGACGACTGAAATGGGTATCGCCAGCGCCACCACCACCGTCGGCCGCACCGTGCGCAGGAACGCAAGCAACACCAGGATCGCCAGCGTCCCGCCCACGTAAAGGTTGTTGCGCACCAATGCGATGGCGTCGTCGATGTAAACCGTTTCATCGTAAGCCTGCTTGATGTACACGCCGCTTTGAATCTGCGGCAGCACGTCCTTGTTCAGATAGTCAATGCGCTCACGCAACTGGGTCATCGCGCTCATCACGTTGCTGCCGGTCTGGCGGATGATCTGGAAAGCCAGCGACGAGCGCCCCTTGGCCCGCACGAAGCTGCGCTGCTTCTCCAGTGTCAGCACCACCGTGCCCAGGTCACCCACGCGGATCGGGCCCGCGCTGTCATAGTTCACGATGGTCTGACGCACCTGCTCCAGGCCGTCGTACTGGCCCACCGTGCGCACGCGCACATCCAGCCGCCCGTCGGTGATCTGACCGGCTGAGACGTTGACGTTCTCGCCCTGCAACGCGCTGACCAGGCTGGCGAAGGTCACCCCGCGCTGGGCCAGCCGGCGCGGATCGATCTGCACGTGCACCTGGTGCTCGCGCCCGCCGTAAATGTTCACCTCGCCCACGCCTTCGACGCGCTCCAGCACCGGCTTGATCCGCTTGTCCGCGATGTCGTAAAAGCCCTGCAGGTCGAAATCGTCGTCTTCGCTGATCAGCATCAGCCACGCCATCGCGTTTTCGCTGCTGGATTCCACGGCCGTGATCACCGGCTGGTCCACGTCGTCGGGATACTCCGGCACCTCGCGCAGCTTGTCCGACACTTCCTGCAAGGCCCGCGTCATATCCGTGCCGACGAAAAACTCCAGCGAAATCTGGCCGCGACCCTGGCTGGCGGTGGCGACCATCTTCTTGAGGTTGGTCACCCCCTTGAGCTTGTCCTCCTGCTCCTCGATGATCGAACGCTCGACCTCCTCGGGGCTGCGGCCGACCCAGTTGGTCTCCACCGTGATGATCGGCTGATCCACGTTGGGCGTCAGTTGAATGGGGATCGCCCCCAGCGCGATCAGGCCCGCCAGCACGGTCAGCAGCACGCCCACGCTTACCTTCACCGGATTGTCGATGGCGAAACGAATAATGCCCATGGGTAGTCTTGATTCCCTGATTGCGTGATTGCTTGAATGCTTGAATATTCAGGCAGTCGGGCAATCACGCATTCATCACTTTACTTCCGGGGGCGGCAGTGGCTGAAACAGCAGGCCCTGGCCCGGGATCAGTTTCTCGCCGCCCTGCACCACCACCAGGGCGCCGGGCATCAGTTCGCCGTGGCCGAGCGGCTCGATCACGTAGTCGTCGGCCGTGCCGAACAGCACGTTCACCGCCACCGGCGCGGCGCTGGGCGGCTGGTCCTGGCCCGCCGGTGGACCCACCGTCCACACCCGGGCGTCGGCGCCGGAAAACAGCACCGCATCACGCGGCACCACCAGGCGCATCTGTTTCTCAGCGATGGGCAGATGAGCTGTCACGCTCATGCCCGCTTTCAGTTTGCCACCGCGATCATCCAGGCGAATCTTGACCGGGAACGTGCGGGCTGCGTTGGACGCCAGCGGCACCACCGCCACGATCTCGCCTTCATCCGATTCCTTCAGCGGGTCGATGCTGACCTGAACCTGCTCGCCCACCGCCACCTTGCCGATGTGCTGCTCCGGCACGTAAACCTCGGCATCCAGTTGCCCGGTGGTGATGACCATGGCCACCGCAGCGCCGGGCGAGACCCACTGGCCGCGCTCGACCAGCCGCTGCACCACCGTGCCGTCGAATGGCGCCACGATGGCCAGCCGCTCCACCCGCTGCTGGGCCTCATCGCGCATGGCCACCGCCGCATCGAGCGCTGCCTGGCCGGCCTCAACCTGGGCCCGGGCGTCTTCGACTTCCTTGGGTTTGGCTGATCCGCCCTCCGACAGCTTGCGCAGGTATTCGTAATCCCGCTGCGATTGATCGAACGTCGCCCGCGCCGCGGCGACCTGGGCCTCCGCTTGCCGCAGCGCCAGCCGCGCCCACACGCCGTCAATCTCCGCCAGCACCGTTTCACCGCCGACCACCGCATCGCCCGGCTCGATCGGGGCATTGAGCACGCGACCTGCCACTTCAGCGGCCACGATGGCGCTGCGCATCTCCTGCAAGCGGCCGACCACGTCGAAACGTTCCGCCAATTCCTGCTGACTGACCGCCGCCACGTTGACCATGGCCGGGGGCATGCCGCCCTGGGCCGCCGCATCGTCGCCTTCCATGCCGACCGGCTGCGCACCGCCCAGCACCAGCACCGCGACGCCCGCGCCCGCCGCCACGCCCAGCAGCGCGGCGATGACTCCGATGATCAGACCGTGACCGTGATGATGTTCGTGAGAAGTACCGCTCATCGTGCAATCTCAGACAGTGAAAAACGCGAAAGCATAACCATTTATTCCAGCACCGATCGACCACCTCATCGTTTTTTCGCAATTCGGCCGATGCCCGCGGCGCTGAACTTCACCATGTGCTCGACCATCGCTTCCGTGTCGTCCAGCGGACACGGCAAACCGGCGTCGGCGTACATCCGCCTCGCCTCCAGCGTGTGTAATATCTGGCCCACCACGCTGTTCAGGCATACCACGCGCTGATCCTTCGACAGCTTCGGACAAAAACGTTCGAACGCCTCGCCCATCGCCTCCTGCACCGGCAGGATCATCTCCTCGAAAAACATCCCCTTGGGCAAACGCCGCTTCAACAGCTCAAAGGTGTAAAGCGTGCACATGCGACGCGAATGATCGAGGTCCGCCAACGGCTCCAGGAACGTCGAGATGAACGCCCGCAGCACGGATTCCAGCGTGGCGCGCTTGCGGGTCAACTCAGCCCGGATGCCATCGACCCGACGCTGTCGCATCTCGTGCAACCGGCGGCGGAACATCTCCACGTACAGCTTGTCCTTGCCCCCGAAGTGATAATTCACCGCCGCCAGGTTGCATCCAGCCGCCGTCGTCAACTGGCGAACCGACGTCTCCTCAAATCCCCGCGAACTGAACAGTTGCTCAGCCGCATCGAGCAATCGCCGCCGCGTCGCTTCCGCTCCACCCCCGCCCCCGGAAGTCCCGGAATCGCGATCGCTTCCGGGGGCGCGGGCGGACCAACGACCACTTCCACGAACAGGGGAGAGCCGGACTCTGTGAGTTCGCGTTCCGGGGGCCGGGCTCACTGTGCCCGGCTCTGTTGCGGGTGCGCTTCCCCGGGCGGGAGCATGTTTTGCCCGGCCGACGCTCATCGGCCGAGTCGTTCGCGTATTCATGGCGTCGTCATTTCGGGAGAAACAATTTTAAACAATGATATCAAACGTCTGTTTGAAATCAACCTCGCCCCCCCTCCGCATCAAATTGTTGGATACCCCCAACCGCCGCACAGAGAAAAGGTTCCATGCAGAGAAAAGGTTCCAGGAACCTTTTTTGAAAAAGATGGCAATTTATTGGTTAATTTGGCAAATATTTTAATAAGGTACCTGGAACCTTTTTCTGTACAAAACTATCACGGAGGTCCCAGAGACCCAGAGGCGCGGAGAAAATCGGCTGGATGCGCGTGATTGCCTTGCTCTGTGCCTCTGCACCTCGGTGAACTCTGTGATAGCCTCGGACCGGTTGATGATCCATCGCGCCAGGACTACCGCCAGCGGCCTCTAATCGTCGAAAGCGCGCACAGAATGGTCAGCGATTTTCAGTTTTTTGAGGGTTGCGCGAAATAATTTCTATTGCTGATCCTGCACGCACTTACGCTCCATTTTGACCCCTCAAAACTTCCGGGGGCGCGCACAAACGTTGCGCTTCGCCCTTTTATAGGAAGGCCGTCCGGTTTCGGATGAGGCTCAATTGCTTGATTACCCCCAGTCGCCTGAGTGGAAAAAAACGCTCGGCACGGACGCGACCGGGCCCAAGTGAGTGAGTACTGCTTCGA
>JADLFV010000032.1 GCA_020849625.1 Phycisphaeraceae bacterium
CAAGCCGTGGGCTGAGCGAAGCGAAGCCCCGGATCGAAGACACGCAGCGCCCGGGGCCGTTCGATCATCTGCAGAACAAACCCGCCCCCACAGCGACCCCCACCACGACCCAGCCGGTCGCCAGGCCCGCGCCGGTTACCAGTTACACCATCAAGGCCGGCGACACTTTCTCCTCCATCGCCGCCGACAAGCTGGGCGACGAGAAATACTGGCAGCAGATCGCCCAGGCCAACCCCACCGTCGATCCGCAGAAGCTGAAGGTCGGCCAGGTCATTCGTCTGCCCACCCCCGGAAGTAGTGCCGCAAGTAGCACCGCAAGTGCTGCGGGCAGTAGCAGTGACAGCACTTCCTCCGGCAAGCCCGCGTACGTGGTCAAGGCCGGCGACACGCTTTCCAGCATTGCCGACCAGTACTACGGCGACCGCGGCCTGTGGAGCACCATCTACAGCGCCAACAAAACCAAAATCGGCTCCAACCCCGACAAGCTCAAAGCGGGCATGGAGTTGACCATTCCGCCTGCGCCCAAGGGAGCGGAATAAGTTTAGCGGCTGAGGCCGCTGTTGAAGCCGTCGAGTTTCAAGTTTCGAGTTTCGAGTTTTCAAGACGGTGTGTTTGCCGACAACTCGAAACTCGAAACTTGACGGCCTCAACAATGCGCAGCATTCAACTCGGAACTCTCATTTTCGGCGGCGGCGTTGCCGGCATGTGGCTGCTCGATGAACTGCATCGCGCTGGTTTTGCCGCGCTGCTGCTGGAGCGCTTCGCACTGGGCCAGGGTCAGACCGTCGCCTGCCAGGGCATCATCCACGGGGGACTGAAGTACACCCTGCACGGCCATCTGACCGGTTCGGCCCGGGCTATCCGTGACGCACCCGGCAGATGGCGCGATTCGCTGGAAGGCCGCAGCAAGCCCGACCTGACGCACACGACCGTGCTGGCGGATTTCTGCCATCTGTGGCGCACCAGCACGATCAAGTCCATCGTCGGCGCCATCGGCGCCAAACGCGGCCTGCGCGTCGCCCCCCGCACGGTGGAAAAAGACAACCGGCCTGCGCCGCTGCGCGATTGTCCCGGCGAGGTCATGCGCCTCGATGAGCAGGTGATCGATCCGGTGTCGCTGCTGGCGGACCTGGCGGCGCAGCATCAAACGCGCATCGCCGGCTATGAGTCGGTCTCGTTCGAGCAAGGCGCGGTAGTCATCGATCAGAAGCTGACCATTCATCCACAGGCCATCGTGCTGACCGCCGGTGCGGGCAATGCGGAACTGCGTGCGACTTTGGGCCTCGATCCGCAGATCATGCAACGCCGGCCCTTGCACATGGTCATGCTGCGCGGCGACAACCTGCCGCGGCTGTGCGGCCACTGCGTGGACGGCAAAGCCACGCGAGTGACGATCACCAGTCACAACACCAGTGATGGTGGAATTGTTTGGCAACTGGGCGGCCAGATCGCTGAGCGCGGCGTCAACATGTCGCCGGCTGAGTTGATTCGTTTTACCCAGGCTGAGTTGCAGCATGTCCTGCCGCAATTTGATCTTTTGGGGGGCCGCTGGGCGACGTATCGCGTCGATCGTGCCGAAGCGAAAACTCCAGGATTGCTGCGGCCGCAGGAAGCGACGGCCCAGCGCGAGGGGAATGTCATCACCGCCTGGCCCACCAAGCTGGCGATGGCGCCGCATCTGGCCGGTAAGATCATGGCGTTGTTGCCGCCGGCGAAAGGGTCTGGCGAGTTGGCCTGGCCGGACGATCTGGCCCGGCCGAACGTCGCGCTGCCGCCGTGGGAGACTGCCGCATCATGGACCGCCGACCACTAGGCAAAAGCAACCTGCTGGTGACGCCCCTGGGTTTCGGGGCCTTCAAGATCGGGCGCAACCTCGCCAGCAAATACCCCCGGAAGTTCGAGCTTCCTGACGTGCGCTCAGCGCATCACTTGCTCAACGACCTACTTGACCTGGGCATCGGTTACATCGACACCGCCCCGGCCTACGGCACCAGCGAGCAGCGCATCGGCGACGCCCTGCATCATCGCCGCAGCGAGTTCACAATCTCGACCAAGGCCGGCGAAACCTTCGAGAACGGAAAATCCACCTACGACTATTCCGGGTCCGCCATCACCCGCAGTGCCCAGCGCAGTCTCCAGCGCCTGCGCAGCGATCATGTTGACCTGCTGTTGATCCACTCCGACGGCAACGACCTGCACATTCTCCAGCAGACCGATGCGGTCGATGCCATGCTCGCGCTCAAGCGCAAAGGCCTGGCCCGGGCCGTGGGCTTCTCCGGCAAGACCAGCGAAGGTTTTGTCGCGGCCCTCGATTGGGCCGACGCCATCATGGTCGAGTTCAACCCCCGGAACGTGGATCACTTGCCGGTCATGCAGCAGGCTCACGAGCGCGGCATCGGCGTGATCGTGAAAAAAGCCTTGGCCAGCGGTCATCTGCCTGCGGCCGAGTCGATTCGTTTCGCGCTGGGTCAGGATTGCGTGGACAGCGTGGTGGTGGGGGGGCTGGACCTGGGGCACATGAGGCAGAACGTGGCGACTGCGATGTCAAGGAAAAAGTGAAAGGCGGAAAGTGAAAAGTGAAAAAATATTGCGGGCGGTGTTCCATTTATCGGGTCTTCTTTTCACTTTCCGCTTTCCACTTTTCACTTTCCGCGCCGCCAGTCGCTGGTATAATGAACGTGACAAGTGAAGACACCCGCGGCGGCGAGCAGACCTGCTGTTATTTGCTCGAACCTAAATCAACCCCAAGGGAGCGTGGACCGGGCGCGATGGTCAAGCCTCCTTCGAGTGGAAGACCGGGACGACCTGGCATCGCACCCACCTGCATTGGGGTTTGAGCAAATCCGGGTCCGCCACGCGCTGCCGGGTGATCGAACTTTCAAAAGGTCCGTTTCGACGGGCCTTTTTTTGTTGGACTCTCACCCGGCTGTCCCAGGCCGCACCGGGTACATGTCGCGCCACGCGGGGTCGAAACCGTGGATAAGGAAACTCGAAATCCGAAACTTGAAATCCGAAATAAACTCAAAACTCGAACAGGAAAAGCCGCTGACAAGGTGCGCTTTGAGGTTTTGGGCTTGGGATTTATTTCGAGTTTCGAGTTTCGAGTTTTTTAGCCCCCACGTAGGCTGTCATGCACCCGGCCGCTCCAGTTCACTGGAGCGTGCTTCCAAACCGTATATCATTACCCCATGGCCACTTCCCACAAACCGCAACCGCCCATCGAGCAACTGACCGCCCAGGTCATCGAAAGCTACCGCTCCGAGCCGGGCACCAGCCACCTCGAGGCCACCTTCCTGCCCAGCCGGGCCCGGGTCATCGAAGCCATCGAAGTCCTGCGCCGCATCATCTTCCCCGGCTTCTTCGAGGAAAAACGCATCACCAGCGCCAACGTCCAGCAACGCACGGCCGAACTCATTCAGCAGCTTCATGACCTGCTCTACGAACAGATTCACCAGACCCTGCGCTACGAACTGAACCGCACGCAGGGCAAAGGCAAAGGCGACGAGTGCAAAAACTGCGGCCAGCAGGCGGCTGACCTCACGCTCGCCTTCCTGTCCACCATCCCCGGTCTGCGGCACAACCTGGCACTCGACGTGCAGGCGGCCTTCGAAGGCGATCCCGCCTCCGTCAGCACCGACGAGACGATCTTCTGCTATCCCGGCGTCGATGCCATCTTCATCTACCGGGCCGCCCACGAGATGTTCCGTCTCGAGGTTCCGCTCCTGCCGCGCATCATGAGCGAGTACGCCCACAACGAGACCGGCATCGACATCCACCCCGGCGCCACCATAGGCGAATCGTTCTTCATCGACCACGGCACCGGCGTCGTCATCGGCGAAACCACCATCATCGGCGACCGCGTCAAGATCTACCAGGGCGTGACGCTGGGCGCGTTGTCCACCAAGGGCGGCCAGGCGTGGCGCGGCCGCAAACGCCATCCCACCATCGAGGACGACGTGACCATCTACGGCGGCGCCATCATCCTCGGCGGTGAAACCGTCATCCACGAAGGCGCCACCATTGGCGGGTCGCTGTTCATCACCCACTCCGTCCCCGCCGGGCACTACGTTTCCATGAAAGACCCGGAGTTGAAATTGCGCCCGCCCAAGAAAAACTGGCGTCCCCGCTCGCAGAAAAAGTCGATCGAATGACGCCCGGGCGCTATGATGCATCAGAATCAGGAAACCAACCGCAGAGACGCAGAGGACACAGAGGAAGGCAGGGTGAAACACTTTTTTGCCGCAAAAAGTCGCAAAAGACACAAATGTAGAACGTAATCATCAATCCTTTTTGTGAATTCTGTGCCTTTCTTTTTGCGGCCACTGCTTCTGTTGCCATTCTCTGTGTCCCCCGCGTCTCTGCGGTTCAAATTGTTTTGCATGAAAGCTGATCGTGTCCTCCACCTTGGTCATTGATTTTGGTCAACCGTTGCCGCTGTTTCCGCTGGGCCAGTGCGTGCTGCTGCCGCACGCCGCGGTGCCGTTGCACATTTTCGAGCCGCGCTATCGCGCCATGACCCGTGATGCCCTCGATTCGCGCGGATTGATCGCCATGGCGGTGTTCGAGGGCGACGACTGGAAGCAGGATTACGAGGGTCGCCCGCCCGTGCGGCCGTGCGTGTGCATCGGGTACATCGTGCAGCATCATCAGTTGCCCGACGGCCGATACAACCTGCTGCTGCACGGCGTCTGCCGGGCCCGGGTGGATCGCGAGACGGAGCACGGGCCGTACCGCACAGCTTATCTGAAACCGGTCGAGCCGCGTGACACGCTGGAGATCGACCTGGATGAGCATCGCCGGCAACTGGAGGCGTTGTTCGACGACGAGCACATCGGCAAGCTGGCGGTGATCGCCGCCGTGCGTCGCTGGCTGAACGATGAAATTCCCACCGTGGCCATGATCGATCTGGCGGCCATGGCGTTGTGCCGCGAGACGGATCAGCGTTACGCCATGCTGGCTGAGGTCGATCCGGTGCGGCGTGCGGAGCGGCTGGTCCATCAGTTGCACGAGCTTCGCCGCTGGATGGCGGCCGCGGATCAGTTCGGGCCCGCCCTGTCGAAGGATGGGTTGTCGCTGAATTAAAATCCGACGCCGAGCCCTGAGGAGTCTGCGACGATGGGCCGGATTGAGCGGTCCCCGTGCGTCCGATCCGGCCCTTCGTCGTCGCAGACTCCTCCTCAAGGCTCGGCTTCTGTGATGTTAGCGCGACAGGTACACTCTGACCATGGCTGAGCCGGCCCGTGACACGCTGATCGTCGGCTGCGGTTACCTGGGACGTCATCTGGCGTCCAGGCTGATCGAGCGCGGCTGCACCGTGTATGCCACCACCCGTTCGCCGGACAAGGCGCGGCAGTTGGCGGAACTGGGGGCCCGGCCGCTGCTGGTGCACGTGACTCAGCCGGTGACCCATGCGGCCCTGCGACCGGCCATCGAAGCGCCGACGCTGGATGTGTTTTACCTGGTGCCGCCCGGAAGACCTGATCGGTCACCCTCACCGCGGCAGGTGGTGCTGGGCGGCGTGGCCCACGTGCTGCGTTCTCTGCGCAACGGCCACGTGCGGCGGGCGGTGCTGGTGTCTTCCTCCGCGGTGTACGGGCAACGTGACAGGCAGCGCGTAGATGCGGACACACCGGCTGAAGCGCAGGATGAACGCGCCAAACTGTTGCTTGAGGGCGAGAAGTTGTGGCTGGATGCGGGCGAAGCGTATCACGTGTTGCGTTTGGCGGGGTTATACGGGCCGCATCGCGTGGTAGGGATGAAAGCCCTGCGGCAGGGCGCCCCGTTGCTGGGCGATCCGCAAGCCCTGCTGAATCTGATCCACGTGGACGATGCGGCGGAACTGTTGCTGGCGATGATGCGGGCTGATGCGCCTGGACGCATCGAACTGGGTTGCGACGGCCGGCCCGTGCCGCGCATCGAGTATTACCAGCACCTGGCGCAACTGATCAACGCACCACCCCCGGAAATTCTGACTGACGAAAAGGTGATCGCGCTGCTGGGCGTGAATGCGGATCGTCTGCGACGAAGTTCCTCCAAGGCGCTGGACCCGGCGCCCACCTGCCGACGCACCGGTTGGCGGCCGCGGTATGTGGATTACCATGCGGGACTGGCGGCTGTGTTACACTCCCCGGCCTGATGAGTGAACCGACGATGCAAAGTGCGCTTTTGGACGGCCTGACCGAGCCGCAACGTGAGGCGGTCAGTCACGTGGATGGACCGCTGCTGGTGCTGGCGGGGCCCGGCTCAGGCAAGACGCGGGTGATCACCCGCCGCGTGGCGTACCTGGTGCGCGAGGTGGGCATCGCTCCGTGGCAGGTGCTGGCCATCACCTTCACCAACAAGGCGGCCGGCGAAATGCAGGCCCGCGTGGCGGAACTGGTCAGCCAGCGCCAGGCTCGCGCGTTGACCTTGTGCACGTTTCACAGCCTGTGCGCACGACTGCTGCGCCAGCACGCGCAGTTGCTCGGTTTTCCGCCGGGTTTTTCCATCTACGACAGCGATGACCAGAAGCGAGCGGTCAAGCAGGCCCTGGAAGAACTGGAAATCTCAGCCAGCAACTTCTCGCCCGCCAACGTGCTGTCATCGATCAGCAAGGCCAAGAACGAGCTGGTCGATGCCGAGGCTTATACTGCGGCCGCGGATAACTTCTACAGCAAGACCGTGGCCAGGGTCTTTGCCAGGTACACCGACATTCTCCAGCGCAACGCGGCCATGGATTTCGATGACCTGTTGCTTTATCTCGTTCAACTGTTCCGGGGGCATCCGCAAACGTTGCGCGAGCTTCAGGACCGTTACCAGTACGTGCTGATCGACGAGTACCAGGACACCAACCACGCCCAGTTCCTGATCGCAGCGGCCCTGGCGCAACGTCATCAGAACCTCTGCGCCACCGGCGACCCCGATCAATCCATCTACGGCTGGCGCGGGGCCAACATCCGCAACATACTCGAGTTCGAGCAGCAATTCCCCGGAGCCAAAGTGGTGCGCCTGGAGCAGAATTACCGCTCGACCGGCCACATCCTGGCGGCGGCCGACGCCTTGATCCGCCACAACACCGCCCGCAAGCACAAGGAGCTGTTCACCGCCGCCGGCGAAGGCGCCCGCGTGCGCTGCGTCACCTGTTTCGATGAGCGCGACGAGGCTGACGCGGCTGTGGAGTTCATGCAGAAGGTGCACGATGAACAGAACATCGCCTGGTCGGGCATGGCAGTGTTCTATCGCATGAACAGCCTCAGTCGCGTGATGGAAGACGCTCTGCGCAACGCGGGCATCCCCTACCAGATCGCCCGCGGCACCGCGTTCTACGAGCGGGCGGAAATCCGCAACGTGGTGGCCTACCTGCGGGCCATCGTCAACCCGGCCGACGAAGTGGCGCTGCTGCGCATCATCAACATGCCCACCCGCGGCATCGGTGATCGCTCCATCGAAGCGGTGCAGGCTTTCGCCCTGGGTAATCACATGACCTTTGACCAGGTCATCATCGATCCCCGCCGCGTCACTTCACTTTCAAACCGGGCCCAGAACACCATCGCCGCCTTCGCAGCCATGTTGCGCAAGTGGCGGAAAACCGCGGGTTTTGATGATGATCCACAGCAACCGTACCCGCCACCACAAAACCAGCCAGGCCTGCGCCTGTTCGTCGAGGATGTCATCCGCCAGTCCGGCCTGCACCATGCGTACCTCAACGACAAGTCCGATCCCGACCAGGAACGCCTGGCCAACCTCGGCGAATTCGTCACCTTCACCCAGCAGTTCGAGGACGACCTGGAGTTCAACCGCGAAGATGATGATGCGGATCAACCGCTGCCGCTGCGCGACAAGTTGCTGGCCATGCTCGAGCAGATCAGCTTGGTCAGCGACGTGGACAACGTGAATTCCGACTCTGGCGCGGTGACGCTGATGACGTTGCACGCCGCCAAGGGGTTGGAGTTTCCGGTGGTGACCATCCTCGGATTGGAGGACGGCCTGCTGCCGCACCAGCGGGCTGGTGAATCCTCGCGCCCCGGCGACGCCCTGGAGGAAGAGCGGCGGCTGTGCTTCGTCGGCATCACGCGGGCCATGCGCTACCTGACGCTCTCGCACGCCATCCAGCGCACCATCTTCGGCCGCACCATGTCCGCCATCGCTTCCCCCTTCCTGCGCGAACTGCCCGAAGAGCACCTGGAGCAGATCCGTCACTCCGCTGACGACGAGCAGGACGACCAGGACGACCACGTGCTGGGCGAAAGCCTGCTGCAGCGCCGCCAGGCCCGCGGTCTGGCCGGTGAATACCCCATCGGCTGCTACGTGCGGCACAACGAGTTTGGCCTGGGCGTGGTCGAGTCGATCTCCGCCGAAGGCGCTCACACCCGCTGTCGCGTTCGATTCCTGCAAGTCGGCCGCAAAACGCTGATCCTGCAATACGCCAAGCTGGAACGGGTGGACCCGGAGGATGATTTCTAAGAATCAGAATTAGCCACGGATGGACACGGATCATAAGAAAAGGATATTTTGAAATCCTGCATTTCATCCGTGCCTATCCGTGTTCATCCGTGGCTAAAAACAATGAGGGCCATCTGCGATATCTGAGGTCGCTTCGTGACCTTCGTGTCTTCGTGGCGAATCAATGTGACTCAGCCGATGAAGATCAGCTTCAGAGCGTAGAAGAACAGGATCGACAGCCCCGCGCCGGCGGGCAGGGTGACGATCCAGCTGGCCACGATGTCGCGGATGGTGTTGAGGTTGATGGCACCGATGCCGCGGGCAAGGCCGACGCCCAGGACCGCGCCGACCAGGGTGTGCGTGGTGGAGATGGGAATGCCGTCGGACAGCGAAGCGATCAGGATGGTGATGGCGGTGGCCAGTTCGGCGCAGAAGCCGCGGGAAGGCGTCAGTTCGGTGATGCGGCGGCCGATGGTCTCCATGACCCGCCAGCCCCAGGTGGCCAGGCCGATCACGATGCCCGCTCCGCCCAGAGCCAGGGCCCAGATGGGCGTGGAGGAAGTGACTTCGATCACGCCTTCGGAAAGCGACTGCACCGCGGCCGAGAGCGGGCCGATGGCGTTGGCCACGTCGTTGGCCCCGTGAGCGAAGGCCACGAAGCAGGCGCTGAGCACCTGCAGATAGACGAAGATGCGTTCGACCTTGCGATAGGCGTTCTCGGTCACCGGCTGGCGGGAGTGGTCATCGCTGAGGGCTGCCAGTTCGCGGGCCTGCTGCAACATGGCCTCGGCTTTTTCCTGCACGGGGCCGCCGCTGCTGGAGCTGATGCGGCGAAGATGCTTGAACACCTTGTCCAGGCTGCGCATCACGAACACGTCATGAAAGCGCGAGCTCTGGTCGATCGGCTCGCTCTTGATGCGGCTGATCAGCCGCCCCGCCACGATCGAACCGATGATCCCGCCCACCACAGCCGTGACGCAGGTGATCGTCAGCGGCAGCGGATCGAACGGATCCATGTGGAAGTTTTTCATCAGCGGCTTGAAGGCCTTGAATCCCGCCACGCCCACCAGGATCAGTAGCACGAAAAACACCAGGAACGGCGTCACTTTCTTGGCGGCGGCCACCGGGTCGGCCTGATAGAACACGCGGCGCAGCAGGAAGCGGAACAGCAGGTAGGCGATCGCCCCGCTCATCAGCGGCGAGACGATCCAGCTTGCTGCGATCGTGCTGAGCGTTGACCACTGCACGTGGGCCACGCCCAGCACCACCGCCCCGAACCCGAACACCGCGCCCACGATGGTGTGCGTGGTCGAGACCGGCCAGCCGAAGTAGGACGCCAGTTGCAGCCACACCCCGGCCGCCAGCAGCGAAGCGATCATGCCGCAGCCCAGCAGCAGAGCAGCGCGATGGGCGGCTTTGTGGTACTGCTGCGATTGGGCGGACAATTGCCCGCTCTCGGCCTCGGCTTCGGCGCGGCTGCTCATCGCTTCCATCTGGGCCAGCGATGGCAGCTCATCCAGCCCCATCTCCCGTTGCAGTTCCATGGCCTTGAGACGGGTCGGCTCGAAGATGCCCTGGCGCACGGTTTCCGAGACGTGTGAGCCGACCAGGAACGCCCCGGTGAATTCGAAGATGGCCGCCAGAATGATGGCCCGCTTGAGCGTCAGGGCCCCGGAGCCGACGCTGGTG
The DNA here is from genome assembly GCA_020849625.1 of Phycisphaeraceae bacterium. GTDB lineage: Bacteria > Planctomycetota > Phycisphaerae > Phycisphaerales > Phycisphaeraceae > JADLFV01. Next base: position 10,111 of record JADLFV010000032.1, read on the forward strand.
CCCATGGCGTTGGCCACGTCGTTGGCGCCGATGTTCCAGGCCATGTAGAGCCCGAAGACGACGGCCATCACTAATAGGATCGTGGTCACCCCCATGGTTCACTTCAGCTCCAGGGTGCGGCGGATGCCCAGGGCCAGGCGCTCCGCGGTGTCTGACAGCCGGGCCACCTGGGCGAAAACGCGCCCCCACAGGAAAAACTCGCTCTTGCTCAATCGCTCGTCCTCGGCGAACAGCTTCTGCAGCAGTGCGTGTTGCATTACGTCCGCTTCGTGTTCGCTGTGGGCCACGTCCATCGCCATCTGCCGCACGCGCTCCGCCTCCGAGCCGCCGAAGCCGCTCTCGAGAAGCTCATCGAGCTGCTGCACCATGGCGTACACCTGCTCGAAGGCTTTGAAGTTGACTTCCACGAACCGCTGGAACGGCCCCTGGAACGACGCGGGCAACACCAGCGGCATCAGCGTCAACAGCTTGCCGAGGTTCTCCGCCATGTCCGCCAGGTTGTCCTGCGTTTCAAGAATCTCACTCAGCCGCGAGCGATCCACCGCCATGAACAGGCCCTTGGACAACTGGCTGGTCAGGTCCTGTCGCATGGCGTCGGCCGCGTGTTCCAGGGTCGAAACTTCCTCGGCCAACTGCGCCACGCGGGCGTGGTCGGCAGCGTAAAAAGCCTCCATCAACTCGTGGGCCTTGAGCACCGCGTCACGCACCTTCTCCCTGTGCGCCTGCAGCGGCTGAAAGGGTGACCGCCCGAACAGTTTGGCGATGGTTCTCATATACGCTCCGCGGAGTTTCGAGTTTCGTGTTTCGAGTTGTCAGCAAGCGGGCGTTTTGCATAACTCGAAACTCGAAACTCACATTGTTAGCCCGGCGTTAAATGTATCCGAAACGTCGATCCCTTGTTGATCCTGCTTTCCACGCTCACCCGCCCGCCGTGGGCCTCGGCAATGTGCTTGACGATGCTCAAGCCCAACCCCGTGCCGCCCAGGGCCCGGCTGCGGGCTTTGTCCGTGCGATAGAACCGTTCGAACAGCCGCGGCAGATGCTGCGGCTCGATGCCCCGGCCCTCGTCCATCACCTCGATGATCACCTCGCTGTCCGCTCGCCTCCCGCACAGGCGGATCCTTGAGCCGACCGGCGAATACTTGATCGCATTGTCCAACAGGTTCACCACCGCCTGCTCCAGCAGACGAGCATTGATGCGGGCGCTCAGGTTGCTCTCGCACTCCAGATCCATCTGCATCTGCCGCTGATCGGCGTTGGCCTGGCACGTTTCGCGGGCCGACATGAGCACGGGGGCGATCCGGCCGCTGCTCAGTTCGGCCGTGATCTGCTCGGCTGACTGCTCGATGCGGGCCAGGGCCAGCAGGTCATCGACGATCGCCGCCAGTCGATCCGCCTGCCGCAGGATCATCTCCAGGAAACGCTTCGATTCACCACCGCGCTCGCCTTCGGTGTCCAGCAGTGTCTCGACCGCAGCCTTGATGGCGCTGACCGGCGTCTTGACCTCGTGCGACACGTTGGCCACGAACTCCCGTCGCACATTCTCCAGTCGCCGCAGTTGCGTCACGTCGTGCAGCACGATCACCGCCCCGATGCGCCGCCCCGCCGCGTCGCGCAGAATCGCGCTTTGCACTTCGAGCAGCCGGTCATCGTCCGCATCGCTGTGGGCCGGCCGAATGGCGATCTCCGCCTGCACGGCCGCGTCCTGGTCCAGCGTGTGGGCCACGAACTGCTGCAAGGCCGGGTTGCGAATGCACTCGAGTATGGATCGCCCGATGGTTGTCAGCGGGTCCAGCCCCAGCAGATCCGCCGCGGCCGGATTCAGCGACAGGATGTTCTGCTCGTGATCGATGGCCAGCACGCCCTCGACCATCGAGCCCAGCACCGCGCCCAGTTCGTTACGCTGCTGCACCACCGCGTTGAGCCGATCGTCCAGTTGGGCTGCCATCGCATTGAGCGATTCAGCCAGGGCGCTGACCTGCAACGGCCCGGTCACCACCACGCGCTGCGACAGATCGCCCTGGGCAAAGCGCGTGGCGCCTGCCCGCAACTGCTTGAGCGATCGGCTCAGCAGCACCAATATCACCAGCATCGCGCCGCCGAACAGGGCAGCGCCGATCAGCACCGCCCACACGCCGGCCGATTGGCCCACGAGCGGGCCCAGACTTGCCACTTGGGGGGTCATTCCCGGAAACGATACCCGACTCCGCGGACAGTTTCGATTCGCCGCCCCGCTGCCCCCAGTTTCTTGCGCAATGCCACCACCTGCACATCGACCGAGCGATCCGTCACCGCCGCGAAGCCCTCGTGTACGCCCTCGATGATCTGCTGCCGTGTATAGACCCGGCCCGGACGCTTCATCATAAGGTGCAGCAGCTTGAATTCCGTGGCCGTCAGGTCCGTCGGCTGGCCGTCGATGGTCACCTCGTGCCGCTCCTGATCGAGCGTCACGTTGGCCACCCGCAGCCGCCCGTCCTCCACCCCCACCGACTTGACCCGCCGCAGCACGCTCTGAATCCGCGCCACCAGCACCCGCGGGCTGAAAGGCTTGGTCACGTAATCATCCGCGCCCATCTCCAAGCCGCGCACGATGTCGCTTTCCTCGCCCTTGGCTGTGAGCATGATGATCGACGTGTCCTTGAGAGCCGCGTCCTGGCGCACCTGCCGGCAGACCTCCAGGCCGTCCATCCCCGGCAGCATCAGGTCCAGCACCATCAGGTTCGGCCGGGCCCGCCGCAGCAGCTTCAGGCCATCCTCGCCCGTCTCCGCGGTGTGAACCTCGAACCCCTCCCGGTCGAGGTTGAACCGCAGCAGTTCGAGCAGGTCCGGCTCATCTTCAACAATCAACAGACTCTGGCCGTCGGTTGTGGTGGCGTTCATCGGATGCTCAAATTATGACTCTTTCGTGAGCGCCCTGTTCGCAAAATGAGTGATTTGTGTAAATTGACCGCCGGACCCCCGCCCCCGGAAAGGGGATCCCCGGAAATGGGGTGCCAACTCACACGCCCAAGCCCGGCCATGCGAGTCTTCGAGCTTGGCCGGGATTTGCCCCAATAACCCCCCCGGTAATCCCTCACACTCCTCGCCCCCCGTCACCCCACGCCTGCCAATTCGACACCGCCCCGCCCCCGACTTGGCCGTCCCCGGCAGGTCACCCCCGATCATCCCACAACCACCCCACCCCCGCCGAACCCACAAACACCTGTCATTACATATTTTACCAACATAACCCCGCCCCATCCCCCCTTCCGGGGGTGGCACCGACCTTGCAACTTGGCTTTCGCCATGGTTGCGATGCGCCATCAACCCGAGGCTGACCCCCTGCCCGCCGGCCGGTTCAACGTCCTGTTGACCCGTGACCGCGACCGCGAGCAGGAGCACTGGACCGCCCAATTGCCCCGCCTCATGCAGCCCCTGGGCGTCCGCGCCTTCACCGCCTACACCGGCCGACAGGCCCTCGACCTCGTCGAGCAGCACACCATCCATGCCGCACTCATCGACATCGCCACGCCACCCACCCCCGGAAGTCACGGTGACGGCCTGTGGCTGCTCCAGATGCTCGTCCGCCGCCCCAGTCGCCCGCCGGTCGTCGTCGTCAACCATCGCTACGCCATGCGCCGGGCTGAGCGCCTGCTCAACGAAGCCCTTCGCCTCGGTGCGTTTTCCGTCATCAATCGTCCCCAGCACCTCGACACCCTGCTGACCGTCATCGCTCGCCTCGTCCAGCGCGAGTATCAGAACACCTGGCCCCCCCCGGAAAGGGATCAGGGTGCCCCAGAAAACGCCTAACTCGAAACTCTTTTCAGGAGATTCCGCATCATGAGCATCAACATCCGTCCTCTCGGCGACAAGATCATCGTCAAGCGTCTGGAAGCCGAGAAGCAGACCGCCAGTGGCATTTTCCTGCCCGAGTCCGCCACCGAAAAACCCCAGCAGGCCAAGGTCATCCGCGTCGGCACCGGCCGCAAAACCGACGACGGCAAAACCTTCCCCTTCCAGGTCAAGGTCGGCGACACCGTCATCCTCTCCAAATGGGGCGGCACCGAACTGAAACACAACGACGAAGAGTACCTCGTCCTCTCCGAAGACGAAGTCCTCGCCGTCGTTGAATAACCTTCCATCCGTTTGAAACTCGAAACTAGACACTCGTAACTCGAAACTGGAGATATCCCCCCATGCCCGCCAAACAAATCAAGTTCGACACCGAGGCCCGCGAAGCCATCCGCCGCGGCGTCGCCAAGCTCGCCAAAGCAGTCAAAATCACCCTCGGCCCCTCCGGCCGCGTCGTCATCCTCGAAAAATCCTACGGCTCACCCAACATCACCAAGGACGGTGTCACCGTCGCCAAGGAAATCGAACTCGACGACGCACTCGAAAACATCGGCGCCCAGATGGTCAAGGAAGTCGCCTCCAAGTCCTCCAAGGACGCAGGCGACGGCACCACCACCGCCACCATCTACGCCGAGGCCATCTTCGCCGAAGGACTCAAGAACATCACCGCCGGCGGCAACGCCCACCAGATCAAGCGCGGCATCGACAAAGCCGTGGACGCCATCGTCAAAGACCTCGCCAAACAATCCAAAAAGGTCACCAACAGCGACGAAATCGCACAGGTCGGCGCCTGCTCGGCCAACCAGGATGCCGAGATCGGCAAGATCATCGCTCAGGCCATGGACAAGGTCGGCAAGGACGGCGTCATCACCGTCGAAGAAGGAAAGTCCCTCGACACCACCGTTGATCTGGTCGAAGGCATGCAGTTCGACAAGGGCTATCTCTCCCCGCACTTCGTCACCGATGCCGCCCGCATGGAAGCGGTGCTCGAAGACGCCTACGTGCTCATCCACGAGAAAAAGCTCTCCAGCGCCAAGGACCTGATCCCCATCCTCGGCAAAATCGCTGAGTCCGGCAAGGCCCTGCTCATCGTCGCTGAAGACATCGAAGGCGAAGCCCTGGCCACCCTGGTGGTCAACAAGCTGCGCGGCGTGCTCAAGGTCGCGGCCGTCAAGGCCCCCGGCTTCGGTGATCGCCGCAAGGCCATGCTCGAGGACATCGCCACCCTCACCGGCGGCCGCGCCATCATGGAAGAACTCGGCATCGACATCGAAAAACTCGAACTGGCCGACCTCGGCAAAGCCAAGAAGATCGTGGTCGAAAAGGAAAACACCACCATCATCGAAGGCGCAGGCAAGTCGGCCAACATCAAAGGCCGCATCGACGCCATCAAGGCTGAACTCGAACGCACCACCAGCGACTACGACGGCGAAAAACTCCAGGAACGCCTGGCCAAACTCGCCGGCGGCGTCGCCCAGATCAACGTGGGCGCTGCCACCGAATCCGAAATGAAGGAAAAGAAAGCCCGCGTCGAAGATGCCGTCCACGCCTGCCGCGCCGCGGTGGAAGAGGGAATTCTTCCGGGTGGCGGCACCGCCGTGCTGCGTGCCCGCAAGGCCCTCGATGGTTTGAAACTCACCGGCGACGAGCAAGTCGGCATCGACATCGTCAAGCGTGCGGTCACCGCCCCCATCAAGCAGATCGCCGAAAACGCCGGCCACGACGGCTCGGTCATCTGCCGCGAAGTCGAAGTCGCCTCCAAGGGCGCTAACTTCGGCTTCAACGCACTCACCGGCGAATACGGCGACCTCATGAAAATGGGCGTCATCGTCCCCACCAAAGTCGAACGCATCGCCCTCCAGAACGCCGCCAGCATCGCCGGCCTCCTGCTGACCACCGACGCCGTCGTCAGCGAAATCAAGGAAAAGAAGAAGTCCCCCGTCGGCGCCGGCGCCGGCATGGACGACATGGATTATTGATCCCACATAGCCCCGGCCTTGGCCGGGGTGTGTGATGCCGGAACCCCGGCCAAGGCCGGGGCTATATGAAATCCAAAACCATGACACCCCGGGGCCACAACCCGAAGTAACCGTCACCGGCGGGACAGTCGAAAGCCTGTCCCGCCGGTTTTAATTCGCCCGTTTTCACTTCCGACCACCACATGAAGAAACTAGCCATGAAAGTCTTTGCAACCTTGAGCAGTGAAGATCCGAGCGTGTACAACATACAACTGACAACTTGGAAGATAAGTGTTGACCGTTGGCGTGATTTGAAACGTGAATGTAAAGATGGCTACTGTGATTTCAACAATCTCTTCGAAGAAGCGTGCGTAATTCTCTTGCTTGCGGGTACAAGCATGAGCCAACTCCTTGGACAGAACACCAGTATGAAGACGGATGACGTACCGGGGCTCAATCAACTTCTAAATGAACTTGTGCCAGATGCCAAGCAAAGAGCCGTCCTCAAAGAATTCAATGAGATATATGAAGACCTTCGACATTTTGGAGAATCGAAACACAAGAATATTCTGGGTGTTGACGGAACTCTATTTACCAAGTGGATGGATGCTATACAGAGAATCTGGATTGATATTGCCAAACCGCCGCAGTCAACAGTTCAGGAGTGGTTCCACGAGGATTTTGACTTGAGACTTGAGGTCGGAAACTAAGCGATGGCAATCCCGGGATATGGAGGCCGAAACAGAATAAGATCGCGTTTTCACGGCCAGGTAAATGTCAATTGGTGACTTATGGGTAGAGTAATAGCACCTACTATTGGTTTTACTGCTTTTGTTATCTTTCTTGCTATTGGCCAAACATGGCTTGCAGTAGTTACTTGTGTGATTGCCGTACTTGAGCTATGTACGGGAACGCTTATGAATTTTTACGCCAAAGCATATAACAAGTTTTGGGCTAACAATGTGCGCGAGAACTATTCAGATCGGATGTCTGAAGAGGATATAGAACGAGTCATCAAAGATCGCCCAAAGCAAGTGAATGTGGACGCTGTTCCAAATTGGCTGGCTGGCGTTGACATACTTCTTTCTTTTGTTGAGTTGCTTCTGCTGATCACAGCTATTGTGCTTTGGTTACGATAAGCAAGCAGCAAGGAGGGTGGGTAAAGCGAAGCGAAACCCACCGCGGTAAGTCAATAGGGTCTGACCCTTTGAACGGAGTCCGAAACAGAGTCTGGCCCGGTACTCACGCCGTTTTCACGTTCAGAATCGCTGTCTCACATGATGCTGGGATCCTGGCGGAAGTCGCTGGGGCTGACGCCGGAGTGTTTGGTGAACCAGCGGCTGAAGGCGGAGACGGAGCTGAAGCCCAGGTCGCCGGCCAGGACGCTGATGTTGCGGCGGTCCTCGATGAGGCGCTGGCGGGCCACGCTGAAGCGGCGGGCGGTGATGTAGGCGTGCGGGGTGCAGCCGAACAGGGCGTGAAAGCGGCGGGTGAAGTGGCGGGTGGAGTAGGCAGCCACGTTGGCCAGTTGCTGCACGCTGGGCGGATCGTGCAGGCGGTGCTCAATCAGGTCGATGGCCCGGGCCATAGTCACTTCCAGCTCATCGCCCACGATCAGCGGCGCGCTGTCGCTGTGGGCATCGCCGCGCGGCCAGAGGCACAGCACTTCCGCCAGCCGCGTCAGCATCAATGCCGGCGGCGTGGGATTGGCCAGGCCCAGTCTCGTCACCACGCGCAGCGATGAGCTGATGGTCTGCCCGCCGTCGATATCGATGCACACCGTGGGCCAGGGGCGCTTCTGCACCACCGGCCAGGAGCGGCGGACCCGCAGCTTGACGTTGTACACCCGCCCGCAGGTCAGTTCGTAGCCGTGCTCCATCCCCGGGTAAGCGGTCAGCGTGCTGACGCCGGTCAGGTCGTGCCAGGCCTGATCGATAAAGGCCCGGCCGGAGCAGTGCTCGAACAGGTCAAACTGCAGCACGTCGCTGTGAGCGTGCGGCTCGATGCGATAGCGGCCGCCGATGGCATGGGTCACCGCCTGCACCACACAAGCGGGCTGGGCGAACAAACGTCCGCATAAGTCGGTGACCTGTGCATCGCCGGACATGGGGGAATAGTGTAATGCTTTGTCCGTGTGTTGACCTGAGGGAGCAAGAGTTGAACCGCCAAGACGCCAAGAGCGCCAAGAAAACATGATACTTGGCCGCAAAAAGGTGCATGAGACGCAAAAAGAGAGTTGAGAATTTTCGTTGTTATTTGCGCCTTTTGTGCTTTTTTGCGGCTATCTCATTTGTCTTTGCTTGGCGCTCTTGGCGTCTTGGCGGTTCAATAACAGCGCACTCCGATTCAGCCGATAAACCTTTCGTGTCGGCTCATCGAAACCTATTGCTGATCGTCGCGCGGGGCATGCGCAGCGATGCCCTGGCCGATGAGCAGGCCTGGCCCCTGCCTACGCCCAGAATGCTGGCCCTGGCCCAGCGCGGACTGCGCCTGGCGGCCACCAGCGCCTGCCCGGCGGATCCCGGCGGCCGCGTCAGTCTGATCACCGGCCTGCACGCTCGACAACACGGCCTGCTCTACGATCGCAGCGCCACGCAACTGGCCCGGCCGCGACCCGGTCAGACGCCGCTGACTCGACCGCTGGCCGATTCGCTGCCCTCGCGCCTGCGGGCTGGGGGTTTCCACGTGGTCGGTGTGGGACAGATCGATCTGTTCCGCGGAGCTTTGCATAAGGCGGTGGCGGTGGCGGACCTGGATCAACTGAACCCGCCCCACTGCGAATACTTCAAGGCCATGCTCGATGCCGGCATCGGCCCCGCCATTGTTGAGCAGCGCAAAAGCCGCCTGCGCACCGGGCCTTTTGAGCCGACGCGACTTCTGCTGGACATCGAGCAGGACATCGACGGCTACATCGGTGACGCGGCGCTCAAAGCGATCGACTCGCTGCCGACGGACAAACCCTGGGCGCTGATCGTGGTCTTCAGCGGGCCGGGCAACGATCTGCCTCCGCCGGCCACTTTCGAAAACGCGGTCGATATTAAGCAACTGGGGGGCAAGTTCGCGCCCGCATCGCTGGCCACGCTCGACGCCTTGGCGGAGCCGGCCTATCCGCGCGTGATGCTGCAAAGACTCGAACCCTACTTCGTGCAGCGCATCCGGGCCGACTACCTCGGCCGCGTCGCCCTGCTCGATCAGATCGTCGGCAAGCTCAACGCTGCGATCGACAATCGCCCCGACCGGTCGCGCACCTGGACCGTTCTCGGGTCCGATCATGGCTACCTGCTGGGCGAGCACGGCCTGATCGGTCGGCGTAGTTTTCTCAGCGGCGCCACCACCACGCCCCTGATCATCGCTGCACCCACCTTCCCGCAAGAGCAGCAACTGGTCCCGCAGGAAGTGGAGTCCGGCCTGTACAGCACCGTCGATTTCGCGCCCACCTGCGCCAGCCTGACTGGTTGCGACCTGTCCACCGAAACCGCCGGCCGCTCGCTGCTGCCTTTGCTGCACGGCCAGAAGGTGCTGCCCGAACATCCCGGCGACAGCGCCCTGAGCGAATTCAACGATCGACTGATGCTGGAGACCGAGCGCTACAAGATCATCTTCGAACGCCACCATCGCCAGTGCATCGGACTCTACGATCTGCTCAACGATCCGCAGGAGCGGCGGAACATCAAGATGAACGAGCAGGGCCAGAACGTGCTGGACCAGTTGCGCTGGCGCGTGGCCGACGCCTTGCTGCCACTGCGTGCGTGGGCGGCGTAATCAACCATCCGCCTGCCGCCCCGCCACCACCCACGACGCGCCGCGCAGCGATAAAGGCAGCACGCACTTGCCTTCGACGTTCAACTCACCGCCCGCCACGGACACCGTCAGCGGCACCGGTGATTCCACGACATACTCGATGCGATCCGCGCTTGTGCGCTGCCAGTCCACCGCGATCTGACCACCCTCCGGCAACGGCACGCGCCCGCTTGCCTGCTGTAAACTTCCGGGGGTCAGGCACATTTCGTAGTGCCGCGGCCGCAGGTCGTAGCGCGGGTTCAGGCCCAGCACGTAGCGGCTCAACTGCCAGGTCGGACAGCCCGACCACTGGTGACAGTGCGACCAGCGCGTGTCGAAGACCTCCAGCAGCGTGGTGTAGCCGCCCGCCAGCATCCAGCCCCAGCAGATGCGGTACTGATCGAGCACGAAATCCATCTGCCCGCGCTCGATCAGCAGCGGGAAAAGGTAGTGAGCGAAATAGGGCGTGATCAGGCGCGACTCACGCAACCCCGGATGGGCCAGGCGCGGCGCGGTTGGATCGTTGGGAAAACAGTTCAGCAGATGCCGCTTGACAAACTCGAGGCCCTCGGCGATCTCGCGCTGCGTGAAGAATCCCTGCCGCATGGCCAGCACCGCCCGGTGGTAGCCGATCTTTTCCCAGTCCGGCTGATCGTTGATGCGATGGCGATCGAACCAGACGCTGATGATCGCCTGCATCTTCTTTTCGAGCTTCTGATACCGGGCGTCACCGGCTGCGTCGTCCAGGGCCCGGCACCATCGCCGCATGTCGCGTAAGGCCGCCAGGTAGTGCAGGTTCAGCGACGTGTCCGAGGGATCGTCGCCGCGCACGTAGCCCCAATCGACGAAGCCCCAGCCGATCTCGTCGCGCAGGCCAGCATCGCTGTTGAACTTCTCGAAGGCTTCAATGTTACGTTCCGCGAACGGGCGCAGTTGCCGCAGCAGGTCCAGGTCGCCGGTCAATTCCCAGTGATGGACAGCGGCGCTGATCCATTGGGCGGCATAGGTGGACATATGATGAATGCTGCCGGGACACAATCCCGCCACCAGCCCGTCCTCGCGGGCACACTGGCCGCACTGCACGAGTGCCCGCCGCGCCAGGCGCAGATCGCTGTAACCCGCGGCCGCGATGTCCAGGCCCACGCTCACCACGTCGCCCGCCCACTGCCCGCGCTCGCGGGTGGGGCAATCGACCATGGCATCCTCAGCACAGGCGCGATAGGTTTCGATTCCCGCCGACCAGATGCGATTGAGCAACGGGTCGTCGCACACGAACGCGCCCCGCGGTTGATCGTGATACACACGCTCCACGAACCGCTCGCTGATGAAATGCACATGGTCCGGCGGCGCCAACACATGTACTTCCAGGTAACGCCCGCCCTTGGGGGTTAAGGGCATGAAATGCTGCCGCCCGCCGCGAGCGACATAGTGATCGAGCGTACACGTGGGGCCCAGCGACAGCGTGTACCACGGCCCGACCCGCCCGTGGGACAGGCTCTCGCAACAGGCAAACTCCACCACCGCCCCGGCCGGCAGATCCAGCACGAAGCGCGGCCGACCCAGTCGCATGCGTCCCAGGTCATATCGCCGCCACCGTCCCTCGGCCGGCAGTCGCTCACACGTCTGATCGCGAAGGAAGAAACGGGTTGAGATGTCGTCGCGCTCGTATCCGAAGACTTCCGCCAGCGGTCCCTCGGCCGACGGCGACAGGTCGTGATGCTCGAAGAACGTCGCTGCGCAATCCAATGCCGTCATGTCGCCGAGTTGTCTTGTGGTTTCAACCGGCGTGGTCCAGGTGCTGTCATCGAAGTCGCACTGCTGCCAGTCAGCGGGATCGACCTGCGTGTCGCACCATTCCACCCAGCCCAGGATGGGACTGATCCGTCGCACCTGCGCGGCATAACCTTCGAGCTGATTCGCTTTCCAGGTCACCGACAACGGGCGTCCGGCTGCCAGCACCACGCAGTGCAGAAACGGCGGCATCTGCTCGATCAGGCGGGTGGTCACGCCTTCGTGATGCACCTGCACCGCCAGCACGTGCCGCCCGGCCGGCAGCTCGACTCGGTTGGGCTGATACTGCGGATAGGCCGCTGTAAAGCGCGGCGGCCCCTCGGCCAGAAGCTGGCCATCCAGCCAGATGACATAACACGACGCCCCCAGGTGGCGAAACTCAACCTCGGCCGAAGCGGTCAGCTCGAACGTGCCGCGGAAGGCTGCGTGGCTGTCAACCTGATCCGCCTTGGTCCCGTCAATCCACATCATGGTCGCGTCCTTGCCGATGTTCGTGGAGCGGGCAGCGTAGCAGGCGGACGGGTCCATTTGAAACTGGCGGCTGCTGCCTGCGCCCGCTGTCGGGTGCAATGAGGACGGCCTGGCGGTGTATTTAGCCCTATGACACATGGCCGCGCCGACGTACGATACAGGCAATCTCAAGCGCCTTGTCGGCGCTGCATCAGTCACCACAACATCCCGGAGCACCCAATCATGCGCGGCAGCATATGGTTCATGGCGTGGGCGATGGCGTTGATCGGTCTGGCCTCCATCGGCGCCAGCGCGGTCAACCCCAACGGCCAATACACCCTCAGCGGCAACTATACCTGGAAGGACGGTGCTGAAGTCATCAAGGGCACACACAGCGGCTCGATGACGCTCAACAATCTCAAGTTCTACGGCTCCACCACCGCGGACGGAAGTGCGGTGGCCCAGTGCCGATTCACGCTCAACCGCAAACCGTCTTCCACCTCCGAATCCGAGCGCACCGTCACCGGCACCATGACGGTCAATGACCAGGGCAGCCCCACGGTTTATGACGTGTTCCAGGGCGAGCTCACGTTCAGGATCACGGTGACCAACCGCATCAAGTACGCCGGCACGGTCAAGGGCCGGTGCAATTCCGGCGTCGATACCGGTGCGGTGCTGGCCCTGACCTGCAAGGGAGTCAAATAGTCGGCCGTGAAATGTAATACAATCAGCGCCCGAGGCGTTGATTGACTATGAGCGTGACGTTTCGCCATCCTGAACGCCAAGGCGGCTTCCGGGGGTTTACGCTCATCGAGGTGCTGATCACCATCGCCATCATCGCCCTGCTCATGGGTATGGTCCTGGCCACCCTGGCCAAAGTACGCAAGAGCCAGGAGCACGCCCGCTGCCTGTCCAACCTGCGGCAACTGATGGACTGCATGTACCTCTATGCCGCTGATTACGACGGCTACGGCCCGGACGAAGAATCGATCTACACCTGGGACTCCCTGCTGGAACCCTACGTCCATGACGAACGCATCTATGCCTGCCCGGCTGACAACGATGGCACGTCCGAGGAGTTCGGCACCAGCTACGAAATCCGCGACTTCATCACCGTCGATATCGACCACCCCGAGCGCAGCTTCCTGAAAAAACGACTGCTGGAAGCCAAACCCTCCACGCTGATTCTGTTGTTCGACGCCATGCCCGACTGGCACAACCCCGGCGCCATCAACGCCGCCAGCATCGACGGCTCCGCCCGTGCCTACACCCTTGATGAATACGAAAAGAACCTCGAAATGCCCGTGCAGTAAAAACGTGTATGAAAACACGGAAGCCGAGCCCTGAGGAGGAGTCCGCGACGACGAAGGGCCGGGTTGGATGCACAAAGACCACTCGATCCGGCCCTTCGTCGCCGACTCCTCAGGGCTCGGCGTCGGATCCCGTAAGCATGCTAAGCCTCTGCTTCCCTTCCGCCCTCCGCCCTCCTCACCGCCCCATCCTCTCCCGCGACTGACGAAACCGCCCCGGGGCCACGCCCACGTGCTGCTTGAACTGGCGCGTGAAGTAGAACACGTCGCGATAGCCCAGTTCCTGGGCGATCTGCTTGATGGAAAAATCCGTTTCACCCAGCAGGCGGCGGGCGGTGGCGATGCGGTGCTGCAGGCGATAGGCGTGCAGCGACAAACCCGTGGCGCTGCGGAAGCGGCGCTGCAGAGCGGAAAGCGACATGCTCTGATCCGCGGCGATCGACTGGTAGTCCGGCTCATCCGTCTGCCGCAATCGCTCCAGCACCCGCGCCAGCCAGGCCGGCGGATCGTGCAGCGAACTGTCGCGCTGCTCAGCCAGGTCGATCAGCATGCCCTCCAGCAGGTTGATCCCGCGCAGCCGCGACCACCGATCGCCGCGCTGTGACTGCTCGATCAGACGGTCGAAACGCCTGGCCCACGAACGGACCTGACCGCGTGGCAGCGCCTGCGGTTGTTCACTGAGCAGCCCGCTCGATTCCCATTGCAAGGCCAGCGCTCCGGTGAACGCCAGGTAGCGATGGTTCCAGGGCTGACCACGCGGCGTCTCCTGCATCTGGTACCACGGCCCCGGATGACACAACCAGACGTGCGGCCCGACCAGCGGCGTCAATTGCCCGTCCCGCCACAGGTTCAGCCCCCCCGAAGCTGACATCTGCAGCAGGTGGTAGTTGAACCGTTTGGCCAGGGTGACCACGCAGCGCGGGATGCGTCCGCCGTGCATGAAGATCAGTTCGTCGCTCATGGGGGGTTTCCTTAATCGCCTCAATTATGCAAAACTCCGCCCCCAAGGTCCATACCCTTCCGCCCCGGGTGTAGGGCATAATGGGGACACCCAACCGCATTATCAGGAAAGGAACAAGCCATGACCGTCGCACTCGAACCCGTCGTCAGACCCCTGCAACTGAGTCCGTCGGAAGTTCAATTCTACAAAAATGAAGGCTACCTCTACATCGGCGGCCTGATCGGCAGCGAGGATGCCGCCGCCCTGCGCGAGGAAGTGATCGAAGTCGTCTGCGTCGCTCACGGCATCACGCGCCAGCAACTGGCCAACGCTTCGGGCACCGCCGACAAGCTGCGCCAGTCCGCCCAGTTCCTCGAAGGCTCCAAACTGCAGTCGCTGATCCAGGGCAGTGAAATCCTCGAAGTCGCCTCGCAACTGCTCGAAGGTCAGGCCATCATGTATAGCCCCTTCACCGCCATCAAGGCCGGCGGCGGCGGCGGCACGTTCCACTTCCATCAGGACAACAACTACACCGAGCACGTGCCCGGCTCCAGCTCGCTGAACATCTGGGTCGCGCTCAACGACATGTCGCCCGAGAACGGCTGCCTGCAGATCGTGCCCCGCTCGCACCTCAAGGGCCAGCTCAAATCACGCACCAGTGACGACGGCGACGCCCATCAGCAGGTCGAGGTTGATCCCATGACCTGCCTGCCCCTGCGCATGCGGGCCGGCGACGCGGTGGCCTTCACCCGCTGGACGGTGCACGGCTCAGGCCCCAACGACACCAGCGAGCCGCGCGTGGCCTACGCCATGCAATGCCACCGCCCCGACACGCTCTACGTGGACAAACAGACGGGCGAAAAAAAGAACCTGGCGGAAAATCCCCTGTGGAAGGTCGAGCCCGTGGCCAAGCTGACGCAGACAGGGAAATGAGCAGGGAATAGGCAGTAGGCAGTAGGGTTGAAATTCAAGCGTGCAGCGCGCATCTCGTGCGCTGCACGTTTTTTGTTGGGCATACGACACGATAAATCGCGCGCTACGTAGGATTGCCCCTCTGCCCTCCGCCTTCCGCCCTCCGCCTTCCGCCCTCCGCCCTCTGCCTTCCCCCCTACTCCCTGCTGCCTACTCCCTACTGCCTGCTACCATACCCCCATGCCGCGCCTCAAGAACGCTGCCATCTGCATCCGGCACCTGGACTGGTCGCAATCCAGCCAGATTGTCGTGCTGCTGACCGAACAGCACGGCAAGCAGCGCGGGCTGGCCAAGGGGTCCAAGCGGATGGCGCCCTCGAGCATCGCCCGATTCAGTGGCGGCATTGAGTTGCTGACCATCGGACAGGTGGTGGCCAGCACCCGCCCCACGCACGACCTGGCCACCATCACCGAATGGGACCTGCTCGACGACTGCCTGCATCTGCGGCAGAACCTGCGCAAGCAGCGCATCGCCCTCTATGCCGCGGATGCGGTCAACGCCCTGCTGGCCGATCACGATCCGCATCCGGGCGTGTTCGCAGCCATGCGTCTGCTGATGGAGCAATTGCGCGGCGATCAGTCCGAGCCGGCCCTGGGGCGCTTTCAGTGGACGCTGCTGAGCGACTGCGGTTATCGCCCCCAACTGGAGCGCGACGTGCACGGCGGCGGCCCCTTGACCGAGTCTGAGGCATACAGCTTTGACCCTCGGGCTGGGGGGCTGACCAGTCGGCGGCCGATCGGTTCCTGGCGGGTGCGAAGTTCCACGGTGCAACTGCTGCGTGGTGAAAACTGGGACGCCGCCGACGTTGTGGCCGTGCAGCGGGCCAATCGGTTATTGGCCAGTTATGTGCGGGCCCTGATTGACCGAGAACTACCGACAATGAGGTATGTACTCGGCAACACCCACTAACTCGCCGCATCGCCACGAGGTCGGTATCCTGTGGTCGCTCACCCCCGGAAGCACCCCTGCCCCCGGAAGTGATCCCGGCGGAGGCCGGTTCACCGGCCGTCCCGCGCCAGGAAAGCCTGGAGACCACGACGTGGATACCATGACCGCCACCGCATTGCCCACCACGACCGGCCCCCTGCTCGCCAACACCGATCAACAGATCGAGTTAGGCCTCGTCGGCACGGAGTATCGCCTGCACCTGCAAGCCTCGCGACCACTGGCGGCCGAGGTCGGCCGGCGGGTTACGGGCGTGATTCGCGCCCGCGCCAAGCGGGTGGACAAGGTGGGCATCGGCGGACGATTCGTCGAGCCGGTGTTCGGCCGCCCGCGCCGCGTGCAGGGCCGGGTCGTCGGCCGTGATGAACAGGCGCGACTGATCTTTATCTCCTGCGGCCCCGTGGTAGTCTGCCAACTGACCGACGCTCGCCAGAGCGCCACCGACTTTGCCGACGGCAACTTCGTCGCCTGCGACCTGGAACCGGGCGCGACGTTTGAAACGTAAAACTCACAATCCGAAACACGAAATAAAAACCAAATCACAAACTCGAAGTGCGAACCAACAGTCTTTTGGCGTTTAGAGTTTGGAGTTTGGAGTTTATTTCGAGTTTCGAGTTTCGGATTTTGAGTCTCGGATTTTGAGTTTCCCACAAGGCCCCCCATGCAGCACCTCAAACGCATCCTCGTCACCGGCGGAGCGGGCTTCCTTGGCAGTCACCTCTGCGAGCGGCTCGTGCAGCAGGGCCATGATGTGATCTGCCTCGACAACTTCTTCACCAGCCAGAAGCAGAACATCGCCCACCTGCTGGAGCTGCCCAACTTCGAGCTGATCCGCCATGACGTGACGCACCCGATCTGGCTCGAAGTCGATGAGATCTACAACCTCGCTTGCCCCGCTTCGCCCGTGCATTACCAGTACAACCCGATCAAGACCACCAAGGTCTCGGTCATGGGCGCCATCAACGTCCTAGGCATGGCCAAGCGCTGTCGGGCCAAGGTGCTCCAGGCATCGACCAGTGAAATCTACGGCGATCCCACGCCCGATCATCACCCACAAACCGAAGACTATCGCGGCAACGTCAATCCCATCGGCGTCCGTGCCTGCTACGACGAAGGCAAGCGCGTCGCGGAAACGCTCTTCTTCGACTATCACCGCTCCAACGGCGTCAACATCCGCGTGGTCCGCATCTTCAACACCTACGGCCCACGCATGCACCCCTACGACGGCCGCGTCGTCAGCAACTTCATCCTCCAGGCTCTGGCCAATGAAGACCTGACGCTCTACGGCGATGGCAGCCAGACCCGCGCTTTCTGCTACGTGGATGACCTGGTCGAAGGCTTCATCCGCATGATGAACAACCCCGATCCCCCGGAAGGTATCGTCGGCCCGGTCAACCTCGGCAACCCCGATGAGTTCACTATCCGCCAACTGGCGGAACAGGTCATCGAACTGACCGGCTCCCAGAGCAAGATCGTCCAGCAGCCTCTGCCCGATGACGATCCGCTGCAGCGCCGTCCCGACATCAGCCTCGCCAAGGAAAAACTCGGCTGGCAGCCCACGATCAATCTGCGCGATGGCTTGTCAAAGACGATCGCTTACTTCCGGGGCCTCGACCTGCGCCACTACCGCAAACCCACCGACCACACCGCCCACAAATCCAGCCGCTCCCGCCCCCGGAAATAGCACCGCATGTCAACGCCGTGCCCGCAGCACCCCGCGCACCCATCGCGCAACCGGGGCGAGGTGTGCTTCACGTCCGGGGGCAGCTCGCCGGGCGTTTATCCCCAAGCGCAAAATTTCACATCCCCACCGTGAAAAACGCGATGTTCCACTGATGAGCAACGCATTTTCATCCCGCTGCCTGCGCATTCTTGTCCTGGCCGGCGGGCCCGACCGCGAGCGACCCGTCAGTCTCCAGTCCGGCAAAAACGTCGCCGACGCCTTGCAGCAGGCCGGCCACCAGGTCACGCTGGCCGACGTGATGCCCGATGACTTTTCCGCTGTCGATCGCTTCATTGAACAAAATGGCGACGTGATCTTCCCCATCCTGCACGGAGGCTGGGGCGAAGGCGGCGGACTCCAGCAACAACTCGATCAGCGCAAGATTCCTTACGTTGGTTGCCGGGCCAAGGCTGCCGCCCTGTGCATGGATAAGCTGGCCGCCAAGCAACTGGCGATCAAGGTCGGCCTGAGCACGCCCGATTTCGAGTTGGTTCCCCGCGCCGGTCGCCCCTCGCTCGCGCCGCCCGTGGTGGTCAAGCCCACTCATGAAGGCTCCAGCATTCACATGGCCATCTGCCAGCAACAGGCTGACCTCGATGAAGCCTGGGCAATGTTGAGCCAACACTATCCCGCCATGCTCGTGGAGCGCTATCTGCCGGGCGCGGAGTTGACCGTGGGCATTCTCGGCAGCGGCGACGAGGCGTATGCCTTGCCCGTGATTCACATCGTCCCGGCCGCGGCGTTCTATGACTACGAGGCCAAGTACAACCGCGACGACACCCGCTATCGCTTCGACTTCGACCCGCATATCTGCAAGCAGGCCCAGCAGGCGGCCGTGGCTCTGCACCGGGCGGCCGACTGCCGGCACTTGTCCCGAGTGGACTTTATCGTGGACAAAAACGGCCGGCCGCAGTTCATCGAGATCAACACGCTGCCCGGGTTCACCGCACACTCCCTGCTGCCCATGGCCGCCCGCCAGACCGGCCTGACCGGCCCGGCATTAACCGATCAACTGGTGCGCATGGCCCTGCGCGACGCCCAGCCAATCATGTGAGACGTCGGAACAGTCGTGTCCATAACCCATTGCAGCAACGAAACTTGCCGCCCGCTGCCTTGCCGGCTGGAGTTGGCTTCGTCGTCGATCTATGATGATGCGACACACGCGGACTTCCACCCCATGCTCCGGCACTGGCACATCATGCTGCGTTCGACCGTGCGAACGGCCGCGCTGATGCTGTTGACTGTGGCCTTCGCCTGCCCGCCCCTGCTGGCGATGGATTTTGACGGCCGACGCTCGACTCCTGATGCACCGCACAGTCGTGATCTGCTGGCGCTGAACGATCAGCCACTCTGCTGCGCCGCACAGCGCGACTCGTCCCGCCACGGCCTGCCCCTGAGCTGGCTGCCTGCCGCCGCGTCGCCGGCACTGCATGCCTGTGAGATATGGCGCGGCCGCACTACGGAGCGCAACCTCACCGACGCAACGACCCTGAGCGGTTCACTTCTCGATCTGCACTGCCAGTTGGTGATCTGATCTTTGTTGCGCCCAAACGCGACAACAATCCATCCTCCAACACTCTGGATTCGTAACGTCAAACTCGCCGCCGATGTTCCCGCGCGCGGCCGCAGCGCCGCCATAGGGCCGGCTGACCATCAAATTTCAAGAGATGTGACATGAAAACTGCTGAATCCCCCACCACCGACATCAACCAACTTCTGGACGCCGTGCAGCAGATGATGGACCAGGGCCGCGCCGCCCAGGCCTTGGACATGCTGAACACTGCCGGCAACAATTCGCAGGCCGCGCGCAACGCTCGAGGCGTGTGCCTGCTGCGCCTGGGCAAGATCGAGGAGGCGGTCCGTTTGTTCCGCGATCTGGTCTATCCCGGAAACGCCATCGTGATTCCCCGCGAAACCCCGGCCGTCTTCCGCGCCAACCACGTGACCGCCCTGCTGCTGAGCCAGGAGATCATCAACGCCGGCTCGCTGCTGGATCAGATTCCGCAGCGCGATCACCCGGCCGTGCAGCGCCTGCGACAGGCGATCCGCACCTGGAAACGCACGCTGCCCTTATGGCGGCGCATGCTGCTGCTGATCGGCATCTGCCCCCAGGAGCCGGTGACGCTGGATGGCGCACCGGGTGAATTATGGCGGCCCGGCGCGCCGCATCGCCCGCAGAAGCGTGAAGCGTGATGGCCCATCGAAGTTGCTTTGAGGAGTCATTCATGGCAGTCACATTCACCAAGCGCGCCAGGAACATGATCACCGCCGGCCTGGTGCTCATTCTGCCGATCTGGGCCAGTTGGGTGCTGGTGGCGTTTCTGTTTCGCCTGCTGCGCGATGCATCACTGTGGGCGATCGAGGCGCTGCTGCTGAGTTCTGTTGGGCGGAGCCTGCTGGAGCACTGGGGATTCACCGCGCAGACCTGGCACGAGCGGGGGCTGGAGGCGCTGCCCTGGCCGCTGCGCTGGTCCCTTGCCGGCGCTGCGGTGGTGCTGACCGTGATGCTGCTGTACCTGCTGGGCGCGGTGGCGACCAACATCCTCGGCCGACGCCTGATCGGTCTGGCCGAGAGGCTGGTCGATCGCCTGCCGCTGATCAAAACGGTCTATCGCGCCTCCAAGCAGGTCCTGGAGATGATGACCGGCGAAAGCGCCCGCCCGTTCACTCGCGTTGTGCTGGTGCCTTTCCCCGGACCCCAGACACGATCCATCGGCTTCGTCACCCGGCCCGTCCATGATCCGCGGACCGGGCAGCGACTGCTGGCCGTGCTGGTGGCCACCACACCCAATCCCACCACCGGCTTCCTGCTGCTGGTGGCCGACGATCAGGTCGTCGATCTGGACTGGACAGTCGAAGAAGCGTTCAAGACCATCATGTCCGGCGGCGTGCTCATGCCGCCACTTTCGAAGAACAACCATGACCATACCTGACCACATCATGCCCTGGGTTCTGTTTCACGTGTTCATCCTGGCGATGTTGGCCATTGACCTTGGCTGGCTGCACCGCAAGCATCAGGTGATGAGCCTGCGCCAGGCGCTGACCTGGACGGCGGTCTGGATCAGTTGCGCCCTGCTGTTTGCCGTCCTGCAACAGTGGATGGGATTCGCGGCAGGCGATCAGCAGCAGACAGGCGCGCCGGCGGCGAAGCCTGCCGTGGTGTTCCTGACCGCGTACCTGGTGGAGTTGTCGCTGAGCGTGGACAACCTGTTCGTGTTCATTCTGGTGTTCCGCTATTTCGCCATACCGCCGCAGCATCAGCACCGCGCACTGTTCTGGGGCGTGATGGGGGCGATGGTGTTGCGGCTGGTGTTCATCCTGGCGGGCGTGGCGCTGCTGAATCGCTTCCACTGGGTGGCGTACGTGTTCGGCGCGATCCTGCTGTGGACGGGCGTGAAGATGTGGCGGCACCAGCAGACGGAGATTCATCCGGAACACAATCCCGTGTTGCGTGTGCTGCGCAAGCTGATGCCGGTGTCGCACCAGCCGATCGACGGGCGCTTCGTGGTGCGCGAGGATGGCCGCTGGCGGGCCACGCCGCTGCTGGTGGCGCTGGTGATGCTGGAGACCACGGACGTGGTGTTCGCCGTCGATTCGGTGCCCGCGGTGCTGGCGGTGACGCGCGAGCCGTGGATCGCCTACACCTCGAACGTGTTCGCCATCCTCGGCCTGCGCTCACTCTATTTCGCGCTGGCTGGTCTGCTGCCGCTGTTCAAGGCTTTGCACTACGGGCTGAGCTTCATCCTGATCTTCATCGGGGCGAAAATGGTGATCGGCGCCTTCTGGGCGTTGCCGCACTGGATGCCGTGGGCCTCGCTGGGGGTGGTGATCGGGTCCATTGCCGCGTCCGTGCTGTGGTCGCTGATCGAGCGCAGCCGGCAACAAGTTAACGCCGCAACCCGATAATTTCGGGCATTGATAGGCCGCACGGCCCCTGTTCCCGGCCGTGAGAATCTCCATCGCAAGCTTGTTGAAGTGTCCGCTCGATCAACCCGACGAAAGAAGCGGGAGGATGGCGATCTTCCGGGGAATCGCTGCTGTTTATGACTCAGCAAGATTCCGGACAAAATCCGCATGGCCCCGGCCCAGGTGATGAACTGCTGCCGGAAAGTTGCCAGGGCTTGATGAATGCCCTCGGTTTCGGCGCGATGATAGTCGATGCCGAAACCCATCACATCCTGGCTATCAACCAGATGGCACTGAACATGCTGGGCCTGCAGCGCGAGCAGGTGATCGGGCGCATCTGTCACAAGTTCGTCTGCCCCGCCGAAAAAGGCCAGTGCCCGGTGACCGACCTGGGCAAGACACTCGATCGCTCAGAGCGCACGTTGTGCAGCAACGGCGGCTCGTGTCTTCCCATTCTCAAAAGCGTCACCCCCGTGGAAGTCCACGGCCGCAAACTCCTGCTGGAGAGCCTGGTCGATATCTCCGCACAGAAGCAGGCCCAGGAATCGCTGCGGGCCAGCGAGCAGCGCTTCGCCCTGGCGGCCAAGGGCGCTAACGACGGCCTGTGGGACTGGAACCTGCTGACCCACCAAGTCTATTACTCGCCGCGCTGGAAACAGATGCTCGGCTACGCCGACCAGGACATCGAGCCGGTCCTCGACGCCTGGATCAGCCGCGTGCATCCCGATGACCTGCTCCAGTTCAAGACCGATCTGGATCGGCACCTCCAGGGCCAGAGCGAGCACTTCCAGAACGAGCACCGCATCCTCCATCACGACGGCGAATATCGCTGGATGCTCAGCCGCGGCCAGGCCCTGATGAGCGCTGAGGGCAAGCCCATCCGCATGGCCGGCTCGCAGACCGACATCACCGAGCACAAACGCACGCTCGAAGAGCTGCGCCGCGGCGCGTTCTACGATTCGCTGACCGGCCTGGCCAACCGCGCCCTGCTGCTGGATCGTCTCGACCAGTGCATCGCCCGCGCCCAACGCCACCTCGGCTACCAGTTCGCCGTGCTCTTCCTCGACCTCGACCACTTCAAAGTCGTTAACGACAGCCTCGGCCACCAGGTCGGCGACCAGTTGCTGATCGCCGTCGCCGAACGCCTGCACCAGAGCCTGCGCAGCAGCGACACCATCGCCCGCACCGACCTGCCCCACACCGTGGCCCGCATGGGCGGCGACGAGTTCACCATCCTCCTGGAGGACATCCGCCAGCGCGACGATGCCGTGCGCGTGGCTGAACGCATCCAGAAGCTGCTGACCAGGCCCCTGCTGGTCAACGGGCAGGAAGTGTTCACCGCCGCCAGCATCGGCATCGCCACCTACGACGGCTCGGTCACCAGCGCCGACGCCATGCTGCGCGACGCGGACACCGCCCTCTATCGCGCCAAGGGTGAAGGCCGCGGCCGCTTCGCCCTGTTCGATAAAACCATGCACGCTCAGGCGGTCGAACGCCTGGCCATCGAACGCGAACTTCGCCGCGCCATCGAACTCAAGCAGTTGCACCTGGTCTATCAGCCGATCGTGCAACTGATCGACGAGCGCATCGTCGGGTTCGAGGCCCTGATCCGCTGGCATCACCCGCAGCGCGGCGACGTGCCGCCGGCTCAGTTCGTGCCCGTGGCCGAGGAAATGGGATTGATCGTGCCCATCGGCCGCTTCGTCCTGCAGCAGGCCATTGGGCAAATGAAGCTCTGGCAGCAGTGTTTCCCCGCCGATCCGCCGCTGAGCATCGCGGTCAATCTCTCCAGCCATCAGATCCGTCAGGGCGACCTGGTCGATCACATCATGCAGTTCCTGCACGAGAGTGATCTGTCCCCGGCCAGCCTGCACCTGGAAATCACCGAAAGCGCCCTGCTGGAAAACGATCAGCACACCATCGAAACACTCGCTGAACTCAAACGCCGCGGCATCAGTCTGCACCTGGATGACTTCGGCACCGGCTACTCCTCGCTCAGCTATCTGCACCAGTTCCCCATCGATGTGGTCAAGATCGATCGCACCTTCATCCGCGAACTGGATGAAACCCCCGACCGCAATTCGCTGGTGGCCTCCATCGTGGCCATGGCCCACAACATGGGCCTGCGCGTCGTGGCTGAGGGCATCGAAACCGCCACCCAACTCGCCCGCCTCAAATCCATGTCCTGTCAACTGGGCCAGGGCTACTACCTGGCTCGCCCCCTGTCGGTCAACGACGCCGAGCAACTGCTGATCCGCGACCGCATCGCCCGCCCACTGGCCTCGTAGTGTCGCAGGTAGCAGGCAGCAGGCAGTAGGGTGATAACAATTCACGCATTCAAGCAATCAGGCATTGCATCGAGGCCATCTCCCCAAAAAGCCGGCGAGCTACGCCTCGCCGGACGCCCCAGAACTCCGGTCACGTGCATCGCCGCTGTCGCCCACCTCCGCATACCGGGGGGCGACTAAATTCAAGAACATATTTAACTTAAATATGTTCTGAAAATCTGAAGCCTCGCCCAGCATCCGAAGCGGTTGCCTCCGGGTGGGGCGCGCACAGGCTGGCACGCAATTCTCAGTTTTTCGAAGGTCGCGCGAAAAAATTTCTATTGCTGATCCTGCCTGCACTTACGCTCTTTTTCGCCCCCTCAAAACTGCCTCCGGCGCGCACAAACGTTGCGCTTGGCCCTTTTATAGGAAGGCCGTCCGGTTTCGGATGAGGCTCAATTGCTTGATTACCCCCAGTCGCCTGAGTGGAAAAAAACGCTCGGCACGGACGCGACCGGGCCCAAGTGAGTGAGTACTGCTTCGA
>JADLFV010000033.1 GCA_020849625.1 Phycisphaeraceae bacterium
GTCGGGCCATCCGTAGCTCCTTGCGCGGTGAGACAAGTGTCCGCAGAGGAAGCTACCGGATCGCAGCTCGTAGCGCAACACCTAACAAGCGCCGAACGCGCTACGCTTGGAATTGGTTTGCTCTAACACTGTTGGCTTTCGTGCGCGTCGCAGTTCAACTGCAATGCCTGGTTACGCGCACACCATGACGAATAGCGAGAGTAACGACGGCGATCAACGCATAGGCGATGATCAATCCGGCAACATTGCCAACAATGTCAATGGCAGATTCCCAAGGCGAATTCAACCATGTTTGATCGCGCATCCACACGCAGGCGATAGCGGCGGGCAGAGCGATGAGTCCAGCCATCAAGAGTGCTTGGATGTGCTGGCGTGACATACGAAGCGAACTGACAGCCGCCGCGATGATGAGGAAGAGCACCGCCGGAACGACGAGGCCGATCGAGATGATGGACCATTTGTCCATGTGGGCCTGACAATGATGATGTCGAATCCAATAGGTATAGCATCCGGCTGCGGGCTGGAGTTGTCAATGCCTGTTGCGTGAAATGTGTCCGCAGATGTGGGATGTTCGCAGAATGTGGGGCTCTGTCGTATGCCTTCTTTGATAGCCGCGGGGCTACGCCCCGCTGGTCCTGCGACGTATAGCGTCGCGGCTGTTGAGGATTAAGAAGTCACCGTGATTTGGCTGCCGTTGTCGAACTGTCGCGCACCGGTGATGCAATCGACGATGACTTGCGCCACCTTTTCCGGCGGCATGGCGTCACCTTTGGGCACGGCTTCCTGATCGAAGATCGAGCGCAGCAAGGGGGTTTCCACAGCCCCCGGAAGAATTGCGACGGCGCGGAGGCCTTCGTCGGCGATGCCTTTGGTGAAGAGGTTAAGCCCGGCTTTGGCGGCGCCGTAGGCGCGCAGGCCGGGAAAGGGCTCGAGACTGGCCATGGAGGAGATGTTGACGACGATGCCATCGCGGGCGGCCAGGTGGGGCCAGGCGGCGGCGGTCAGCAGCATGGGGCCGGCCAGGTTGACCTGCAGGGTGCGCTGGATTTCGTCAGCGGTGAGGGCGGACAGCGGATACAGGCCTGCGTAGCCGGCGTTGTTGATCAGCACGTCGAGGCGTTTGAACTTATTGATCGTCTGTTGCACCAACTCCTGACACTTCCGGGGGTCGGTCACGTCAGCGGAGATCGACAACGTGGGCGTGGTGGCATCAATCAACTCGGCGGTGGCCTGCAAGCTGGCGGCGGATCGGCCGGCGAGGACGATGGCGTAGTGAGCTTGCGCCAGCAGCAGGGCGGTGGCGCGGCCGATGCCGCTGCCGGCCCCGGTGACGATGGCGACGGGACGTGGTGTCATGGCTCAATTTGAGCGCAGCGGTGTCCGGCTGTCAACAATCATGGTTGGCAATGAGAACCAGAGGTGCGCCGTGCGGGCGGGTTCAGACGCTCGCGGTGGAGTCCGCCAGCCTGTGGACATCACGGGCTTGCAGGCCCTTGTCGGATTCCACCAGGTCGTAATCGACCGTTTCGCCGTCCTTGAGGGAGCGGAATCCGTCACCGCAGATCTGGCTGTAGTGAACAAAGACGTCCTGCCCCGAGGGACCGAGGATGAAGCCGAAGCCCTTTTTGGGATCGAACCACTTGACCTGGCCACGCATTGCCATTGCTTCGCTCCTAAATGACAGTCGTTTCGATCAGTTTGGCCATCGCCCGATGTTTACGCAGCATGGAATGTCGAGTGACGCGGGCATAGCACCCGAGTATGAATAATCGCTAAAGGATCGTCACTGAAATTGACACTGCGAACGACGTGGTCATGCCCCGATCTCACGAACTTACCCGGCCGCCGGTTCTACAAACGAGATGACACCGGCTGCCCCACTGGCGCTCAAAGACGACAGGGCTGAGCGCTCGCCCCGACAGGGCATTCCATGCCCCGTCCTTTGATAGACGTTCACCATGTTAACTAGGTATTGCGAAACGTGAAAGAGAAATTTTCAGAAATAGAGCTAAACTAAAATGTTAGATGAGGTTACGTGGCCGACTGGCCGCTTGGGAGCCCACTCCGGGCCCGGTCTGAGTGGTAAATTACCCCAAACAGGGCACCCCGAATCGAGCGTCGTTCAGCGCCCAAGTCCCGCCATTTCCTGACGTTTGCGACCGATAAGCTCCAGTAGCTTCTTCTGCGGCTGAGCGAACTTGGCCAGGCCTTCGGCCATCAGAACCTGCTCCATCGCCGCCTGGTCCACCTTGGCGTCGATCTCATCCAGCACCGCCTGCGGGGGCATGGCATCCACATTCCGGCGATAGGTTTTGCCCAGTTCCTGCACCTGCTGGTTGGTCTTGGGCGGGTTGGTCTGGATGTCGCTGCCGGCAAAGGCCTCGACATATTTGTCCGGTGAGTCCTGCGGCAGCTTGGTGCCGGTGGAAGCGAAGACGATCTCCTGCCGCAGCTTCAGGTTCTTGTCCGCCCAGAATGTTTCATTGGCCAGCCACAGGCGCTTGGCGTTGACGATGCCGACCATACCCTGGGCAGCAACTGTCAATCGCGGGACGTGCTTGAGCGTGTACACATCCACGCGCGAGACGAAGATCGAATAGACGCTCTTGAATTTGCTCGTTGCATCCTTGCGGCGTTGGGCTCCGCGCCAGATGGCATCGCGGGCTGCTTCGTACTGGCGGGCGGTGAAGATCAGGGTCACGTTGAGCGTGACGCCGGCCGCAGCCAGTTCCTGCAGGGCTTCCAGGCCGGCGGGCGTGGCGGGGACTTTGATCATGCGGTTGTCGTGGCCGGTGCTCCAGTGTTTGCCCAACTCGATGTAGCGGGCGACGCGCTGCGCGTGGGGCGGGGCGGCTTCATCTTCCAGCAGGGGATCGAGTTCGAAGCTGACGTAGCCGTCGTCACCGCGGGTCTGTTTCCAGACGTCGTGGAACGCTGCCTGGGCCTCGCGCACCAGATGATCGGTCAGGGCCCAGGCGACCGCCTCGTCGTCGTCGTGTTGCTCCATCAGATCGCTCAGCAGCGAGTCGAAGCGGCCGGTCTCGATCAGGTCGGCGACGATGATGGGATTGGATGTGGCGCCGCTGGCGCCGAGCTTGCGATTAGCGGCCACCAGATCGGGGTCGATAGAATCCAGCCAAAGTTTGGTGCCGCTTTGGATAAGCGTTTGCAGTGGGCTGGTCATGGGTGGCTCCTTTCACGTATTTCAGAATCGCCTTGGCCACGAAGGCACGAAGAACACAAAGAAAAACACAAGCCAAGGCTGCTTCGTGTCCTTCGTGCCTTCGTGGCGGACTCTTATATACCTTTCGCCTGCTGAGTGTGGATGTCAAGTGTGAAACTTCAATTGGTGGCCGCCCGGTGTTCGTGGCGCAGTTGGCCGCAGGCGGCGGAGATGTCGCGGCCGCGGCTGGCGCGGATGTGGCAGTTGATGCCGGCTTGGCGCAGGATCTGCTGGAATTGGCGCACGTCCTGGTCGTCGGGCCGGTTGTAGGCAAGGCCGGCCACTTCGTTGTAACGGATGAGATTGACGTTGCTGCGCAGTTGTCTGGCCACGCGGGCCAGCTCCGCGGCGTGCTGCGGCTGATCGTTGACCTGGTGCAGCAGGATGTACTCGAGCGTGATCTCGCGCCCGGTGCGCTGGAAGTAGTAGCGGCCGGCCTCGACCAGTTGGGCGATGCTCACGTGCTGTGCCCAGGGGATCAATTGTCGGCGGAGGGCATCGTTGGGCGCGTGCAGACTGATGGCCAGGGTGATCGGCAGTTGCAGTTCCGCCAGGCGGCGCATCTGGGCGGGCAGGCCCACGGTGCTGATGGTGATGCGGCGGCCGCTGATGTGCGTGGCCCACTCGGCCATGAGTGTGCGGACAGCCTTGGTCACCGCGTCGAAGTTGGCCATCGGCTCGCCCATGCCCATGAAGACCACATGAGTGATGCGCTCCGGCGCAAGCAACTGGTTCAGTTGCCAGACCTGCTCGACGATCTGCCCGCTGGTGAGATTGCCGTCAAGGCCGCCCAGGCCCGAGGCGCAGAAGCGGCAGCCCACGGGACAGCCCACCTGGCTGGAGATACAGGCCGTGCGGCGATCGTCGGCGGGGATCATCACGCATTCGGTCTGGTTGTTGCTCTCAGCCACGGGCAGGGCCGACTCGCTCCAGTCCAAGAGCAGCTTCTGTGTGCCGTCGCTTGCGGACTGATGGCGGACGATGCGGGCGCGGGTGAAGGTCAGTTCGCGGGCCAGCAGTTGGCGGTCCGGCTCGGACAGGTTGCTCATCTGGCGCGGATCGGCCTGGCCGTGGCGATAGACCCACTGCAGCAGTTGGTCCGTGCGGTAGCGCGGCATCTTCCAGCCGGCCAGCAGGTCAGCCAGTTCATCGCGGGTCAGATCGAAAAAACAGGGGCGAGAAGCCATGTTGGGATATACTAGATCAACTGGCGTCTTAGTTCTGCACGTGACCTGTAGCCGGATCGCTACGCGATCCCGGTCGCCAGTGCCGCGTAGCCGCCCGGCTGTTGGAGAAAATTGCTGCCAGTTGCTCTAACTGAGATCTTTAAGGAGCATGATCCGATGACTCACCGCCTTGCCGCAGTTGCTGCCGTTCTTTTCCTACAATGCGCCGCCATGGGACAGCAGATCGTCGCCCATCGCGGGGCATCCTTCGACGCGCCGGAGAACACGCTGGCCAGCTTCCGTCTGGCGTGGGAGCAGGGCGCTGATGCCATCGAGGGCGATTTCTATCTGACCAGCGACGGCCAGATCGTCTGCATGCACGACAAGACCACCAAGCGCACGACCAATGCCGATCTGCCCGTGGCGGCGAGCACCTTCGAGCAGTTGCGGGCGCTGGATGCCGGCTCGTGGAAGGACCCCAGGTATGCCGGCGAACAGATTCCCACGCTCGATGAAGTGCTCGCCACCGTGCCGCCTGACAAATACATCCTGATCGAGATCAAGAGCGGCCCGGAGATTCTGCCGGCGCTGAAGCAGTCGCTGGATCGCGCGGGGCTGGAACCCTGGCAGACGCGCATCATCTGCTTCAAACAGGAAGTGATCACCGCCGTCAAACAGCAGTTGCCCGAACTGGCGGCCGTCTGGCTCAGCAGCTACAAGCAGGACGAGCAGACCGGCGCCTGGACGCCGACCATCGACACGGTCGTCGAAACCATTCAGCGTCTTGATGCTGACGGCTTCGGCAGCAAGGCGGAGGACGCGGTGGTGGACGAGGCGTTCGTGGCGCGACTGCGGCAGATGGACCTGCACCTGAACGCCTGGACCGTTGACGAGCCGGAGCAGTTTGCCCGCTATCAGCAACTGGGCTTTGACACCATCACGACCAATCGGCCGGGATTCATCAAGCAACTGATGGCGCAGGCGGGCCAGTGACGGAGGGCGGCGGGCGGTGGTGGTGCACGCGGACGAGCGCCGGGTGTTTGACGAGCTGTTCGAGCGCGTGCTCGAAGGGCTGCCGCCGCACATTCACGCATTGCTCGAGCAGGTTCCGGTGATCGTGGAGGACCGGGCGTCGGCCAAGCTGCTGCGCGATCTGGGCATGGACCCGGCCGAGGACGAACTGTTCGGTCTGCACACGGGCGTGCCGCTGACCGAGAAGTCGGTGCAGGGTGAATCGACGCCCGGCGAAGATTACATCATGATCTTCCGCGAGCCGCTGCTGGACCTGGCCGACGGCGACGCCGCGGTGCTGGAAAACGAGATTCGCGTGACGCTGCTGCACGAGATCGGCCACCAGTTCGGGCTGGACGAGGACGATCTGGCCGACTTGGGATATGCTTAGAGCCGGACTTTGTGAGTCCGGTTAAACCGAATTGCAGAGAGGCAACCGCGAATGAACGCAGATGAGAACGCGGATCAACGCGGATACGGAAAGTTTGGCCACGGATGAGCACGGATACCATTGCCTTTGATTTAAGGCCCCCGACAAAATTGGATTCGCCACGAAGGCGCGAAGGACACGAAGGGAAATGCCCATACACCTGGTCCTGTCTTCGTGTTCTTCGTGCCTTCGTGGCTCAATCTCATACTTTTGAATCCGCGTTCATCAGCGGTTCCCATGAATAACGAAACCGAACAAGCTCCCATACCCTATCCGCGCCTGCGCACGGTCACGCGCCTGGCGGTGATTGTGATTTCTCTGGGCGTGGCGTTGCTGATCGCAGCGCTGCTGGTGATCACCCGGCCGCTGGTGGCGCCTTCGGAAGGCGATCACGACGTGCGGCGGGTGGTGGTGTTCACCGCCCAGCAGGTGCCGGTGCACCGCCAGTGGCAGGGCTACGGCACGGTCACGGCGATCGACGTGGCGGATGTTCCAGCCCGGGTCACAGCCACGGTGGTCGATCTGCCCGATGCGATGCGGGCCGGGCGCAGCGTGAAAAAAGATGAGCTGCTGATGACGCTGGACGCTGACGATTACCTGCGGCAGGCGGAGATCAGCCGCCAGCGCATCGCCGAGATCGAAGCCCAGTTGGCGCAGTGGCAGATCGAACTCGATCGACTGCGGACCCAGGCGGAGTTGGATGATGCCGACGTGGCCCTGGCCCAGTCGGAGCTGGAGCGCGTGCAGCGGATCACCGAGCAACTTGCGGGCAATCAGCAGCAGTTGGACAACGCCCGCCGGGCTCACCTGGCTGCCCGCCGCATGCAGACGCAGACGCGCGAGCAGTTGCAGAGCATGGAACCGCGGCGGCTGGCGGTCGAGGCCCAGCTTGAGGCTGAGCGCTCGGCGCTGGCGCTGGCGCAGTTGAATGTGAGTCGCTGTGAAATCCGCAGCCCCATTGCCGGCATCCTGTCCGAGGTGGATGTGCATGAGGGCGAACAGGTGCAGACCGGCATGCGCGTGGCCCGCGTGGTGAACTTGGAGTTGGTCGAAGCCCCGCTTCAGTTGCCGGCCGCCGCCCGCGGCACGCTGCAGGTCGGCGACACGGTGACGCTCAGCCGCGGCAACAACGGCTTGACCTGCCAGGCGACGGTGACGCGCATCAGCCCGGTCGATGACGCGGACACGCGCACGGTCACCGCTTACGTGGAGGTCGATCAACAATCTCTTGCCGAGCGCTTCGGCGCCAGCGCAGGCCGCGATCTGCTGCTGCCGGGTGAGTTTGTCAGCGGCGTGGTGACCTCTAATCAGGCGCAGCCGCGCTGGATCGTGCCGCGGCGCTCGGTGCGCGGGCAGCGCATCCAGGTGGTCAGCGAGGGGCGATTGATCAGTCGGCCGGTCGTCGTGGATTTTGTGATTGAAGGTCACCAGGAGCCGTTCAACCTGCCCGACACGCAGTGGGCGGTGCTGCTTGATCAGAGCGAGCCGCTGCGCGAAGGTGAGCAGGTGCTGCTGGACGGCGCGGCGACCCTGCTGGACGGCCAGCGCGTGGACCCGGTGCAGCTCCCCTCTCCCCTTGGGAGAGGGGTTGGGGGTGAGGGCCGCACGGGCAATGACGTGTCGATGGACAGCACAACAACTTCGTGGCAGCCCTCACCCCAGCCCTCTCCCAAGGGGAGAGGGGGTGAGAATTTGCCCTCTCCCGCCCCCGGAAATGGGAGAGGGGGAGGGATGGAGCCGTGAGCCTCAGTCGCTTCGGCGTGCGCCATCCGGTGCCGGTGAACCTGCTGATGATCGCGACGATCATCGCGGGCATCTGGTGCGGGTTGTCGTTGCGTCGGGAGTTTTTTCCTGAGAGCGAGCCGGAGCAGGCGATCATCTCGATGCCCTATCCCGGGGCGACGGCTGAGGAGATCGAGCAGACCCTGGCGATCAAGGTCGAAGACGCCCTGGCGGGCCTCGATGAGATCAAGAAGATGACCACCACGCTGTCCGACGGCGGCGGCGGGATCATCGTTGAATTTCGCGAAGACATCGACGTTGACAAGGCCCTGGACAAAGTCGAACGGGAGATGGACGCCCTGCGCGATCTGCCGGAGGAGTCGGAGAAGATTCAGGTCGAGCTGTTCGAGCCGCGCCTGCCGGTGATCATCGTGGCGGTGTATGGTGACATTGATGAAGCGGTGATGAAGGACGCGGTGCGCGGGATTCAGGACGACCTGCGGCGTTTGCCGGGGATGGGCGAGATCGCGGTGGGGGGCGTGCGCGAGGATGAGATCCGGGTGGACGTGGACCGCGATGCGTTGGTGCGCTACGGGATCAGTCTGCCGCAGATATCAACGGCCATCAACGCGGCCATGCTGGACCTTCCGGGGGGCACGGTGCGCGGGGACACCGGCAACATCAAGGTGCGCACCCTGGGTGTCGATGAGCAGGCCCAGTTGATCCGCGGCATCGAGATGCGCTCACGCCGCGACGGCGCCACCGTGCGCCTGGATGACTTGGCCCGGGTGGGCGAGTCATTTGTTGACGAGCAGATCGTCACCCGTTGCAACGGCAAACCCGCAGCCATGTTGACCGCGTTCGCGGTGGGCGATCAGGACATCGTGCAGATCGCGCAGATGGTGCGGGCTTACATCGCGGCCCGCAACGGTGAGCCGTACCACGCCACGTTCATGGAGCGGTTCTTCGACACGCCGCGGCATCAGGCCTGGATGCTGGGCGCTCACAGCTCCCAGCCGTTGCCGCCGGGCGCTGCGCTGACCACCTTCACGGACCTGGCCCGTTTCGTGGAAGGCCGGCTCGATCTGCTGAAGCGCAACGCCCTGTTCGGCGCAGCGCTGGTGTTCCTGGTGCTGCTGGCGATCCTCAACTGGCGGGTCGCGGTGTGGGTCGGCTCAGGACTGGTCACCGCGATCTGTGGCACGATCGTGCTGATGTACGGCCTGGACATCACGTTGAACCTGCTGACAATGTTCGGGCTGATTATCGTGCTGGGGTTGCTGGTCGATGACGCGATCGTGGTGGCGGAGAACATTCAATCGCGACACGATCGGGGCGAGCCGACGCAGGAGGCGGCCATCAAGGGCACCGAGCAGGTGCTTTGGCCGGTGGTGGCGACGGTGCTGACGACGGTGGTGGCGTTTCTGCCGCTGTCGTTCGTCAAGGGGCAGATCGGCGACATGCTCGGGGCGCTGCCGATGGTGGTCAGTTGCGCATTGCTGATGAGCCTGATCGAGGCGCTGCTGATTCTGCCCAGCCACATGGGTCACACGCTGGAGCGGATGGACGCCCGCCTGCCAGGCCGGCTCAGCGGCGTGCTGCGTCGCTTCGAGCAGAAGCGCGACGGCTGGCTGTTCGACTGGTTGATCCCGCATTACTGCGTGTGGATCAATCGGGCCATACGCTATCGCTACATCTCGGTGTCGCTGGCGGCGGCGATCCTGATCGTGTCGCTGGGCATGGTGGCCGGCGAGCGCGTGCCGTTCACGTTTATGACCATGAGCGATTCCGAGACGCTGATCGTCGATCTGCACATGCCCATCGGCACGCCCATCGAACGTACCAACCGCATCGTGCAGCGCATCGAAGCCGCCGCCACCACACAAGCGGAGGTCAGCAACATCGTGGCGGACATCGGTGAATCGAGCAACATCGACACCGGCCAGACTCAGATGCGTGCCCAGCACATCGCCCAGATGTTCATCGAGCTTTTGCCCGTCGAACTGCGCGACCGTGAATCGAGCAAGGTCAGCGCTTCGATCCGCGAGGCCCTGGTCGGGCAACTGGATGAAGTGGAGCGCATCAGCTTCAGCGAGATCACCGGCGGCCCGGGCGGGGCGGACATCAGCCTGGAGTTTCGCGGCGATCAGCAGGAGAAAATCGTGGCTGCGGCCCGGCGCTTCAAGCTGATGCTGGCCGAGTACGCCGGGGTGACCGACATCGCGGACGACAACGACACCGGGCAACTGGAGTTGCAGTTCGAGCTGCGCCCCGGCGCCGATGCGCTGGGCTTCACGCGGGCTTCGGTGGCCCAGCAGGTGCGCGGGGCGCTGTTCGGGCTGGAGGCGCACGTGTTCGCCGGTGACCAGGAGGACGTGAAGGTGCGCGTGCGCTACGATGAGCCGACGCGGCAGAGCCTGTACGCCATCGAGAACAGTTGGCTGATCAGCCCCAGGACCGGGGCGGCCGTACCGTTGAGCGAAGTGGTGGACGTGAAGGAGACGACGACGTTTTCCACCATTCGCCGCATCGATCGCCAGCGGGCGGTGACGGTGTTCGCCTACTGCCTGCCGGGGTACAACCCGGAGCAGATTTTCAACAGCATCGACCTGTCCGCACTGCGTCAACAATTTCCGGGGGTCACCATCGCGCCGACCGGGCGGCAGCAGCAGATGTCCGATGCCTTCGCTTCGCTGCCTTACGGATTTCTGGCGGCGATCCTGATGATCTATGTGATCCTGGCCTGGCTGTTTGCCGATTATCTGCAGCCACTGATCGTGTTGCTGGCCGTGCCGTTCGCGGTGGTGGGCGTGATCTGGGGGCACTGGGTGCTGGGCTACGAGATGACGTTCCTGACCATGATCGGGTTCGTGGCGCTGTCGGGCATCGTGGTCAACGATTCGCTGATCCTGGTCGAGTTCTACAACACCCAGCGGCACACGGGCAAGAGCCTGCACGACGCCCTGATCGCGGCCGGTCGGGCGCGGTTGCGGGCCATCGTGCTGACCACGGTGACCACGGTCTTCGGGCTGCTGCCGCTGATCCTGGAGCAGTCGTTCCAGGCCAAGTTCCTGATCCCCATGGCCATCGCCATCGCCGGCGGGCTGATCTCGTCCACGCTGCTGATCCTGGTGGTGCTGCCCTGCATGATGAAGGTGCTGGATGACATCAAGCGGTTGTTTCACCTATCATGGTTCGGTCAACCGTTACCGCATGAACGGGACCTGGAAGGGCCGGCTACCTTTGGACGCACCGGTAAGTGAACCGCTTAGACGCGGAGGAATACCGAAAAACTCATTGAAGAAGCAAACCAGGAGCCCAGGAAACCATGGATCAGATCGTGTGAATTGTTATTCATTCCTGCCTTCCTGGGTTCCTTCTTTGATTTTGTCTTTCTCCGCGTCCTGGGCGTCTCTGCGGTTCAATTAATATCACCATGCTCAAGCTAGCGACCATACTGGCCAATCCCGGCGAACCGCCCACCGAGACGCGCTATCACGATCCGCAACTGCTGCGCAGCCTCGGCTACAACGGGCTGGTCATCTATGAAACCACCGCGCTGTCGGGCGTGTCGGAGCCCAACCGCGCGGCCGACCCCGAGGTGCGGCAGTGGATCAATCAGCAGATTGAGCGCGTCGATGGCGCCATTCGCCGGGCCACCGAGGCCGGGCTTGCGGTGTACCTGTTCTACGACGTGTTCGTGCTGCTGCGCGAGCTGGTGATGGAGAACAGCGAAAAACTGACCTGCCGCAATCGTTCGCGCGATCTATGTCCAGCTTCCGACGAGACGCTGGAGCGCTGCGTGGAAGGCATCGATGCCATGCTCCGCCGCTGGCCGCAGTTGGCGGGTATCGTGCTGCGCTTCGGCGACACGGACGCCGATCGCCTGCCGCACCTGGTTGGCAACGATCTCTACGACCCGCACTGTCCGCGCTGCGCTCATCTGGGAAGAGCAGACCGCATCATCCGCCTGGTCAAGCACGTCTATCAGCAGGTCGTTCGCCGCCACGACAAGACGCTGATCGTGCGCACCTGGAACGTACGGCCCAACGGCATCCACGACACGCCCGAACTGGCCCGCCGCGTCATCGAGCAACTGCCAGACGACGAGCGCATGATCCTGTCGTTCAAGTTCACGCAGACCGACTTCTGGCGTTACCAGCAATGGAACCCCTCGAGCCTGGTGGCCGGGCCGCGGCCGATCATCTACGAATTGCAGTGCCAGCGCGAATTCGAGGGCAAAGGGGCGCTACCCAACTGGCAGGCCCCGCTGTGGCGCGACGGCTATCCCGAAACGCGGCAACTGGGTGGGACCGACGGCCTGGCCGCGGCTTCCACCTGCGCCAACCTGGCTGGCGTCTGGGCCTGGGTGCGCGGCGGCGGCTGGGGCGGGCCGTTCGTCAGCGACGAAACCTGGATCGACGCCAACGTCTTTGCCGCGCCCAAGCTGGCCGACAACGTCTATGCCGATGACCTGGCCCAGCGCTGGGTCAGCGAGCGGCTGGACATCAGCGAGCCAACCACCGCTCGCGCCATCATCGACACGCTGGAAGCTTCACCCGAAATCGTGCGTCAGGCCTTTTACATCGGCGCCTATGCCGACGATCGTCCCAACGGCTGGCACCCCAATGCCGGTTGGATCAGTGACGATCTGCTCGATGCCCAACTCGCCTGGCGCATGATCCAAAAGCTGCCCGAGACGCATCTGGATTCGGTGGTGGCCGAGAAGCAGGAAGCGGTGACCGCCCTGGCTCACTGCCGCGCTTCGCTGCATCAGGCTCTTGGCGACCGTCACGACGTGCTGCTGGAGTCGCTGATCGGTTCACTGACCTATGCCGAGAGTTTGTGTGAAACACTGCGCGACCTGGTGGCCGGCTTGGTCGCTTATCGCCGCTGGCAGCACCGCAAATCGCCGGTTGATGCCGAGGAAGTCCGCAAGCGCCTGCTGGCTGCCCAGTCGCACTGGAGTCAGCACACGCAGCCGCACGGCCCACTGCCCGGTGCCCGGGTAGCGACGCCATTCCGCGAGGTGCATTTCTGGGATCTGACCGAGGACGTGCTGGCGAAAGTCAACGCGGGTTGAGCAACCGCAGATTGCGCAGATTTCACAGATGAAGACAAGACAATTTGCCACAAAGGCACGAAGGACACGAAGAAGAATATAAGCAGGAGTATTGACTTCGTGCTCTTCGTGCCTTCGTGGCCAATTCCCAATCTGTGAAATCTGCGAAATCTGCGGTTTGTCTTTTCTTACTTCGCTTCGAACCAGTTGCTGCCGCGGCCCAGTTCCACCACCAGCGGGACTTTCAACGGCATCGCGGTCTGCATCTCGTGCTGGATGATTTCGGAACAGCGGTCCGCTTCTTTCGCCGGCGTTTCGAAGACCAGTTCGTCGTGAATCTGCAGCAGCATCTTCATGGGCAGCGATTCGGCTTCGATGCGGCGGTGCAGGTTGACCATGGCGAGCTTGATCAGGTCGGCGGCTGAGCCTTGGACGACGGTGTTGATGGCTAAACGTTCGCCCAGGGCGCGGGTGTTGCCGTTGGTGGAGGTGATCTCGGGGATGGCGCGGCGGCGGCCGAGGATGGTCGAGACGTAACCGTGCTGCGTGGCATGCTGCACGCAGTCGTAGAGGAAGCGATCGATGCCGGGGAAGCGGGCTTTGTAGTCGTCGATCAGTTTGCGGGCGGAATCGACGTCGAGGTTGTCGATGCGGCGAGCTAAACCGTAAGGCGTGACGCCGTAGATAATGCCGAAGTTGATGGTTTTGGCGTGCGTTCTCTGTTCGATAGTTATCTCTTCCGGGGGTACGCCGAAGACCTGCACAGCCACGGCGGTGTGGATGTCCTGCTTCTGGCGGAAGGCTTCGATCAGCGCGTCGTCTTCAGCCAGATGGGCGAGCATGCGCAGTTCGATCTGCGAGTAATCAGCGCTGATCAGCTCGCAGCTTCCGGGTGCGACGAAGGCGCGGCGAATCTGGCGGCCGATCTCGGTGCGGATGGGAATGTTCTGCAGGTTGGGATTACTCGATGACAGACGCCCCGTGGCGGCCCCGGTCTGGTGGAACGAGCAATGGATGCGACCGGTGTCGGGATGGATCGCTTCCTTGAGGTTCACCAGGTAGGTGCCCACCAGCTTGGCCAGTTGACGATACTCGAGCACCAGTTGCGGCACGCGCAGCTTTTGGCGCGGGATGTCGTCCATCTCCACCAGGCGCTCGAGCACTTCAACATCGGTGGAGGCCCCGGTCTTGGTGCGCTTGAGCCTGGGCAGCTTCAGCTTGTCGAACAGCAACTCGCTGAGTTGCTTAGGCGAATCGGGATTGATCGGCTCGCCGGCCGCTTCGTGGATCGCATCGCGCAATTCATCGATGCGCTGCTGCAACGTCTCGCGCTGCTCGTCCAGCACGCCCGGATCGATGGCGATGCCGTTGGATTCCATGCGGGCCAGCACCTCGACCAGCGGCATCTCCACGCGCTCGGCCAGGTCCTTCATGCCCAGGGAGTTGAGTTGCCCCCGGAAGATGTTGGTCAGGCGCAGAGTGAAGTCGGCATCCTCGGCTGCGTAGTCGGTGATCAGGTCCAGCTCGATCTGGTCCATCGTCTTCTGCGGCGGATCGTTCTTGCGCGAAGGGCGGTGGCCGATCAGATCGGTGATGGGCATCATGCGATGACCAAGCTGCGACTGGGCCAATGCGTCGAGGCCGGTTCCAGGGGCCCCGGCCAGAAAGGCGCCGATCATGGAGTCGAAGACGATGCCGCGCAGCTCGACGCCCGCTTCGCGCAGCACCAGCAGGTCGTATTTGATGTTGTGCCCGCACTTGGAAACTGATTCATCTTCGAGCACGTCTTTGAGCGTGTCCAGCACTTTTTTCGGGGACAGATGGGCGTCGGGCGTGGGCGAGCGCAGGGGGATGTAAACGCCTTGGCCTTCTTTCCACGCCAGGCAGATGCCGCACAGTTGCGTGCGGTGGCCGAGCCCGATGGTTTCGGTGTCAACGGAAAGGAGATTAGCGGCGCGGATGGCATTGATCGCGTCGTCGAGTTGTTTCTGCGTTTTGATGCAGCGATAGGTGCCGGCGGACGCAGCAAGCCGCGGCGCTTCGTAGGATTGTTCAGGAGCGGTTGCGGCAAACAGGCTGCCTTGAACCACCGGCGCTGCTGATTGTGTGGTTCCGCCCTCTGCCTTCCGCCATTCCGGGGGTCCGCCTTCCAGCAGCTTCTCCAGGTCGGCACGATGACGGTTGAAGCCGAGCTGCTCGAATAACTCCATCAACTTGCGACCTTCGATCATGCCGACCTTGGCGGCGTTCATGTCGAAGTCGATGGCCACCTGGTCGTCGAGCGTGACCAGCTTGCGCGTCAGGTCGAACAGCGGGGCGGCCTCCTCGATGAACTGGCGGCGTTTGCCCTTGATCTGATCGAGATGTGTCAGCAGATTGTCCAGCGAGCCGAACTGCTTGAGAAGTTCGGCGGCTGTTTTTTCGCCGACCTTGTTCACGCCCGGAATGTTGTCCACGTTGTCGCCCATGAGGATGAGCATGTCCACGACCTGTTGCGGCGTGATGCCGCGCTCTTCGTGCAACTTCCGGGGGTCGATGATTTCATCCTTGTGGATGTCCATCATGACCACGCGCTCGCCCAGCAGTTGCAGCAGGTCCTTGTCCCTGGAAACGATGCGCACCTGCACGTCGCGATGTTCGCTGTCATCGAGCGTGCGGCGGATCACCGTGGCGATCAGGTCATCGGCCTCGACGCGGGGCTCAGCCAACACGGGGATGCCGAACAGTTTGGCGATCTCGATCATTCGCGGCACCTGCGGCCCGAACGTCTCAGGCGTTTCGCGACGAGTGCCTTTGTAATCCGGGTACAACTCGTGCCTGAAATTTTTCCCCGGCGAATCGATCGCCATGGCCACGAACCGCGGGCGAAACTCACGAAAAAGCTTCAGCAGCATGCCGGTGAAAGCGAAGGTGGCGTTGGTGGGTTCGCCGGTGACGGGCGAGGTCATGGGGGTGCGAATGGCGAAGAAGGCCCGGAACATCTGGGCGTGGCCGTCGATCAGGTAGAGGCTTTGGGCGTTGGTTGTCATGGATTGTCAAGACTTTAGCCACGAAGGCACGAAGGGCACGAAGTCAATACAGATTCAGATGTGCAGCTTCGTGTTCTTCGTGCCTTCGTGGCGCATTGTTCTCTTACCAGTCCAGCGGCTTGAGCCAGGCGTGGCGCAGGTCATCGAGCGGGGTGTCGAGCAGGCGGCCGGCTTCGGCGCTGCGCAGGGTCAGGTGGTTATGCGTGGCGAAGGTGCCGACCTGGGCGAAGTGGATATTCGCTGCCCGCAGTTGTTCGATGGCGAAGCCGAGGTTTTCGGGGGCGACCTCCAGCAGGTAGCGGCTGGGGGCTTCGGCGAAACAGACTTCGTCGAGACTCAGACGCTGGCGCTGGCCGGCGAGCATGGCCTCCAGGTCCAGGTCCAGGCCGATGCGGCCGGCAAAGGCCATCTCGGCGGCGGCGACCAGCAGGCCACCTTCGCTGCAATCGTGAGCGGAGGCGACCAGTTGATCGGCAATCAGCTTGGCGACGGTGCGGGCGCAGAGCGGGCCAGCCTTGAGGTCCACGTGCGGGTTGAGGTCACTGGATGGCGAAACGAGCAGCAGGGCATGGTGAGGTTGTTTGGCGAACATGGTCACGCAGCGATGGACGTCTGGCACGATGCCCAATGCGGTGATCAGCAAGGTGGGCGGAATGGCAATGATGGAGCCGTCCTCGCAGGTGAACTGGTTGTTAAGCGAGTCCTTGCCGGATACGAAAGGCGTGCGGTAGGCGAGTGCGCCGTCGTAACACGCCTCGGCTGCGCGGACCAGCGAGCCGAGGTTGCGGGGATTCCGGGGGTCGCAGCTTGGCCAGCAGAAGTTGTCGAGGATAGCGACGCCCCCGCCCCCGGAAGTGGACGCTGGGTCAGGGGCAGCGCCGACGCACACGACGTTGCGCACCGCTTCATCGATGGCCAACAGCGTGGCGTGATAGGCATCGGGCTCGGTGTGCGGGGTCATGCCGCAGGCGATGGCGATGCCGCGCTGGCTTGAGAGTTTGGGGCGCAGCACGGCCGCATCGGAGGGGCCGTCCTGTTGCGGGCCGACCAGGGGCTTGACCACACTGCCGCCCTGCACTTCGTGATCGTACTGGCGGATGATCCAGTGTTTGGAAGCGGTGTTGGGCTCGCTGAGCTTGGCGGTGAGTGTGTCAGCAATGGATGATGGATGATGGATGATGGATGATGGAGCAGAAGCGGGTGCAGTCCATTCCGCGTTGCGGGTCAACTGCGGGATGCCGTCGTGCAGCAGGGACATGGCGAGGCGGCCAACCTCTATGCCGTGGTAGTTGAGTGAGAGAGTGGGTTTGTCGTGGTCGGTCAGGCCGAAGGTGCCCAGGTCGCAGAACTCGACGTTCTCGGAGTCGCAGAGCAGGCGCAGCTCGTCAACTTTTTCCGGGGGCACCGCGAGGGTCATGCGTTCCTGTGCTTCGCTGATCCAGATTTCGGTGTAGCTTAGGCCGGCATATTTCAGCGGGGCGCGGTCAAGGTGCACGGTGGCGCCGACGTGCTGACCCATTTCGCCCACGGCACTGGAGAAGCCGCCGGCCCCGCAGTCGGTGATGGCGCTGAAGAGATTGCGATCGCGTGCCTGGAGTACCACGTCGGTGACTTTCTTTTCGGTGATGGCGTTGCCGATCTGCACGGCATGGGAAAATTCGTCAGCATGGGTGTCGGTCAACTCGGCACTGGAGAAGGTTGCGCCGTGGATGCCGTCGCGCCCGGTGCGACCGCCGAGGATGATGATGTGGTCGCCGGGCCTGGCGCTGCCGAAGCATTTATCCAGCGGGATCATGCCCACGCAGCCGGCAAATACCAGGGGGTTACCCAGAAAACCGTCGTGGAAGAAAACAGCCCCGTTGATGGTGGGGATGCCCATGCGGTTGCCGTAGTCGCGCACGCCGCTGACGATGCCCTGGAGAATGCGCCTGGGATGAATCACACCCTTGGGGATTTTCGAATTCTGATTTTCGATTTTCGAATTTTTGTCAATATCTGGATGAGCGACGCAAAAGACGTCGGTGTTGGCGATGGGTTTGGCGGCCAGGCCGGTGCCGAGGACGTCGCGGATGACGCCGCCGATGCCAGTCGCCGCGCCGCCGTAGGGCTCGATGGCTGAGGGGTGATTGTGCGTTTCGACCTTGATGCACATCGCATCCTCGTCGTCGAACTTCACGATGCCGGCATTGTCCTCGAACACGCTCACGCACCAGTTGCGGAAGTGGGATTCTTCCATGAGCTTGTGCGTGGCGGCCGCGACGGTGGCTTTGAGCAGGTTGTCGATGGTGACGCTGCCGTCGTCGTGGATGGTGTGGTGGGGTTTGTCGCGGAAGATGGCAAGGGCATCCGACGCTTCGCTGCGCTCAGCGTTCGGCTTCTGGGTGTAGTGGATGCGGCTCTTGAGCGTTTTGTGCACGCAGTGCTCGGACCAGGTCTGGGCCAGCGTTTCCAACTCGACGTCCGTTGGCTCGCGGCCCGCTTCACGATAGTAGGCCTGAATGGCCTGCATCTCGGGCAGACTCAAAAACAGGTGGGCCTCGCGCGACATGCGCCTGAGGGCGTCGTCATCCAGTTCGCGGATCGGCACGTGCGTGAGCTTCAACACGTAAGGCGTGCCATGCTCGAAAGCCTGCGGTAGATGCGGTTCCAGATAGATCGACTGGATGACAGGATTCGCCAGATGGCGGCGAGCGAAGCTTTCCAACTGCTCGGGTGAACTGGAGCAGTCGGCCAGGTCGTAGCGCACGGCCGTGCGCACCTCGATGGCGTTCGGGTCAGTCAGATCGCCCAGCATCTCCACGATGGCGTCGCGCGTGGACTGTGCCACCGGGTCCATGACCCCCGGAAGGTAATGCACTTCGATCGTGCCCCCGGAGGTGGCTTCAGTGCCGAGGGTGATCTGCTGCGATACGGGGTCGGCCAGCAGTTCGCCGGCGATGCGCTGCAGTTGCTGGTCGGTCAGCGCAGCTTCGATCAGATACACCTCGGCGCTGCGGACGGCCGAGGCGTTAAGGGCATCCTGTCGGGCCAGTGCCAGGGCGGCCCCACCACGCGGGTCAGGTTCGCCCGCCCTGGGACGAACTTCCACGCGATGCACGCAGCCGGCAGCAGGGATAGCAGTGTCTGTGGCGGTCATGGGCGAATCATAGCATTTTGTGATTTGGCGATTTGGCGAATGGGTTGGTGGTTCCGACCACCAGACTGCAAATCACCCAATCACGAACTCACCCAATCACCAAATCTTCGTCACCACCGCCGGACGCAGGCCCGCTACCCGGCCGGGGAATTCGAACCACTGGTAGCTGCTGTAATGGCATTGATAGCCCGGCGGCTGGGGCAGGTCGGCCGCCCGCAACATGGTGTGATACAGCGGCAGATACACCCGACCCGTGGCATCGGTGTTCAAACCGGGATAGACCAGCTTCAGCG
Source organism: Phycisphaeraceae bacterium (assembly GCA_020849625.1). Lineage (GTDB taxonomy): Bacteria > Planctomycetota > Phycisphaerae > Phycisphaerales > Phycisphaeraceae > JADLFV01. The sequence goes on from JADLFV010000033.1 coordinate 19,073, forward strand.
TCTGGTCGATGGTCTTGCCATCCGCCTGGTCGCAGGCGATGACGATGGTGCCAACCGACAGGTCAGCGGCCGCGACCCCGGCGGGGTCCACGTAGGGCACAATCAGCACCGCTGGTGCATCGGCGAACGCCCCCCGGAAGTTGTCCGCGGCAACCGCTTCTTCGCCGTGCAGCGATTGCCACTGGGCCAGCAGCCAGCGCGGGTAGAACATCTTCGGATAGGGGTACTGCTCGACGATGGCTGCCAGTTCATCGCCGGTCGCCTGCTCGGTGAAGTGGTCGCCGGCCGCCAGCTCGGCGCAGCGTTTGATGGTCTGCTCCTCCAGGGCCGAGATATGGAGCGTGACCGTGCGCCACTTTTCCTGAGTCGGTGCGGGCGCGTAGTTGGAGACGGGCTTTTCCAGCGTGGTGTGCGACACCGGCGGCGTCGGCCAGGTGGCGCGCTCGTCCCACAACAGCGGGGCGGTGTCGATGGCCAGGGATTGCCGCACGCGATGATCGACCTCGCGCCAGGCCCACGCCACGATGGCCAGCGTCAGCAGCAGGCCCGCCAGCACGTATTTGCCGCGAATGAGGCCGGGCTTTTCCTGCGAGGGTTCAGTCGCGTTCATGATTGAATCATCATAGTGACAGCAGGCGGAAAGCAAAAAAAGCATAGAGCAAGAAGCTGATGGCAGATGGCAGAAGGGATGAGACAGAAAGCAAAAGGTAGACAGTCAAAAGCAAGAAGCGGAATGTCAATAACCGGAAAGCAAAAAGCGGAAAGCAAAACGTACGCGCCTCGCCCCAAGCCCGGTCAGCCCGCGAATGCTCGGCCACCCGAAAATAACATTTAGCCTAAATGCTAAATAGCTTTATCCATACAAGGCGCAGGGGGGGACGGGGGTGAAGGTTTGATGGGTGCATGTCGGGGTGGGGTGGGGGGCGGTCAGCCGTTCAGGATGCCGAGGCGCTTCAGGTGCGTGGTGACCTGGGTCATGGGGTCAGCTTTGGGGTCGATGCGCACGCTGATCCAGCCGCGGCGAAGCGCAGCCTCGACGTTGGCGGGCGTGTCTTCGAAAAAGAGAATTTCTGCGGGCGCCAGACCGGTGAGTTGTTCGACCCGGGCGTAGATTTCATCGTTGGGTTTACGCATCTGCAACAGGTGGCTGGCGAAATGATGATCGAGTTGATCGAGTGGCAGCGAGGCGGGATAGCCTTTGCCGGTCATGATGGCCCAGTGGTCGGCATTGGTGTTGGACAGACAAGCGGTGGCGATGCCGGCAGCGCGCAGGGCGGCCAGCACCGGCTCGATGCCTGGGTAAGGCTCGACGATGATGGCCATGTGCAGGGCGTGGGCCTGTTCGACACTGATTTGCAGCGCGGCTGCCAGTTCACGGTCGAATTGGGGGCCGTCCAAGGCGCCGATCTCATGAGCGTGGACGTGTTGCGCCATCAACTGGTGATAGAACTGCGTCAAAGGAATCATCTTTTCGTTCTGCGGGACGTCCGCGATGCGGCAGGCCTTCTCCCAACTGCCCGCCAGCTTCACCATGACGCCGCCGAGATCGAAAATCACCAGGCGGATGGGATGGCGGATGGTGGATGGCGGATTGCGGATGGATTTGCAAACGTGAGCATGGACATCGCCCTGCCGCCCAGTAGCCATTCCATCCGCCATCCGCCATCTGCCATCCGCCATGATTAACCCCTGATCTGGCCGTCGCCGTAGGCGACCCACTTGTAGGTGGTCAGGTCTTCGGCGCCCATGGGGCCGCGGGCGTGGAGTTTGTCGGTGCTGATGCCGATTTCCGCTCCGAGCCCGAACTGGCCGCCGTCGCTGAAACGGGTGGAGCAGTTGACGAAGGCGCAGGCGGTATCGACCTGCTGCACGAAAGCCTCGGCCGCGGCCAGGTTGCGGGTGACGATGGCGTCGGTGTGCTTGGAGCCGTGGACGTTGATGTGGTCGATGGCCTGCTTGAGCGAATCGACCACGCGCATGGCGACGATCAGGTCGAGATACTCGGTGTCCCAGTCGGCATCGACGGCGGGTTTGGCCTGGGGGTACAGCTTGCAGGTGATTTCGTCACCGCGGATTTCAACCTTGTGTTCAGCCAGTTTCTTACACAGGCGCAGCAGCAGGCCGCGCCCGGCGGCGTCCTTGTGAATCAGGAACGTCTCGGTGGCGTTGCACACGCCGGGGCGCTGAGCCTTGGCGTTGACGGCGATGTTCAGGGCCATCTCGTCGTCGCAGTCAGCGTCGCGGTAGGTGTGGCAGTTGCCGGTGTAGTGCTTGATGACCGGGATGCGGGCCTGCTCGACCACCGCCCGGATGAGCGATTCGCCGCCGCGGGGGATGCACAGGTCGATGCGGCCGGTCTGTTTGAGCAGTTCGCCGACGATGGTGCGGTCGGGCGATTCAACCAGTTGCACGATGCGCGGGTCGAGCCCGGCCTTGTTGAGTCCCCGTTGCACGCAGGTGGCGACAGCGGCGTTGGAGCGCATGGCTTCCTTGCCGCCGCGCAGGATGACGGCGTTGCCGCTCTTGATGCAGAGGGCGGCAGCGTCAGATGTCACGTTGGGGCGCGACTCGAAGATGATGAGGATGACGCCGATGGGCACGCGCAGCTTCTGGAGCTTGAGCCCGTTGGCCAGCACGCGGCCTTCGATGACCTTGCCCACCGGGTCGGGTTGATCGGCGATCTGCCGCACCCCGGCCGCCATGTCGGCGATGCGCTTGTCGGTCAACGTCAGCCGATCGAGCATGGCCCCCGCCCCCGGAAGTGCCTCTTTTTTAGCCTCTTCCAGGTCGATGGCGTTGGCATCCTGGAGCTTCTTGATGGAGCCGGTCAACTCGTCAGCGATACGGTGCAGGGCGTCATCGCGCAGCTTCCCCGGCACCGAGGCAAGCGAGCGCGAGGCGGCCACGGCGGCGTCGGTCAGACTCCGGCTGTATGCGGCACTGTCCGTCATGGAGGGCATTTGTGTGGTGCTCATGATCTGTTCATCTTAGCGGGCTGGTATGGCGGGAGGCAAAGCCGTGTTGAACGGAGTTTCCCCTTGACATGCCGGCAGGGCATGGTCTAACTTGCTGTCGTCACGTCATACATGAAAGGAGTCGGTCATCACATTCAGACTGGTGTTCATCGCAGTGGTGCTCAGCACGGCCCTGGTGGTCACGGCGTTGATCGTCAACAGTTGGCGGCCGGAGTATCAGACGGCGCAGCCGACGGCGGCGTTCGTGCGGGCTACGGGCAAGTGTGCTGAATGCCACATGCAGGAAACGTCGGCGGTGGTACACGAGTTCGAGATGAGCGCTCACGCCAAAGCGGGCGTCAACTGCATGGATTGCCACCAGGTGATGCAGGGCCAGGAGTCGCTGGACCATCGCGGGTTCGTGATCGCCAAGCATCTGACGTCACAGAATTGCGCCCAATGTCACGCGGAGCAGTATCAGCAGTATCTGCGCAGTCGTCACGCAGCGCCGGCCTGGGCCGCGGTGCACGGGCCGGATAACTTTACGCCGGAGCAGATTGCTTTTTCGGAGAAGTATCACAAGGGTGCGGTGGATCGACCGGCCAATGCGTTGACGTACCTGGAGGGTGAGTCGGCGGTGACCAGCGGTTGCGCTTCGTGTCACTCGGTGGGCAAGCCGCAGGCGGACGGCTTCATCGGCACCTGCACCGCATGTCACAGCCGGCACAACGCCAGCGTAGCCTTGGCGCGGATGCCGCGCACGTGCGGGCAGTGCCACATGGGGCCGGACCATTCACAGATCGAAATCTACGAGGAATCGAAGCACGGCGTGCTGTTCGAGGCTCAGAAGGCGCACATGAATCTCGAAGCGCCGCCCAAGCAGTTGACCACGGCTGACATGCCGGTGCCGACCTGCGCCACGTGCCACATGTCCGGGTTGGAAGGCATGAACGTGACGCACGACACCACCGAACGGCTCAGCTACTGGCTGTTCGCAGCGATTTCCGACAAGCGGCCGACGTACCAGTCGGGCCAGGATCACATGAAGAGCCTGTGCCTCAAGTGCCACACGCAGCCGAGCGTGGATCAGTACTATGTGGACGCTGAGCACATGGTGGAGACGGTCAACGAGAAGGTGCGCAAGGCGACCAAGATCGTGCAGGATCTGCGTGATGAAGGGCTGCTGACGCCGCAGCCGTTTGATGAGACGATCGAATTCGTCGAGTTCGACCTGTGGCACTACTACGGCCGGACCGCCAAGCATGGGGCATTCATGGGCGGGGCGGACTTCGTGCAGTGGCACGGCAACTATGAACTGCTGGCCAAGACGGTGGAGTTGGAAAAGATGGCCAAGGAGATACGGGCGGAGCACGCCGCGGAGGCTGACGTTGGCGAACACAACAAACAAACCTCCATGGCTGAGTGATCCGGCCGCGTGGCTGGAGTTGTTCGTGCTCGGCAACGTTGGGTTCCTGGCGGTGGATGTGTTCATCGCCCACGCCATCAATGCGTTTCGGGTTTGGACGCAGTGGATTCCGGTGGCGTTTTCGCTGGTCGGGCCGGTGGTGATGGTGGTGGGCATGCTGGCCAACGGACTGCGGCCGCAGCGCGGAACGTTGGGCGACTGGCTGGGCAGGATCGTGGGGGCGGGATCGATCCTGGTGGGTGTGGCAGGATTAATCCTGCACCTGGAAAGTCACTTCTTCAAACAGCAGACATTGGCGAACCTGGTGTATGCCGCGCCGTTCGTGGCGCCGCTGAGTTACACGGGGCTGGGGTTACTGTTGCTGATGAATCGCATGGTCGATCGCCGGTCGTGGGAATGGGCGCAGTGGGTGTTGCTGCTGGCATGGGGCGGGTTCGTGGGCAACTTCGGGTTGTCGCTGACGGACCATGCCCAGAATGGTTTTTTCAACGTGCTGGAGTGGGTGCCGGTGTTCACCGCGGCGTTGGCGGTGGGTTTTTTCCTGTTGGCGATCTGGATGCCGGACGGTGGATACCGCGCGGTGTGCGTGGTGGTGCTGTTGTTGCAGTGCGTGGTGGGCATGGTGGGGTTCGGATTGCATTTGTGGCGTGATGTGACGGGGCCGATGTCGGGGTTGGTGGAGAACTTTCTGTATGGGGCGCCGATCTTCGCGCCGCTGCTGTTTGTGAATTTGTCGGTGCTGGGGGGTTTGGGGCTGTGGGCGCGGCAGCGTTGTGAGGAGGAAGATCAGGTGATGCCGCAGGCCGCAGCGCAGGCGTTGGCGTGATCCTGGAAACATTCGCATCTGGCGTCAATCCAGTTTCCTCGGCTGGGTGGTTTGGTTACGATGACGTCTACCTTGACCCTGGAGGCATCTATCGTGGACGACACCCGCATCATTCTCTCGGCCAAAGACATTCCCCACGCCTGGTACAACCTGGCGAGCGATCTGCCGCAACCGATTCCGCCGCACCGGCATCCCATGACGGGCCAGCCGGTGACGCCGGACGACATGAAGCCGATCTTTCCTGATGCGCTGATCATGCAGGAGGTGAGCACCGAACGCTGGATTGAGATTCCGGGACCAGTGCGCGAGAAACTGGCGATCTGGCGGCCGACGCCACTGGTGCGGGCGATTCAGTTGGAGAGGCATCTGAAGACCCCGGCCCGCATCTACTACAAGAACGAGGGCGTCTCGCCGCCCGGCTCGCATAAGCCCAACACCGCCATCGCCCAGGCTTACTACAACAAGCAGGCAGGCATCAAGCGCATCGCTACGGAAACCGGAGCCGGTCAGTGGGGTTCGTCGCTGGCGTTCGCCTGCGATCTGTTCGGGCTTGAATGCAAGGTCTATATGGTGCGGGTCAGCTACGAGCAGAAGCCGTATCGCCGCTCGCTGATGCAGTTGTGGGGTGCAACATGCGTGGCATCGCCATCCAAGGACACCAACGCCGGCCGGGCCATTCTGGCCAAAGATCCCAACACCACCGGCTCGCTAGGCATCGCCATCAGTGAAGCGGTCGAAGATGCCGCCACCCACGACAACACGAATTACTCGCTGGGCAGCGTGCTCAATCACGTGTGCATGCAGCAGTCGGTGATCGGGCTGGAAGTCAAGAAGCAGTTGGCATTGGCCGAGGAAACGCCGGACATCATGATCGGCTGCGCCGGCGGCGGGTCGAACCTGGCGGGCCTGATCTTCCCGTTCGTCAAGGACACGCTGGACGGCCACGGACCGAAGCTGATCGCGGTCGAGCCGAGCGCCTGTCCGTCGCTGACTCGCGGCAAATATGCTTACGACTTCGGCGACACCGCGGGCATGGCGCCGCTGGCGGCCATGTTCACGCTCGGTCACAGCTTCGTTCCGGCCGGCATCCACGCCGGTGGTCTGCGTTACCACGGCATGGCGCCATCGGTGTCGCTGCTGCACAAGCTGAAGGTGCTCGATGCCGTGGCGGTGCACCAGAACGCAGCGTTCGAGGCAGGTGTCATGTTCGCCCGCACCGAGGGCATCTGCCCGGCCCCGGAAACCAACCACGCCATCCGCGTCGCCATCGACGAGGCCATCAAGTGCCGCGAGACCAGGCAGGAGAAGTGCATCGTCTTCAACTTCTCCGGCCACGGCCACTTCGACCTGGGTGCGTATGACAATTACCTGACCGGCAAGCTCGAAGACTTCGAACTGCCCCAGGCCAACATCGACAACGCGCTGAAGGAACTGCCCGCCAACGCGCCGGCGCTGTGAGCCGGCGTCGATTGGTGAATTCAATTGTTACGGGATTCATACGGTTTGCGAAAAATCATGGCGTGCCAGCTTTAGCTGGCTTGTGTACCGCCTGCATGCCGACTGAAGTCGGCACGCCCCGAAGCACGAGTTTTTCGCGGGATTGGTATGAATCCTGTTACGGTTTCCAAAGCGTCGCGCCGCTGACATCCGAAGGGGGCGCTGGGGCGCGATGAATCGGCTCCAGCGCGGTGTCGCGGCCCCACAGGCGGCGGATCGCGTCGCAGTAGAATACGTAATTCTCAAAGGGCACGTCCGGCGGCACGCGGTGGTCGGGCATCGGGATGTACCCGCCTTCATCCACCAGCGGGGTTAGACGTTTGATCTCCTGCTCGATCTTGCGTGGGCCGGCCGCCAGCATGTGCTTGTCCACGCCGCCCATCAGCAACATGTCCTTGCCGTACTGTTTGCGGAAAGCGACTGGATCGCCGCCCCAGGTGCCCACCTCGATGGGGAACATGGTGTTGACACCGGCCTCCAGCCACAGCGGGGCCAGCTCGTCGATCTTGCCGTCGCAATCCACCCAGATGACATCCACGTCGTGCTTGCGCAGCAGGCTGGTGATGCGCTGGTACTGCGGCACGAGATACTGCTTGAAATGCTGCGGCGAAAGCAGCGGGCCGGCGTTGTAGCACATGTCCTCCCAGATGGCGCCGGCATCGAAGCGCACGCCGGCGGCGAACAGGCGCTCGAGCACGCCGAGGGTGCAGTCGGCCAGGGCGACGACCATCTCCTGGAACCAGGCGGGGTCGTCATAGACGACGTAGGAGATATTTTCCACGCCCATCCAGTTGCGCAGCCAGCCCCACAGGCTGCCTACGGGCAGGAAGCGCGGCCAGGGGTAGTCGTCGCTGCTCAAAGCGGCAATTCGTTGCTGGAAGTTGTCTCCATAGCGCTGGGGATGCGATGGGTCCAGCCGCGGCAGGTAATGCTCGCGCCAACTGGCGCGATCGACCAGGGTGTGGCCCTCGTGCTGGGGGATGGAGCCCATGTATTTCTTGCGCAGGACGAAGACGCCGTCGTTCTGGCGTTTGACTTCGTAGTCGCCGCGATCTTCGATGATCTGCTCCTCGAACAGCGGGCACAGGCCCACTGGCACGTCGATGCGGCAGTTCAGTTCCTTGATCGAGTGCGTGAACAGCGACAGATCGGTGCCGAAATACTGCTCGCTGGTCTGCTGCATCACCCAGGCGGGCAGGCCCTGTTTGTGCCATTCGGGCAGCGTTTCATCCCAGAAGCTGAAGTCGTAGAGCGGGCAGCGGTCGCGCGGCTGATAACGCATGGTGGCTAGGAAACGTTGGCGGTGGTTCATCATGATGCGGGCATGTTAACCGTCGTGGCTCAGCCGGTTTGGTGGAGGGGCGGGCGTTGGCAAGATATGGAAGCAAATTGTCCGAAAAGCATGAAGCGACGGCCGCGCCTGGTCGATCTGAGTGTAGGGTGGTCCTGCACTTTGGAGGATTCAGCATGGGGCCGCAATCCGGGCAGGGGATCGATTTTGAGCAGTTCTACGGTCACATGCTGGACCAGCTTGTGGATGGTGTTTATCTGGTCGATGCCTGGGGGATCATTCGCTACTGGAACCGGCAGGCGGAGTTGTTGACCGGCTACCCGGCCGCGGAGGTCGTCGGTCGCGCCTGCAGCGATAACATCCTCTGTCACGTGGATGAGACCGGCCAGTGCCTCTGCATGCACGGCTGCCCCATGCGGGCGGCCATGGCGGACAGTCAGGAACGCCAGGTCGAAGCCTACCTGCGCCACCGCGACGGCCATCGCGTGCCCGTGCATATCCGCGCCGCGCCACTGCACGATGTCAACGGCCGCGTCGTCGGGTGCGTCCACTGTTTCAGCGACAACACCGCCGGTCGGTTTGCCTGTGATACCGCCAACGCCCGACCGGCCGATCCGGCGCTGATCGATTCACTGACCGGCCTGGCCAACCGCCGCCATTTGGAACGCGAACTGATTCAGAGTCTGGCCCAGTTGCAGCAGGGCGGGCCGGCCTTCAGCCTGATTCTGGCGGATATCGATTACTTCCATCGCTTCAACGATTGCTACGGCTATCAGCAGGGCGATCGACTCCTGAAACTGCTGGCCGACACGCTCTCACACACCTGCCGCTGCCATGACACGCCGTATCGCCTGGCGGATGATCAGTTGCTGATCCTGGCCCGCTGTTCGCAATCGGGCGACCTGGCCCGCTTCGCCGAGCGCATCCGCGTGCTGGTCGGCCATTCCCTGCTGAGCGAAAACGGGCGGGCCCTGTGCGTCAGCATCTCGGTCGGCGCCACGCTGGCGCGGCCGCAGGACACCACCGCTTCGTTGATGAACCGGGCCAGCCGGCTGCTGCACCAGAGCAAGCAGGCCGGCCGCAATCGCGTAACCTGCGATCCGGCTGTCAATGTCCAGGCGGCGTAAATCATGTCCAATTGGGCGATCGCCTGAAATAAACCATCGTGCATCTCGGTTGGGTACGCAATGGATCGCTTTCTCATGCGCTCGGTCACCCTGTCGCTGTGCCTTCTGGCGGCCGCCGGAGGGGCGGTCCCCGGTTGGGCAGCGACCAGCCAGCGCGTTGAGCAACCCCATTCCCGAGCTAGCCTTATTTCCGAGCAGGCAGCCGTGGCGCCCGGCCAGACCCTCACCGTGGGCCTGCTGCTGGAGCCGGACGAGCACTGGCATACCTACTGGCAGAACCCCGGTGACAGCGGCCTGGCGACCAGTATCCGCTGGACGCTGCCCGAGGGGTACGAGGCCGGCGACATCCAATGGCCGGCACCGCAGCTTTTCAGGCTCCCGGGGCCGATTCTGAACTTCGGTTACGAGGGGCCGGTGCTTCTGCTGACGCAGATCAAAGTGCCCGCTGAGGCGCCGGGCGATTCAGTCACCATCCAGGCGGCTGCCCGCTGGCTGACCTGTAGCCCCGATGCGTGCCTGCCGGGCAAGGCGAACCTGACGCTCACACTGCCGCTGACCGCACAGAACCCGCCGTCAAATGCGGCTGCGGCTGCGCAATTCGACGCCGCTCGGGCTGACATGCCGCGTGCCGTCGAGGGTGACGAGATCAAGGTGGACTTCAACGCCGAAGCGCGTTTCATCCTGTTGTCTTTCACGCTGGATCAACCGATCGAGCCTGAGCAGATTTTCTTTTTCGCTGCCGACGGCCAACACATCCAGGCTCAGCCCGGCCTCATCGAGCGCGTCAAGGACAACACCTACGCCATCGCCCTGAAGCTGGTCAACGATCAATCGCCGCCCCCGCCACGACTGCGCGGCGTGCTGCGATGCGGCGACAACGCGCTGTGGATCGACCGACCGATTCCAGAGTCACGTTCACACGAGTAACACCCACCCAGGAGTAAATCCATGAAGCGCAACCTGTCCTACCTGATTGTGACCGTCTTGGCTGTCACGTTGATGGCAGTCTGGCTGAATCAGCCGCGCGCCGATGCCCAGCCCATGCAGGGCCAGGCCAAGTCATCGCTGCCGGCCGCGCCGACCTTCACCGCGACTGACACCCATAACAACACGGTTTCCCTGTCCGATTACGCCGGGCAATACGTGGTCCTCGAATGGACCAACAAGGATTGCCCCTTCGTCAAGAAGTTCTACAAGCCCGGCAAAATGCAGCAGCTTCAGAAAACCTACACCGACAAGGGCGTGGTCTGGCTGACCGTCTGTTCCTCAGCCGAGGGCAAACAGGGCTACATGACCGCCGACCAGTGGAACAGCCACATCGCCGAGCAGAATTCACAAGCCTCGGCCGTGCTGATGGACACCAGCGGCGAGATCGGCCACGCCTACGGGGCAACCAACACGCCGCAGTTCGTCATCATCAACCCTGACGGCAAGATTATCTACCAGGGCGCCATCGACGACAATCCCTCCGCCGACTCGGCTGAGATTGATAACGCCAACAACTACGTCACCCAGGTGCTCGACGCCAGCCTGGTCCGCCAGACCAAACCCTACGGCTGCGGCGTGAAGTACTGAATCGCATCCGCTGACATACCTCACCTCCCCGAAGCCCATGGTGTTTCACCGTGGGCTTTTTACGTTTGGCGACCTGCCCACCAGCGAGAGGTTCTCCCCTCAGAGAACGCTGGCTGGAACGTTTGAAATCTGCTAGAATATGGGGCTGTCAAGACGCCTCTTCCCGCAGGCGAAAACAAGGGGTTTTCGCCGCGTTTTCACAGGCAGAAAAAGGCCCCCAAGCATGACCGATCCGACCGCTCCCGCCGCCGCGCCCATCACGCCCGGCAGCGACTATTCCGAAGACTCCATCAGCGTGCTCGAGGGACTCGCTGCCGTGCGCAAAAGGCCCGCCATGTACGTCGGCGGCGTCGATATCCGCGGCATGCACCACCTGGTCTGGGAAGTGGTGGATAACGCCATCGACGAGGCCCTGGCCGGCTACTGCAACGAGATCGCTGTCACCATCGGGCTCGATGAGTCGATCACCGTGGTTGACAACGGCCGCGGCATTCCCGTGGGCCCGTTCACCAAGACTGACGATCCCAACCTCAAGGGCCGACCCACCGTTGAGATCGTCATGACCGTCCTGCATGCCGGCGGCAAGTTCGACACCGGCAGCTACAAAGTCTCCGGCGGGCTGCACGGCGTGGGCGTCTCCTGCGTCAATGCGCTGTCCGAATGGCTGGAAGTCGAAATCGCCCGCGATGGCAAGCTCTATGCCATCGGCTTCGAACGCGGCGAGGTCAGCGAGGAACTGCACGTCATCGGCCAGCGCGCAAAAAGCGGCACCAAGGTCGCCTGGCGCCCCGATCGCACCATCTTCGGCGATGTGCCTCACTCGTACGACACCGTCGCCAACCGCCTGCGCGAGCGGGCTTATCTCAACCCCGGCGTGCGCCTGACCATCACCGATCAGCGCCCCGAGGGCAAGAGCGATTCGTTCAAGTTCGACGAAGGCATCATCGAGATGGTCCGCCATCAGAACGAGGGCAAGACCGTCCTGCACGAAGCCATCGCCATCAGCACCAGCACCGAAACCGACAGCGGCAAGACCCTGGTCTGCGACATCGCCCTGCAATACACCGACAGCTACAACGAAGTCATCACGTGCTTTGCCAACAACATCAACACGGTGGACGGCGGCACGCACCTGTCCGGCTTCAAGACCGCGCTGACCCGCACGCTCAACAACTACGCCCGCAAGGAAAACGTGCTCAAGAGCGGCCAGACGCTCAGCGGTGACGACTGGCGCGAAGGCGTCGTGGCGGTCATAAGCGTCAAGCTGCCCGATCCGCAGTTCGAAGGCCAGACCAAGGGCAAACTGCTCAACGGTGAAGTCGAAGGTCTGGTCAGCTCCGCACTCGGTGATGCGCTGGCCACCTGGTGCGAAGAGCATCCCGCTGACTCACGCAAGATTTGCCAGAAAGCGATCCTCGCCGCCGAAGCCCGCGAAGCCGCACGCAAGGCCAAGGAACTCACGAGGCGCAAAGGCGCCTTGGATTCCGGCGGCCTGCCCGGCAAACTCTACGATTGCACCAGCCGCGACGTGGACAGCAGCGAAATCTACCTGGTCGAGGGCGACTCCGCCGGCGGCTCAGCCAAGGGCGGCCGCGATCACAACACGCAGGCCATTCTCCCCCTCAAGGGCAAAATCCTCAACGTCGAAAAAGCACGACTCGACAAAATCCTCGGCTTCGAGGAAATCCGCACCATCATCCAGGCCCTCAACTGCGGCATCGGCGCTGACGACTTCGACATCAGCAAGCTGCGCTACGGCAAGATCATCATCATGACCGACGCCGACGTGGACGGCAGCCACATCCGCACCCTGCTGCTGACTTTCTTCTTCCGCCAGATGCCGCAACTGATCCGCGAAAGCCGGGTCTTCATCGCCCAGCCCCCGCTCTATCAACTCGTGCGCGGCAAAAAGAGCGAGTACGTCCTCAACGAAGCCCGATTCCGCCGCGTGCTCAGCGGCCTCGGCCTCGAGGGCACCAGTCTGGCCGTCTATAGCGACGATCGCAGTGAAATGTCACTCATCGAGGGCGATAAACTCCAGACCGTCTTCGACCTGCTCACCCAGATCGACGACATCGCCCACATCGTCCAGCGTCGCGGCCTGACCTTCCAGCAACTGATCCAGGCCCGCAAGCTCGACCCCGCCGGCCAGAACCGCTTCCCGCGTATTCACCTGTTCGTCGATAGCGACCATTTCTTCTGGTCCGACGCCGACGAAGACGCCTTCCGCGACAAGCACGATCTCACCGCCGCCGACGAGGACATGGACAAACTCGAAGGCAACGGCGACGAACATCACACGCACCTGCGCAAGGCCGCCCGCAAGGAACTGCACGAAGTCCGCGACCTGGAAAAACTCGTCGCCCAACTGGCCGAGCACGACCTCTCCATCGACGACTGGCTGCTGCACTCGACCGAAACCGCCGACGGCAGCATGGGCCCGACCAAGTTCGAGCTGATGTATGCCGACCCCAAGGGCAACGACCACCAGAAACCCGTGGTCAACCTCGCCCAACTCATCCACGCCATCCTCGAAGTCGGCAAACAGGGTCTCACCATCAAGCGCTTCAAGGGCCTGGGCGAAATGGATGCCGAGCAGTTGTGGGACACCACCATGAGCCCCAACAACCGCACCCTCCTGCGCGTCACCTGGGACGAAGCCTCCAAAGCCGAACAACTGTTCGGCGTCCTGATGGGTGAAGAGGTCGAGCCAAGACGCAAGTACATCGAGGACCACGCGCTGGAAGTGAAGAACTTAGACGTTTGAGCAGGAGGTAGAGAGTAGGCAGTCCCGGAGCGGGATTTCAAGAAGAAACAGCAATCCGCATTCTATGTCTGTGACGCGGGTGAGATGCTACGCCAGTTTCTGAAATATAGAACCATGCCCTCCATCCGGCAGAAAATCTACAACGTGATCTCCAAACACCTCTGCGACAGTGAATTCTCTCGCGGGGACGTGCTACGCATTATCGATCAGGACTATCCAAGAACGAATCACGAGTCCATCCTGCCGAGCGACTATCTTTGCCGGGATTCGCTGAAAAAGGATCCGAGCAACGATGACAACCGAGGCAACTACCAGACTTACCCCAGGTTTTTGGAACGACTCGGCCGTAATCGGTACCGCTTTGTGGGTTGGGACGGTAAAGAGCCTGACAGCATTGATGCTCCTGTCCTAAGAAATGTTCGAGTTGAATCGCAGCGACAGCAGACGGTTCAGCCTAAGGCTCAAAATGTTGCACCCGTGGTGATTGCTCCTGGACTCAGCAGGAGAACAGGCCAATCTGGGACAGCCGCATTGCACGCCACCATGCCAATGATCGTTACTGCTGATTTCCCCACACGACAGATAGGAAAGACCGAGACAAATCAGCTTTGGAGCCGAATAGAGGGATGTTTGAATGCAGGTCTTACAGAATGGCGGACACGAATCGTCCAACTGGATCAGGTAACTGCAATCGAAGCCCGCGAACGTGGCCGCGTGTGGACTGACAACGAATGTTTTGAGGGACTAGTTCGTTCCGTCCTCTCTAACTCAACTGACTGGGCGAAAGTTGAGGCTGTCCTTCCCGAGATGGGCAGTCTATTTCATGGTTTTGATCTACGATGGTATGCACAGGTATCTCCTTCATATGTGGGCAAAACAGTCATCCCATGGTTTATGGCTCACCGTGCTGGCTCACTTACGTTGGACCGAGATCTCAAAAATCTGATTCTTGCGGCTCAAAAACTTGTTGACTACTCGAAGAAGCATGGTTCTCTTGAGAAGTACTTCACCGCTATGTTTAACGCGTGTAAGCAGGACGCAAAAGCGGTTGCTGTTTTACTCGGATCATCTGCTAGCCGAGACAAACTCCCCACGCTTGGGATTCCATTGGCCGCAGAGTTTCTTAAGAATATTGGATATGATGTATCAAAACCGGATAGACATATTTGTCGTGCGGTAGGTTGTTTTGGATGGATCAGATTTACCAAGTGGCCAGATAAAACGGGAACAAAGGCCCCAAAGGTTACGGAATCTGAATTGCAATCTGTTATGCGCATCATGGAAGTGTTTGCCAAGCACGTATGTATGCGAACAACTTTTGTAGATAACGCAGTATGGTTGCTCTGCGCGAAGAGCGGCCTATACATGACCAATGATTGTCTGGCTGCGCTGTCAATCTGAATTTCGCCGGTTTGAGTCGCTATCCCACTTTGGGGGATTGTTATCGCACCCGTTGGGGTTGTTCTTGGCTTCGCAGCTTCCGTATTCTTCTCTGCGCCTCCGTGTCTCTGCGCCCTCCGCGATGAGTATTTCGCGTTTTGGCGCTGAGTGATCTATCCCTTGGCTGCCGCATGGCTGGCAATCCCGTTAGAATCACGCCATGGCTAAACCGATCAAGCGCTGTTCCTGGTGCGGTGATGATCCGCTTTATATCAGGTACCACGACGAAGAGTGGGGCGTGCCGGTGCATGAGGATCGGCGGCAGTTTGAGTTTCTAATCCTGGAAGGGGCGCAGGCGGGATTGAGTTGGTTGACCGTGCTGCGCAAGCGCGAGGCGTATCGCAAGGCGTTTGCGGACTTCGACCCCCGGAAGGTGGCGCGGTTCGACAGCAGGAAGATCGAACGTCTGCTGGCTGACCACCGGAAGGTGGCGCGATTCAGCGAGGCACGGGTGGCGCGATTGTTAGGCTCTGACGGAAAACGATCCATTGTCGGGGTGGGGCGGCCGTCTCGGCCGCCAGCGGGCGGGACGCCCGCTCCACCTTCGGCTTTCCGACAGGGCCTCGAACATCCGGGGGTCGGCATTCCGGGGGCGGGGGCCAAACTTCCGGGGGCCAAACTTCCGGGGGCCAAACTTCCGGGGGCGGGGGCTAACCTTCCGGGGGGGATTATTCGCAATCGGTTGAAGGTCAACGCGGCAGTGACCAATGCCCGTTGTTTTCTCAAGGTGCAGGAAGAGTTCGGCAGCTTCGACAATTACATCTGGCGCTTCGTGGACGGCCAGACCATTCAGCATCGCTTCAAGAACCTCAGCGACATTCCGCCGACCTCGAAAGAATCCGATGCTTTAAGCAAAGATCTCCGGGGGCGAGGTTTCAAGTTCGTCGGCAGCACCATCATGTATGCCCACATGCAGGCGGCAGGGCTGGTCAACGATCACCTGGTGACCTGCTTCCGTTATGCGGCGTTGCGTTAGAGTTGAAAAACAATAAGAGCCACGAAGGCACGAAGAGCACGAAGACTTATGAGAACGGAAATTTACCGCAGAGAACGCAGAGGGCACAGAGTTCCAACGCTTGCGTTAAGCTGTTTCTTTGATTCATCTCTGCGCACTCGGTGTCCTCTGCGGTGATTTCTTTTTATGCTCTTCGTGTCATTTTCCCGCCAGGGCAGCCGCCAGGCTGAAGTAGGGTGGGCGATGGTCGTGGTTGAGTTTTTCAGCCTGCGGCCAGTAGTGGTCGCGCTGATCGGGGAAGCGGACGCCCAGGGCCAATAGCACGATGCTCTTGTGGTATGGCTTCATCTCGAGCTGGCGCACGGATGATTCATCAGGGGCCTGCTCGCCGCTGAGCCATTCCGCGGCTGTGATCTGGTCGTCATCGTTGTCACGGCAGAGGGCCAGGGCATTATCAAACATGGGCTTTGCGATATCCGTTTGGCCATACAGTTGAGCGAGGGATGCGGCCAGCAGCAGACCGAGGCTGTCCTCCTTGGCCAGTTCCGCCGCGTCGGTCCATCGCTTCTGCAGCAGTGCGGTCTCGAACTGCATGGCCCAGTTCTGTTGATCTTCGGTCAGGCTGATGAATGCGTCGGCGTTGCCGTGGTAGTAATTCAGCAATGCGAGCTGTCGCGCTTTCCAGTCGTTGACTTCCTGCGGAGGGTAGTCGTTCTGGGCCAGTTGCGCCGCCATCTGATCGATCTCCTGACGGGGTTCGTCATCGCGGTCCATCATAGCCAGCAGGTAGCAGCGCCATTCGCAGGTCGCATAGTCGTCAGCATCTTCCAGTTCGCTGTAGGGATGGTCGAGCAGTTGCTGCCACAGGCCGGCCCCGTGCAGCAGGTCGATCTGCTTCTGCTCGAAGAGGGAGTTGTCCGGCTCCAGTTGGCGGGATCGGCTGTTGAACTGCATGGCCTGCTGGTAATCGCCGACGATTTCGCACTGGTAGGCCAGGCCGTGATAAGCAAACGCGCAGGGGGGATCGCCTTCGGCCGCCTGGCGCAACAGAGCGGTGCTCTCATCACCCTGCATGATGCGGGCCAGCAGGTACATCAGCGAGGTGTTGTCGGGGTCGGCTGACAAACGGGCGCGGTACTGCTCGATCAACTGAGGCTTGCGGCCGAGGCTTCCCACGACGCTCTGGTAGGTCCGGTGCCATTCGATCCGCAGCGGCGGCTTGTCCAGGTGCGGCCCAATGAAGTCGAGAAACGCCTGCGCCTCCATCAGATAGGCCAGGCTGCTCAGGTCTGGCACCGCCTCGGGGTCGTAACAGATGCGTCGCTGCAACAGGTCGATGGCCGCTTCATCACCCGCTTCATCGATGACGACATAGACCTGTTCCTGCAGGGTCAGGTTGTTGTCGTACCACGCCAGTTGACGCTTGACCACAACGCCGTCCTCCGGAATCTGCAGCGTGTTCGGCGGCTCCTGGAAGGGATAATCGATCTTCGCCAGGGCATACAGAGCTTGACCCAGCAGCAGGCGGAACGGCTCATCGGGCTCGATGTCGCCGCATTCGCTGTAGGCGATCGGCATCACACAGAGCAGGGCGGTTTGATCGGGATTGATGATGAAGGTCGTGCGCCGGAAGGGGCGGGACAGCAGGGAGGTGTGAATGCTCAGCGACTGGTCGGCGATGCCGAGGTTGGCTTCCTGTACGTGAACGAGCACGGCGCCTTCGTCGAGCTTGAGACTTTTTCGTTCGTGCGGCGCCAGCGACAGGGTTTGGCCTTCAATCTCGACGATGTAGGGTCGATTCAGGCCGTTGACCACGTGGACGGTGTGACGGCCCAGGCTGGCGGCGACGATCAGATAGATCAGGGCTGCGATCAGCAGGATGGCTGGGCCTATGATGGCTGCCACTTTGCCGCCGAACCGGCTGGAGCGCACCGGCTGATCAATGTCGGGCAGCACGTTCAGCCGCCTGGTGGAGGACTTGTCCGCGAGTTTGCGCAGCTTGCGCCAATCTTTGTTTTTCTCCAGGTGCGGGAAGGCGGCCAGCGATTCGTCAATCAGGCGGGCGGCCTCGGCGTGCTGGCCCTGCTCCAGGTAAGTGCCGGCAATGACGTAGAGCAGGCCCGTATTGGATGCCGCCTTGTCCTCGAGCACGCTGCGGGCGTGCGGTTCCGCCTGCTTCGGCTGCTTGAGATGAGCCAGCAGCAGGGCCAGGCGCTGGTGCATGACCGGATCGTCCTTCAGCGCGAGTGACTGCTCGTAAGCATCGACCGCGGCATCGGGATATCCGAAGTAGCCATAGCCCTGGGCGAGGGCAGCGAGTATCTTGTCGTCATGAGCGAAGGTGTCGGCGATCCGTTCCGTCAGGCCGAGAAAGGCGCTTTCGTCCTCGAAGAAAACGGTCGCAGCGATGGCGGCCGCAGCCTTGTCTTGATCCGCGGGCGCAGCCAGGTGCTCATTGACCGCCTTGCTCACCTGCTCGGTTTTCTGGCGGTTCCACTCGGCCAGCTTCATCGTGCGCATCCGCTTGCACAGAGGACACTGATCGATGATGCGCAGTTTGCCAAGTGGAATCAGCGGAACGTAGAGCAGGCAGAAATAGCGGCCCGTGTCGTGCGAGCTTAACCGGGTGTATTGACCGCAGTGCTCGCAGGTGGCCAGGTGACTGTGGACGTGGTCCCGGCCGTAGTGCCAGACGCCGCAACCGTTGATGAGAGTGGGCATGAAAGGTCCCCCTGTACAGGTGTTGGCCCAATCATAGCGAATTCAATATCGCGTTGCCCGCTGCGCATGCGATCGCAGTGGTACCATCAGGGCAAAACGATCGGAGTCATGTCATGCTCGAAATCTATCGTCAGGCCATCGCCGATCAGTTCGGCGCCTCGCTGATCATGCTGGCCGATGCGATGCGCCAGTGCCCGGATGAACTTTGGACTGAAACAGTGGGGCGATTCCCATTCTGGCACATTGCTTATCACACGCTGTTTTACACGGATCTGTATCTGTCGCTGAGCGAGGACGCTTTCATTGTGCCGCCGTTTCATCATGCCGGCTACCAATGCTTCGGCCGCACACCGTGGCCACCGCACGAGGTGGTGGTGGCGGATCAGCCTTACGACCGCACCACGCTGCTGGCTTATGCCGATCAGATCGCGGCCAAGCTGGCCCCCATGTTGCGAAACGAGACGCCGACCAAGCTGGCTGAGCCGTGCGGCTTCCCTTGGCTGAAGCTGAGCCGGGCGGAGCTTTACACCTACAACCTGCGCCACGTGCAGCATCACGTCGGTCAGTTGAGCGCGCTACTGGTGCGCCACACAGGCCGGGGCGTGACCTGGTGCGCGTCGAGGCGGGAAAGCTGACCAATCAACCTGAAATGAACCCGTCGCCGCAGCCCTTCCCTGCCCGTTGCCACGAGCGAGGATCGCTCTCCGTCAAGATCATATTTAAGTTAAATATGATCTTGACAAGCAGGTGTTATTGCATTGCGAGGTGCCGCGGGCGGGTGGGGCAACGACAGAAAACGACCGGGGACTTCTGGGAAATTCCGGGAAATTCGGGGAACTTCCGGGGGGGGGGGTCAGTTGGCGCGGGCCTGGTATTCGCCGGTGGCGGTGGAGATGCGGACGACCTCGCCGATGTTGATGAAGGGGGGCACGCGGGTTTTGAGGCCGGTCTCCAGCGTGGCTTCCTTGAGCACGTTGGTGGCGGTGGCGTGTTTGATGCCGGGCGGGGTGTCGGTGACTTGCAGCTCGACGGAGGCGGGCAGTTCCACGGTGATGGGTTTGCCGTCGTGCATCAGGCCGACGATCGAGTTATTGGGCTTGATGTAAAGCAGGGCGTCGCCCAGCACGTCTTCGGGGATGGTGAACTGGTCGAAGGTTTCGCTGTCCATGAACACCGCCCCGGTGTTGTCGGAGTAGAGATACTCAACCTGGCGGCGGTCGAGATCGACGCGCTCGACTTCCTCACCGCTGCGCAGACGTTTTTCGATGGTCTGGCCGGTGACGATGTTCTTGATCTTGATCTGCACGAAGGCGCGGAGGTTTCCGGGCGTCACGTGCGTGAACTGGGTGACGATGAAGAGATTGCCGTCGAAGCGGACGGCCATGCCGGTCTTGAGATCAGTCGATTTCACGTGCCAGACTCCTGCAAACAATCTTGTAGCCCCGCATTGTCGCAAAAAATCCGTGTCAAGGCAACGCGGCAGGCCCGCACGATGGACGGGGTGACAAGCGCGGCGGAGGCCCTATGCAGCCGTCACAGGTCATCTGGCGTCAGGCCGGTTCTCTTGGCAATACGTGCCAGCATGCGTGGACCGATCTCTTCGCTAACGTGGAAGGCAAAGACGAAATCCGGTCAACCCGGACGCTGAAGTGTGCGGTGGGAGCCGCTTTGGCGTTTGATCGACCAGCCGATGTGCAGCAAAGCGGCCAGAACGCGGTTGGCACGGGTGGAAGGCCAGCGGCTCATGATTAAGCCGCCACGATGGAGAAGACGGCATCGACCTGCGGCAACGGTTCTCCGTGTTCAAGTCGATCCGCCAACACGCGTAGGGCCAGTGCTTGAGCGTGCGTGATCGCGTCCTGGCGCGTGGACCCATAGACCATGACCCCCGGCAGGTCAGCGACCTCCGCAATCCATCGACCATCCGCTTCCTGTTCGACTTCGACGCGGTACATACAGGCATTATACCACCGATTCAGGTTAATCGGCTTTTCCTATTGGCAGGGATATACTTGTGTGTTCAAGATCACTCGATCAGGCCATTCAGGTTGCGTTCCGGTGGCGCTTCCTTTCCGTCTTTCGATCTTGCTCGATGTACCACACTTCAAATTCTTCACAGACGTGGTACAAACGCTTTGCAATCTTAGCCACGGTCGTCATGTGCATACCACTCAGTGTATTAGCGATGGGGTCGTTTGCTCGTGTTCCATCTTTGTAGCGGTTTTGATGTGAGCTTTGTCTGGACGAAATCAAAGTCTTCCCGTACGTGTGAAGGCATGTCATCAACTCGCACCAGGAAGAGTGCTTCATGCGATGCTGCAAGCAATCGAGACTTGACGTCATATGGATGGGTAGCCAGGATTCTTCTTACAACCCGCAATTTTGCGAATATGTATGATGGGTCTGTCATGGCAGCAATGGCTCCACCTTGATTCGAGCCGTTGTGACGTTTTTTCTTTGTGCTATGACGTTTATGTTTTATCGCCCAGCAGGCGGGTCACTTCGTCGAGGTCTTTATCGCCGCGGCCGGAGAGGTTGACCAGGATGATCTGATCTTTCTTCATGATCGGGGCGCGTTTGACGGCTTCGGCTATGGCGTGCGAGCTTTCCAGGGCGGGAATGATGCCTTCCGTGCCCGTGAGCAGGGAGAACGCCTTCATGGCATCGGCGTCGGTGACGTTGGTGTAGCTGACGCGCTTGGCGTCGGCCCAACTGGCGTGCTCGGGGCCGACGCCGGGATAGTCCAAACCCGCGCTGATTGAATGCACGGGCGAAGTCTGGCCATCATCATCCTGGAGCACGTAGCTGAGCGAGCCGTGCAGGACACCGGGTTTGCCGAAGCAGATGCTGGCGGCATGATCGCCGAGTCTGCTGCCGCGGCCGCCGGCTTCGACGCCGATCATGGCGACCGCTTCATCGCCGACGAACGGATAAAACAGTCCCGCGGCATTGGATCCGCCGCCGACGCAGGCGATCAGGCAGTCGGGCAGTTTGCCCATCTGTTCGAGTGCCTGGCGTCGCGCCTCGCGGCCGATGACCGCCTGGAAATCGCGCACGATCATGGGGAAAGGGTGCGGGCCGACGACGCTGCCGATGATGTAGTGCGTGTCAACGCTTGTGGCCATCCAGTCGCGCATGGCGGCATTGGTGGCGTCCTTGAGCGTGCGGCTGCCGCTGTCCACGGGCACGACGGTGGCGCCGAGCAGTTTCATGCGCAGGACGTTGGGGCGCTGTCGGCGCATGTCTTCGACGCCCATGAACACGTCGCACTTGAGGCCGAGGAACGCGGCGGCGGTGGCGGTGGCGACGCCGTGCTGGCCGGCGCCGGTCTCGGCGATGATGCGCTTCTTGCCCATGCGCAGGGTGAGCAGGGCCTGGCCGAGTGCGTTGTTGATTTTGTGTGCGCCGGTGTGGGCTAGGTCTTCGCGTTTGAGCCAGATTTGTGCACCATCAACATGCTGCGTCAATCGGCGGGCGAACTGCAGTGGGGTGGGGCGGCCGACGTAGTCGCGCAGGATGTCTTCGAACTGCTTTCGAAAGTTTTCGTCGTGACGGGCCTTTTCATATTCCGCAGCCAGTTGTGCGATGGCGTGGTGCAGCGTCTCGGGCACGTACACGCCGCCGTAGCTGCCGTAGCGGCCGGTGGCGTCGGGTTGGGTGAGTAAATCCTGGTTGCTCATCGTTTATCCAATTCCCGCCGGGCTGCGGCGTGCTGTTGCTGAATGCTGCGATAGACGCTGCTGTCGCGGCCGGCCGGGTACATCGCTTCCAGTCGGGCGAACATTGCGGCCGCCTCGTCGAAACGCCGGGCTGCCAGCAGGTCCGACGCGGAACGATAGCCTTCGGTCACGCGCTGGATCAGCTCCTGCTGGGCCAGTTGATAACGGCGCTGATCCAGCGGATCGGGGAAGGCGTCGCCCACGGCATAGGTCAGCGCCACCTGGTAGGCCTCGTGACAGCGATAAAGCGCATCGGCCTGCGAGTCGCGCATTTCGAACAGTTCGCGGGCCCGCTGCAACTGCTCGGTCATCTTCAGTTCCTGCGGGGCACGCTTCTCCTGAGGCTTGCGGATTTCCTCGGCGATCTGGTCGTTGCTGACGGTGCGGATGGAGGCGATGTTGTCGGTCTCGGCAGGCTTGCGGGTCAGCGTGGCGCCGAACACGATGAAGCCCAGCATGATCAGCACGTACACGCCGATGCCGATCCAGAGCTTGGACTTGCCGCCCCCGCCCCCGGAGGGGGATGAGGTCTGTTGTGCTTCGGATGATGGGGCTGCGGCTGCGGCGTTCGACGGTGCGTCAGCGGCGGGGATGATCAGGGGGATCAACTGGGCCACCGATTGTTTGCCGACGCGCAACACGTCGCCATCCTGGATCGGGCGCGGCTTGCTGGTGACCAGCTTGCGCGACAGTTGCGTGCCGTTGTCCGAGCGGTTGACCAGCACCCAGCGATCGACCGCCAGTCGCAGCTCACACTGGACGCGAGAGATGAACGGCAGGTCGATCACCACGTCGCAGCTTTCATCGCGGCCGATGCTGATCTGCGGACCACTGAGGCGCAGCGTGCGACCGGCGGCGGAGCCGGCCAGTATCTGAATCTGGATGGAACTGGTGTCGTTCATCACACAACAGTTTATCGGCAAAGCCGAGGACTGAGCGAAGCGAAGTCCTGGAGGGACAATACGCCTGTAATCCCGGGGGAATCCAGCCCTTCGTCGCGGACTCCTCAGGGCTTGGCGTTGCGCCTCGCCGGGCTGCGATGGATTGCCTTCACCACAGCCGGTCGGTGAAGAAGCGCACCAGCACGGGGCCGAAGACCACGATCACCACGGCCAGCAGGATGACCATCGACGGCACCAGGATGCGCAAACTGGCCGAGGCGGACAGCTTCTCCGCCCGCACGCTGCGGTGGGTGCGCATCATGTCCGCCTGGTCCTTGAGGATGATCGACAGCGTGGTGCCCAGCTTCTGGCTCTGCACCACGGCCGCGACCACCGAGCGCAGCGTCTGCAGCGGAATGCGCTCGGCCATGTTTTCCATGGCGTTGCTGAGCGTCGCCCCGAAGCGCATTTCGCTGAGCACGATGGCAAGCTCCTGGTTAAGGTCCTGGTCCGGGTCGTCACGGATCAGCGTCTCGATGGCTTCGCTGAAGGCAGCGCCGGCCCCCATGGTCAGGGAGATCAGGTCCAGCGTGTAGGGCAACTGCTTGCTGATGCGCACCAGCCGCGCTTTGGCTGTGCTGTCCAGGGCCCACAGCGGCAGATAGAACCCCGCAAGACCCGCCAGCGGCGCGAACATGGCCGCCAGACTGCTGCCGATCCACAGCAGCACCAATGCGGCCGCCAGGGCGCAACCGGCTGCGCTCAGCAGGCAGATGGCCAGATATTCCTCGACGCTGTATCCGCTGGGATTGCCCGCGGCGTTGAGACTCTGGCGAATGCGGCGGCGAAAGTGCGGCACGGACAACCGGCGGGCCAGGGTCAGACCAAGTCCCATCAGCGGCGCCAGCGTGGGTTGCTCGAACATGGTATTGCGCTGCTGACCCACCGCCGCGGCGAAACGGCGATGCACCGGGGCCTCGGCCGGCACCGGATGACGGAACACCGCGTAGATCAGCAGGTACACGCCTGCGAACACCAGCAGAGAAAGGAAAATTTGCAGAATGGGGTCAGTCATGAGTATCTGTGATGTCTGATTGCTGATTGCTTCTATGTATGACGGCTCGTTGTCAAGGGCGAGGCGGGGTTTCCCATTCTTCTATCCGAGCATCGCGGCGCGGGCCGCTAGCCCAAGTGGGTGGTTTTCGAGAAGACCACGGCTGCCCCA
>JADLFV010000034.1 GCA_020849625.1 Phycisphaeraceae bacterium
CGATCTGGCAGTACAATGCGATGATGTGGTCTTCCATGACCATGGGCTTGCCTCCATGCTGTGCTGTGTCCAACACCAGCATCGGCAAGCCTTTATTCGTTTAATGAGCAACTAGCACCATTGGTTACATAGAGAAAGTGGGGTAGTTGTGTTCAGATCCAAAGCCATCTGTCACCGGCTGTCCGTTGCGGGTCTTGCCATGCTGCTGGCCAGTTCGCCGGCCATGGCCAAGCCCAATTATGGCACGTGCAACAACTCGGGCTGCCATACGTCCGCCAAATCGGCTGTGAACGTGGTGGGCAACAACGGCACAGCCAATCCCGCCGGCGGCATCGGCAACCTCAAGTCTTACAATGTCCAACAGGGCTCTTCCGTGACCCTTCAGACTGCCCTCTCCGGATTCAGCGGCAAGTATTCGGTCGCCCTGTACGGCGTGCAGGATGTCACCGGCTTCACCGCCGACGCCGCGTGGACCAACTACACCACACGTTACACCACCGCGGTGCTCAGCACGGTGACCACCCAGTCATTCCAACTCGGCGTCGCCACAGATCTGGCGCCGGGGTATTACCCGCTTGAATTCATGGCTGCGGGCACCAGTGGCGGCAAGTGGCAAGGCTCCGAACAATTCTATGTCCACGTCACCGAGATCCCCGAACCGACATCGCTGATCACGCTGATGGGCATGAGCAGCCTGGCGGTATTTCGCCGGCGTCGAAAAGGCCGCCCGACCTGATGACAATGCTTTGAAAATGGCACGCGTTCCGTAAGCACCGTGCACACGCCATCCACCGGCTCAGTGTCGTTCATCGGCGCTGAGCCGCTGTGCTTGTTGCGCGATGCGCGGTGACCTCGACGGTGCAGAAGTTGCCTGCCTCGCAGTGGACCGGCTCATTTGACCATCAGCTTCGCCTTCAGACCGGACGACATCGGGATGTCAGCGACATAACGTTTGCCGTCGAGCGTGACTTCGAGGCGCATCCCATCTTTGCTGCCGGCCAGCAGTTTGGCTTCGGTCGCGGGTGCGTCGGCGCCGCGGTAAGGCAACAGCAGCCAGGCGATGTCGGTGCTGTTGCTGGTGGTGCGGGCGGAGTAGATCACCGCGGGGGACGGCTCATACTGGCCGTAGGCGGACGAGTACCAGCCCTGCGGCGTCGGCTGCTCCTGCCCGATCACGATGCGCGGCGAAAGCGTGACGCCGGACGCGATCGGCACGATGCGCAGGTTGCCTACGTCGGGGTCCACCGAGGCTGCGGCGCATTCACCGGGCCTTTCGTCGGCTTGTTCGCCATGGACCTGGGCTGCGAACAGGCCTGTGCGTACTTTGATTACTTTGAAGTCAGACAAACCATGTAAGACTTTTGGGCATGCCAACTTCAGTTGGCATGAATACGGGCAGACATGCTGACTGAAGTCGGCACGCCCCGGGACATGGCGCGGTCAAAACGCGCGGCGCACGAGCAGCGGCGTCACATCCGGATGTCGGCAGCCACTTCGACCAGGATTTCAGCGGAGGCATCGCCCATCACGCAAAGCCAGCGGCCGCCTTCGTGGGCCATGACCATGTTGATGCCGTTGGTGGTGTGGAAGATGAACTGCCGCCCATCGCGTTCGATCTGTTGGCCCTTGGGCGAGTGAAGTTTGGCGCCGTCCGCCATTACCACGGCAATGCGTTGGCCGTCGCGTTCGATCACCGCGCAGGTCAACGTGGCGCCGGCGTGCTGATGAAGACAACATGACTGCAACTGGCCGGGCAACTCGGGGATTGGCACAATGCCCTGGGCCTGGTCGGACAGAAGCCGATTGGCTTCCTCCACGCTGGTTACTTCCAGGTGCGGCGTGCGGCCGCTGGTCACTTCCTGATAAATCCGCGCCAACTCCGTCGGGGCCGCCTCAGCAGCGGGCGTGCCGCCTTCCAGCATCAGCCAGGCAACCGACAGCGCCAGCAGCAATACGGCTGCGATCGAGGTGATCGGCCGCCACCATCGGGCTGGACGCAATGATCGTGACGGTGCAGCATCGCTTTCGGTCTGCTCCCGCATCACGCGCTCGAGTTTGCGTTTGAAAGCAGACGCATCCACCGGACGACCGGCCAGCTTTGCCAGGCGGGCAGCGGTGGCGCGATCCAAACTGTCCTGATCGTGGATGTTCATCCGGTCACCCTCCCCGTCTGTCCGACCCAGCCGCGACGGCGGGCGAGTTCGTACAGTCGATCGCGCAGCATGGCCCGCCCGCGCGAGGCGCGGCTCTTGATCGTGCCGACCGCAACGCCCAGCACGGCTGCGGCTTCCACATGATCCAACTGCTCAACGTCGGTCAGCAGCAACGTCCAGCGGATGTCTTCGGGCAACTGTTGCATGGCGTCGATAACCGCTTCGTCTTCCAATCGATTCATCAGTTCCTGCGGCTGGCTCCATTGCGGGTCGTGTTCGCCGATGGCCGCCTGCGTTTCATCCTCAAAGTCGTGATCATTCATGGAAAGCGTCTGCGGCCGGTTGCGGGCGGCCCGCAGCTGGTCGATGTGCGTGCGGCGAAGGATGGTCAGCAGCCAGGCCTTGAGGTTGGTCTCGTCCTGATAGGTGTCGATTGCGCGCATGGCTTTGACCATCGCTTCCTGGGCCAGATCCTCCGCCTCGTCGGCGCGGCGCGTCAGGCACCCGGCGGTGCGCAGCACCATGTCCAGCATGGGCCACACCAGCCGCCTGAACCGCTCCGCCTGGGCCTCGCTGATCGGCCCCGAACTCATTCACTCTGCCTTTCTAAACGAGTCTGAGGGACTGCCAGGTTCCAACCGCAGCCACATTCTGACAAAAATGCAGCCCGGCTTCACAGACTCACCCGTCGCAGCCGCAGAGCATTGCTGACGACGGAAACGGAACTGAAGGTCATGGCGGCGGCGGCGATCATGGGCGACAGCAACAGGCCGAACAGCGGATAAAGCACGCCCGCTGCGATCGGGACGCCGGCCGCGTTGTAGATGAAGGCGAAAAACAGGTTCTGGCGGATGTTGCCCATGGTCTTGCGGCTGAGCAGCCGGCTCTTGACGATGCCGCGCAAATCGCCTTTGACCAGCGTGATGCCCGCCGATTCGATGGCGACGTCCGTGCCGGTGCCCATGGCGATGCCCACATCCGCCTGGGCCAGGCCGGGTGCGTCGTTGATCCCGTCACCAGCCATCGCCACGCGCCGACCCTGCGATTGAAGCTGCTTGACGATCCGGGCCTTCTGGTCCGGCAGGACTTCGGCTTCCACGCGGTCGATGCCCAGCTTCCGGGCCACCGCCTCGGCCGTCGTGCGGCTGTCGCCGGTGAGCATCACCAGTTCCACACCGCTGTCGTGCAGCAGCTTCACCGCTTCGGCCGTGGAGTCCTTGATCGGGTCCGCGACGCCCAGCAGACCAGCGGGCTTGCCGTCGATGGCGACGAACATCACTGTCTGACCTTCGCTTCGCAGCGACTCGGCCTGCTCGGCCAGATGCTCCACGTCGATTTTCAATTGCTCCATCATGGCCCGGTTGCCAAGGGCCACGGAGCGGCCGGCCACTTCGCCCGTGACACCCTTGCCGGTGACCGAGTCGAAATGGTCACTGTCGGACAGCTCGATGCCGCGTTCTTCTGCGCCGCGCACGATCGCCTCCGCCAGCGGGTGCTCACTGCCGCGCTCCAGTGAAGCGGCCAGACGCAGCAGGTCGTTTTCATCAAAGTCATCCGCGGATTTGATCGTCACCAGTCTGGGCTTGCCCTCGGTCAGCGTGCCGGTCTTGTCCACCACCAGCGTGTCGATCTTCTCCATGACTTCCAGGGCTTGGGCGTTCTTGATCAGCACCCCCGCCTGCGCGCCGCGCCCGACGCCGACCATGATTGACATCGGCGTGGCCAGGCCCAATGCGCAAGGGCAGGCGATAATCAGCACCGCCACCGCGTTGACGATGGCGTAGGCGAACGCCGGCTCGGGACCCCAAAGACTCCAGGCGATAAACGTGACCACTGCGACAAGTAACACGGCAGGCACAAAGTAGCCGGCCGCCAGGTCGGCGATGCGCTGGATCGGAGCGCGGCTGCGCTGGGCTTCGGCCACCATCTGCACAATCTGCGACAGCAGCGTTTCACCACCCACGCGCTCGGCCTGCATCACGAAGCTGCCGGTCTGGTTGACCGTGGCCCCGGTCACCTTGTCGCCCGCTTGCTTCTGTACAGGCATCGGTTCACCGGTGATCATCGATTCGTCGATCGTGCTCTTGCCGTCAATCACTTGGCCGTCCACCGGCACCTTTTCGCCGGGACGAACGCGCAGCTTGTCGCCGATCTGCACCTCGTCCAGCGGAACTTCGTGCTCCTGGCCCTGATCGTCGATGCGGCGGGCGGTCTTGGCAGCAAGGTCCAGCAAGGCACGAATCGCGCCGCTGGTCTGTCGCCGGGCGCGCAATTCCAGCACCTGTCCCAGCAGAACCAGCGTGACGATGACCGCCGCGGCTTCGAAATAGACGCCGACCTGGCCGCCCCCGGAAGGCGTCTGGTGCTGGAAGGAAGCGGGAAAGATGCCCGGTGCCAGCGTGGCGATGACACTGTAGCCCCACGCCGCCGTCACGCCGATCGAGATCAGCGTGAACATGTTCAGGTTCCACGTCACGATCGAGCGATACCCGCGCAACAAAAAGGGCCACCCGGCCCACAGCACCACCAGCGAGGCCAACGCCAGTTCCAGCCAGCGCGCCGCGACATGCCCCAACCAGGCGTCAATCGGCAACCCGACCATCGGTCCCATCGCCAGCACCAGCACCGGTGCGGTCAGGGCGACGCCGATCCAGAAACGGCGAGTCATGTCCCGCAGTTCTGAATCGTCGTCCCCATCACCACCACTACCGGTGGTCGGCTCCAGGGCCATGCCGCACTTGGGGCATGAGCCGGGGCCTTTCTGCTGCACCTCCGGGTGCATGGGGCAGGTGTAGATCACCCCCGCCCCCGGTAGTTTGTTATCCGGCCGTTCGTCCGCTGCGGCAGAGTCTGGGCTCAGCTCGGGTTGCACATACTTCCGGGGGTCGGTGTTGAACTTTTTGTGGCAACCGGTGGAGCAGAAGTAGTAGGTCTGCCCGTCGAATGCCTGCGAGGCAGCCGCCCGGTTAGGATCAACGGACATGCCGCACACGGGATCTGTCACGTTCGGTTGTTGTCGGTCATGCTTCATGTCGGCTCCCTGGTCTGGAGGAATCGTGGAAATAGCGACACCCGCCGCCGGCGTGACCCACCTCATAGACAGGAACGAAGAAGCGGCGAGGTGGGGTTCCGGGGCTCCATTGATCAGAATTTCTCGTGTTCATGGAACCAGGGCTCCCGATCCCGTCGTTTAGAAAAGTGTAGCGGTCGGCGGGCTACAAGATGCTCACACCCTGACGAAATTCCGCCATGGCCAGGATCAACAAAGGAGACCGAATCATGTGTCGATGGACTTACATCATGGTGGCCGGCAGCGTATTGGCGGGCGTCTTGCTGGCGGCCGGTTGCGCTTCGACCAGCGGCGGCAGCACCGCGTCGAAAGACATGCACAGCAACATGCAGGGCATGATGTGCCCGAACTGCGAAACGGTCTGGGTCAAGGATCGCAGCCAGCCCGGCTCCAAAATCGTCTCGCTTCGTCACAAGACGCAGATGACGTGCCCCGACTGCGACGCCATGGCCACCAGCCAGCTCATGGAGGACGGCAAGGTCATGCTGCACAATTGCCCGACCTGCAAGGTCACCCCGGAATCGCTGACCCAAAGCGCGCCCCCGGATCGCGATCTGCCCCGAAAGTAGTGACATGCCCACGAAGGCTGCGCTGCTGCCCGGTGGTGCTTGCCACAGCGCCACCGGGTTTTGTTGACGACTACCACTCGATTGCTCATTCTTCCCCCTGCACGGCACGACTCGCAGACAAGGAGCCTTCACATGCACCGACCCGCCAACACGACCATCTTTGCGTACACGACTTTGGCGATCGCCCTGGCCTGGACTCCGGTCGCATGGGCGCAAAGTCATGAGCACGGGGAAAAAGAAGCACCCGAGCGGGTGGGTGACGCCTACCCGTTGAACGTGGACCCGGTCACGGGAGTAAAATTGGCTGACATTGATCAGCCGGTGGTCCTTTTGCACGAGGGACGCGAGTTGCGCTTCGCCAGTGAAGAAAACGCCGAGCAGTTCAAAGCTGACCCCGATGCCTATCTACCCAAGGTGGACCAGTTGATCATCGAGCAGCAGACGCCGCTGTATCCGCTGGACACCTGCGTGGTGTCGGGCGAGAAACTTGGCGGCGACATGGGCGAGCCGATCGACTTCGTGTTCGGCAATCGCCTGGTGCGCTTCTGCTGTTCGATGTGCGTCGGAACGTTTGAGAAGAATCCCGCCAAATATCTGGAAAAGATCAACGCGGCTGTCATCGAGAAACAGCAGGCGGATTACCCGCTGACCACCTGCCTGGTCTCGGGTGAAAAGCTTGGCGAGATGGGCGAACCGATCGACTACGTCAGCGGCAACCGCCTGGCGCGCTTCTGCTGCCCGCGGTGCGTCAAAACATTCGAGAAAAACCCGGCCCACTACCTGGTGATACTCCATCGCGCGTCGGAGCATGCGCACGGTGAACACGGTGAACACAAAGAACACGATGACAACGATTAACACCCATCTGTTGCTGGCCGGCGTAGCGCTTCTGCTGGGAGCGTGCAGCAGTTCGCCGCTGGACGATGCGACGTATCGAACGTGGCCGATGCCGGATTCACAAACTCTGCCCAGCCGATCGGCCGAGGCGGCGGACGGACCGGCGGGCACATCGCTGGACCTGACCGAGGCGGGCCCCGAGGATTACGTTCGCATCGCCTTGCAGCGCAATCCCGCCATCCGCGCCGCTGCGCAGCGCATCGAGCGGCTGCGGGCGCGCGTGCCGCAGGTCACTTCGCTGGATGACCCGATGTTGCAGGTGGACCCGGTTGGTCAGATGGCTGAAACTGCCGCTGGCCAGGTTGGCCTGATGAGCGGCCTGAGCCAGAAGCTGCCGTTCCCGGGCAAGCTGGACACGCGCGGCCGGATCGCCGAGCAGGATGCCGCCATGGCCATGGCTGAGCTTCAGCAGACGCGCCTCCAGGTCGCGGCCGAGACCCGGCGAGCGTACTGGAGCTATTACCTGGCCACGCGCGCCATCGAAACCACACGCCGCAGCCGCGAACTGCTGTCACAATTTCATCAGATTGCCCAGACCGAATACAAGGCCGGCACGCGCAGCCAAACGGACGTACTGCGGGCATCGGTCGAACTGAGCAACCTTGACAACGAGCTGGTCGTGCTCGCACAACGTCAGGCCACCACCCGCGGGATGCTCAACCAGTTAATGGACCGTCCGGTGAACGCGACATTGCCCGAACCCGTTGCCGCGACGAGCGAAACCGAGCCGCAGCGCATCACCTCGCAACTGGACGCGCTGCTGGCGCAGGCGGCCGGGCAGAATCCCACACTGCGCAGGATTCACGAGCGGATTGAGCAATCGCGCCAGCAGCGCAGGCTCGCTCGGCTCAACCGCTGGCCCGATCTGACCGTCAGCGCGACCTACAACATGGTGGACGACGAAGGTCTTTCCATGGCTGCCAACGGCGATGACCAGTGGTGGCTCGGGTTCGGCATCAATCTGCCCATCTGGACCGAAAAATACGACGCTGCTGAACGCGAAGCCACGGCCGGCCTTTTCGAGGGCATCGCCGACCTGACGACGCAGCAGAACCGCATCGCGTTCGCGGTGCAGGATGCTTATCTGAAAGTCGAAGCGCAGCAGCAACTGGTCGAATTGTTTCAAGGCACGATCCTGCCGCAGGCGCGGCAGACGGTGGAAGCGGCCGGCAGCGGCTACCGGGCGGGGAGCGTGGACTTTCTCACGCTGGTGGACAACTGGCGGAAGCTGCTGAACTTCGAGTTGATGAACCACCGGGCGCTGACTGAGATGCAGCAGGCCGTGGCGGACCTGGAACTGGCGATCGGCGGCGACCTGCCGCGAGAAACCAAGGAGCCTGCACCATGAATCAGACGCAACCGCCCAAAGTATTGCGCTGGCAGACACTGCTGATGCTGTGCCTGGTGGCGCTGGCGGCCCTGCTGCTGGGCGCCATGTTCGCCGGCCCGGTGCGCGGAGCGATGAGCGTGGCTGGGCGCTGGCTGGGATTCGGGCACGCCCACAGCGATCAGGCTGCGGCTGTCACCGACGATTCGGGACAGGTGCAGTATTACACCTGCGGCATGCACCCGTGGGTGATTCTGCCTCATCCGGGCGATTGCCCCATCTGTCACATGGAGCTGACGCCGATCGACCCCGACAAGTTCACCGGCGAAATCGCCATCGACCCGGTGGTGGTGCAGAACATGGGCGTGCGCATCGCGCCCGTGATCAGCGGGCCGTTGACGCGGACCATTCGCACGGTGGGCACGGTGGACTACAACGAGAAAACCGTGCGCGACGTGAACATCAAGGTATCCGGCTGGATCGAAAAGCTGCACGTGGATTTTGTCGGCGCCAGCGTGAACGTCGGCGAGCCGTTGTTCGATCTCTACGCCCCGCAACTCTACGCCGCGCAGGAAGAATACCTGCTGGCACTCAGGAACGCGGGACGGATCGGTTCACCGGCAGCGCCCGAAGCGGCCCAGGGCGCGGCCGACCTGCTGGATGCCGCACGCACGCGGCTGGAATACTTCGACATCACCGACGATCAGATCGACGAACTGGGCAAGACCGGCAAACCGTCCAAGACGATGACGATCCGCAGCCCACACACCGGCGTCGTCATCGACAAGCACGCCAACGAAGGCATGAAGGTCGATCCCGGCATGCGCGTCTTCCGCATCGCGGACTTGTCTCGGGTCTGGGTCATGGTGACGCTGTACGAGTACCAGTTGCCCTACGTGCAGGTGGGACAGGAAGCGACGATGTCGCTGGCCTACATCCCCGGCCAGACGTTTGAGGGCAAGGTGATTTACATCTATCCCTACCTGGACACCAAGACGCGCGAGGTGCAGGTCCGCCTGGAGTTTGAAAACCCCGGCGGCATACTGAAGCCCGGCATGTTCGCCAATATCGAATTGCACAACACCCTGGCTGCGGAAAAAACACTCGCTCCGCGCTCGGCGGTCATTGACACCGGCCAGCGGCAGGTGGCGTTCGTCAGCCTCGGTGAAGGACGGTTCGAGCCGCGCCAGGTGCAACTGGGCGTGGAGACCGGCGACGGACAAGTTGAAATCATCTCCGGCCTCAAGCCAGGCGAGATGGTGGTGACCTCCGGCCAGTTCCTGCTCGACTCGGAATCGAAGATCCGTGAAGCGCTGGCCAAGATGATCAAGGGCGACCTGGCCTCCGATCAGCGGGCTGAGGCTGAGGTCGCGGGCCCGAGCCAGTTAAGCGAACTGCCCCAGCCGGTGGCCGCGGCGCTCAACACCGCGCTGCAACATTACCTGGCCATCGCCGACCTGCTGGCGGATGACACGGTCGAAGGCGCCGCTGGACATGCCCGCCCGCTGGCTGAGGCGATTGACCAGTTGGTCACGTTCGACATCCCTGCCGCGCCGCACTTCCAGCACGAGCACCAGGATGCGATCGCCGCCGCCCGCGCCCATGCGCTCAAGCTGATCGACACCACGGACCTGGCTGATGCGCGTCTGCAATTCGCGGAGTTGAGCACCGCCATGCAGTCGCTGCTGCTGGCCACCGGCGTGCCGCCGAGCTTCGGTCGCCAGGTGCAGGCGCTGCATTGTCCGATGTACCGTCAGGGACAGGGCGGCACGATCTGGCTGCAGGCAGCGGGCGAGGTGCGCAATCCGTACTTCGGATCGAAGATGCTCGGCTGCTTCGATCGGCGCGAGGCGATGCCCGTGACGGGCGGAGTTGAATCCGCCGGCGAAGCGAAGCTGGAGGAACCCGCGCAGCCGCAAGCGGCTGAAGCGACCGATCGCTATCCGATCGACTTCTGCCTGGTCAGTGGTGCGCCGCTGGGCTCGATGGGCGCACCGGTGAAGGTGGAGCACGAGGGCCGAACGCTGATGTTCTGTTGCGAGTCGTGCATCGACGCCTTCCAGGCTGACCCCCGCAAATATTTGCAGAAACTCGACGAGGCCGCAGCCAACCTCGGCAAAACAGGCGGGGGACACTAAGCATGATCGCCAGACTGATTCAGTGGTGCGTCCACAACCGCGCGATGGTGCTGCTGCTGACGGCCTGCCTCGTGGGTGCGAGCCTGTGGGCGATGTCCACGATTAAGATAGACGCCATCCCCGACCTGTCAGATGTGCAGGTCATCATTAAGACGGAGTACCCCGGACAAGCCCCGCAGATCGTCGAGGATCAGGTCACTTATCCGCTGACCACGGCCATGCTCGCCGTGCCTTACGCGAAGGTTGTGCGCGGCTATAGCATGTTCGGTGACAGCTTCGTCTACATCATTTTTGAAGACGGCACGGATTTGTACTGGGCCCGCAGCCGCGTGCTGGAGCAACTCAGTTTTGTACGCGGTCGGTTGCCCGCGGGGGTCGATCCGCAACTAGGCCCGGACGCGACGGGCGTGGGCTGGGTCTATCAATACGTGCTCAGCACCGGCCCGTGGTGTCCGGAGCACCCGCGGGGGCTCTGGCACGATCCGCAAACGGAACAATGGTACGCCAGCCGGGACGATGCGCCTCACGATGACGATGTCCGCGCGCGGTTGCTGCGCCACCGCATCTTCCCGGGGCGCGAGGCCTGTCCGCTCACCGGCGGGCCGCTGCGCCAGCCCGATGTGGATCTGGCGGACCTGCGCGGGCTGCAGGACTGGTATATGCGATACGAGCTGACGGCGGTTGACGGCGTGAGCGAGGTGGCGCCCGTGGGAGGCTTCATCAAGCAGTATCAGGTCGTCGCCGACCCGGTGAAGCTGCTCGCCCTGAACATCCCCTTGCGCGAAGTGCGGATGGCGATCGATCGCTCCAACATCGACGTCGGCGGCAGAGTGATCGAGATGAGCGAGACCGAGTATATGGTCCGCGGCTTGGGTTATCTCGGTTCGCTGAGCGAGCAGCAGTTGCGCGCCGCGCGTGAACAGGGCCGCATGATTCAGCGGGTCCGCACCGACCAGGTGCTCGAGGACCTGCGAGGGATCGCGCTGGACGTGACGGAAGCTGGCGCACCGATCTACCTCGCGGACGTGGCGGAGGTCCGCGTGGGGCCCGACATTCGCCTGGGCGTCGCCGACTGGAACGGCGAAGGTGATGTGGTAGGCGGGATCATCGTGATGCGGTTCGGCGAGAACGCGCGCCGGACCATCGCCGACGTGAAGGTGAAGCTGGCGGAATTGGAGCAAGGGCTGCCGCCGGGCGTCGGTCTGCGCACCGCCTACGATCGCAGCGACCTGATCGACCGGGCGGTGAATACGCTGCGTCACACGCTGTTGGAGGAAATCACGGTCGTGGCCCTGGTGTGTATCCTCTTCCTGCTGCACGCGCGGAGCGAACTGGTGGCGGTGTTCGTGGTGCCCACGGGCGTGCTGGCGAGCCTGCTCCTCATGCGCCTGCTGGGCATCAACGCCAACATCATGAGCCTGGGCGGAATCGCCATCGCCATCGGCGTGATGGTGGACAGCTCGATCGTCATGGTGGAGAACGCGCACAAGCACCTGGACCGCGAGGAGGACCGATTGCATCAGCTCATGCAAGCGGGGCAGACAGCCGATCCCCGCCCGCGGACCCAACTCATCCTGGAGGCGGCACAGGAGGTGGGTCCCAGCCTTTTCTTCTCGCTGCTGATTATCACCGTCTCCTTCCTGCCGGTCTTTGTTCTTGGGGAGCAAAGTGGCCGATTGTTCAAGCCGCTCGCCTATACCAAGACGTTCGCCATGACGATGGCGGCGTTTCTGGCGGTGACGATTATTCCGGTGCTCATGAGCTACTTCATCACCGCGCGCGTGCTCCCCCGCCGCTGGGGCTGGCGCGTCAACCTCGCGGTCACGCTCGCCGCCATGCTGTTGCCGGCCGGATTGCTCGCCGGCGCGCCTCTGGGGCCACTCGCTCCTTACCGAACCGCGCTGGTGATCGGCTGGATGGTCCTCGTTGCCATGTTGCTCGTGCCCCAGAAGATCATTCACGAACGAGCCAACCCCATCTCCAACCTGCTGCAACGGCTGTATCACCCTTTCTTTGTGCTGGCGATGCACTTCAAGATCACGATCGTCGTGACGGCGGCGCTGTTGCTCGCTTCGACACTCTGGCCGTTGAGCCAACTCGGCAGTGAGTTCATGCCTCCCCTCGAGGAAGGCGACCTGCTTTATATGCCCACCACCGACCCCAGCATCAGCATCACCAAGGTGCGCGAGTTGCTCCAGCAGACCGACAAGCTCATTAAACAGTTTCCCGAGGTGGACACCGTCATGGGCAAAACCGGTCGGGCTGGCAGCGCCACCGACCCCGCGCCCCTCAGCATGATCGAAACGACCATTGTCCTGCATCGCGACAAGTCGCGCTGGCGCACGCGGCCGGTCGAACATTTCTACGACGACTGGCCCGCGTGGGCGGCATGGCTTCCCAGCCTGTTCTTCGATGATGTGCGAACCATCACGATTAACGAGCTGCTGTACGGCTACGACCTGCCCGGCACCAACGACGGTCAAGGCAATCCCCTTCGCGTACCCGGCCTCAACGACATCGTGCAGTTCCCCGGCGTGACCAACGCCTGGACCATGCCCATTCGCACACGCATTGACATGCTCTCGACCGGCATTAGGACGCCGGTCGGTGTCAAAATCATGGGCCCCGATCTCACCGTCCTGGGCAAACTGGCTGAGCAAACCGCCCAGGTGCTCAAGACGGCGGAAGGCGTTGGGCAGTACACCGTGAGCGCTTTTCCCGAGCGCACCGTCGGCGGGCAATACCTGGACATCCGCATCGACCACGAGCAGATTGCCCGCTATGGCTTGACCATTGACGCCGTCCAGGAGGTGATCGCGACGGCCCTGGGGGGCATGGAGGTCACGACCACCGTCGAAGGGCTGGAGCGCTATCCGGTCAATGTCCGCTATCCGCACGAGCTGCGCGACAACCTGCCGGCCCTGCGGCAAGCGCTCGTTGCCACTCCCGCGGGAGCGCAAGTTCCCCTGGGCCAGTTGGCGTCGCTTACGGTGCACCCCGGCCCGCCCATGATCCGCAGTGAAAACGCCAGGCCCACCAGCTGGGTCTTTGTCGATATCGCGGGCATCGACGTCGGCACCTACGTGAGGAACTCCCAGCGGGCCGTGGCGCGCCAGGTCGAACTGCCGCCGGGCTACTCCATCGTCTGGTCGGGACAATATGAATACATGCAGGCGGCGCGGGCGCGACTGATGATCGTCGTCCCCTTGGCCGGCGTCGCCATCGTGCTGCTGCTCTATCTGGCGACGCGCTCCTGGCTGCGCGTGGCGATCGTCCTGCTGGCCGTCCCCTTCAGCCTCGTCGGCGCGTTCTGGCTGCTCTATGCGCTCGACTACAACCTCTCGCTGGCGGTGTGGGTCGGCATCATCGCACTGGCGGGACTCGACGCGGAGACCGGCCTGGTCATGCTGCTCTACCTGGACAACAGCTACGAACGCTTCAAGAACGAAGGTCGCATGCGCAACGCCACCGATCTCTGGCACGCGGTCCATGATGGCGCCGTGCAGCGCATCCGTCCCAAGACCATGACCGTGATGACCACCTTCATCGGCCTGCTCCCGCTGCTGTGGGCCAGCGGCGCCGGGGCCGACACCATGCGCCGCCTGGCTGCGCCCATGATCGGCGGACTGGCGACCAGCTTCATCGCCGAGCTGCTGCTTTACCCCGTGCTTTTCTACATCGCACGCCGGACGACCCTGCCCCATGATTCCCCCTGACCACCGACGCCCCAAAGCCCGGCAACTCCCGTTGCCGGGTTCCGTTGCCGGAAAAACCGTTCTGGACGGCATTTAAACGCGAATATGTCCTCCAACAAATCCTGTCCCGCCACCAATACCGGGCTATAATGGCCGACTGGAAGAGAATCAGGAGGGATGCCCTCATGTATATGGATCCAAGCAAAACCCGGCTGTGCAGTCGGGGTTTCACCTTGATCGAAATCCTGGTCGTCATCTCCATCATCGCGATTCTGATCGGCATCATTCTGCCCGCCCTGGCCAAGGCCCGTGAGTCCGCACGCGAGGTCAAGTGCCGCAGCAATCAGCGGCAGATCGGCATCGCCATCGAAGCCTACGGCGTGGACCACAAGGGCCGCATGCCCGACTCCGGCTCTGACGGCTCCTGGGGCGACCTGGCGACACGGGGGCTGGCGCCTTACTTCCCCTACACCTTGCAGTCCGTGGTCAAGACCGGCGACTTCGTCTGGCTCTGCCCCACCCATGACTTCCAGTGGACCGGCTACTGGAACTCCAGCTACGGCTACAACGTGCAGTACATGGTTGAGCCGGGTCCTGACTACCCTCACAGCGGCTGGAACGGCGTCAAACCGGTCAACCCCGGCGGCCCGGTCAATCCAGGCATCCTCTCCTCGCTCATCGACAAACCCTCCGAAAAACTCGTCACCATCGACATCACCGCTCCCCCCGGCAACAGCAACCTCTGGACCTACGTCACCCGACCCGGCGACACCAACAACGTCGATGGCTTCGGCCGCCCCGACTTCCGACACTCCAAACGCGCCAACGTCCTGTTCGCCGACAGCCACGTCGAACAGATGGACACATCCATCAACGACATCGCCCAGGAACAACGCTACTGGGACCCCCGCAAACCGCAGTGAGCGCAGGGAGTAGGCAGTAGGCAGTAGGGAGTAGGGGCTGGTGGGTAGGGACTAAACCATTCAAGCAATCAGGCATTCAGGCAATCACACATTCGCCAAGGCCGGTCGCAGGCCATCCAAGTAATCAGGCATTCGCGAAGGCAGTAGGGTGCAACGAGGCGAAGCCCACGGCGTATCGCCGTAGGTTTCAGGTAGCAAATAGGGTGCGACATACGGTTTGAACTCCGCCCCTCTCTCCACTTCCGGGGAGCGAGCAATTACCACTTAAGAAGCGGATTCAGTGGCGATGACCATCCGAACCAGCTCAGCCAGACTTTGCGCCTGCAACTTCTGCATGACCTGAGCTCGATGAGTTTCCACTGTCTTGATGCTGATGTCCAACTCTCCGGCAATCTGCTTGTTGAGCATGCCGGCGACAACACGATCCATGACTTGCCGCTCGCGTGGTGTCAGGGATTCCAGTCGCTTTCTGATCTCGCTGGTATCCGATTGTCTGTCCCGGGGCTGTGTGGCCTGTGACAATGATTGGCGTATGCGGGCGAGCAAAGCTGCGCCTTCGAAAGGTTTCTCGATGAAGTCGTATGCCCCGGCCTTCACAGCGCGTACGGCCATGGCAATATTGCCGAACGCGGTGATGAAAATGACCGGAATTGCGATGTTTCGCGCGCGCAGCTGTTCGAACAACTGCAGTCCATCCATGCCTGGCATGCGCACGTCCAGCACCAGACAGCCACCCGGCCCAGCCCGGTCGTGATCAAGAAAGGCCTGAGCGGAGTCAAATGCCTCAACTTCATATCCAGCGGATGTGATCAAAAACTTCAAACCGCGCCGCATGGCATCGTCGTCGTCAACGACATAGACCGTGGGCGGTAGCACACCCGAAAGCTCCGTATCTCTAAGCTGGGACATCATACTCTCCATCCAGGGTTGGGATCGTGAATTGAACCGTCAGACCGCCGGATGCCTGGTCCGTGGCCCAGATTCTGCCACCATGGGCATCGATGATGGATCGGCTGATGGACAATCCCATGCCGATGCCTGACTTTTTGGTCGTGTAAAATGCCTCGAACAACCGCGTCATCATCTCAGGGGGGCATCCCGGTCCCGTGTCTGAGACCGCGACGGCGAGCGTGCCGTTATCACCGGGCGCTGCTGTCACAGTGATGCGGCGGCCGGCCGGGTCCACCTCGCTCAGTGCCTCGATCGCGTTGCGGATCAGGTTCAACAGCACCTGCTGGATCTGGATGCCATCGACCAGCACGGTTGGCAGAAGATCCGGCACGTCCAGGTACAAATCGATCTGCTCCTGGCGGCAATCGGCATCTACCAGATCCATCAGCTCCCCGACCAGCCGCTTGAACTTGTGTGGTTCTCTTCGTGGCTCGCCGGTAGCGACGAACGAGCGCATGCGATGGATGATCGTTCCCGCACGTCGGGCTTGCTCGGAGATTTCCGTGAAGGCCATACGCAAAGCATCGGGGTGGGCGCTGTCGGCGTCCATGAGCCTCAGGCCGCCTTCGGCGAAGTTGGCAATAGCGCCCAGGGGTTGATTCAGTTCATGCGCCAGTCCCGTGGCCATCTCGCCCATTGTGCTGACCCGTGTCACGTGCGCCAGTTCCTCCTGATGCTGGCGAGATTCTTCCTCTGCCCGGCGACGTTCAATCATCTCCGTTTTCAGGCGCTTATTGGCGGTCTCTAACTCGACGGTTCGTTCTCGCACACGCTCAGCCAGGCTGTCGTGAGCTTCGTGCATTTGGCGTTCCGCTTCTAACCGCCGGATTATCTGCCGTTGCAGCGACCACATGCCCCAGGACATCCCGAACGCCAAACCTACGCAGAGCACGACCATCAGCGTCATCCCAACGCCCCAAAAGCCGCTGCCGTAGCGGTCCAAACGAAGAGCAAATCCTCGACCGGGTG
Source organism: Phycisphaeraceae bacterium (assembly GCA_020849625.1). GTDB lineage: Bacteria > Planctomycetota > Phycisphaerae > Phycisphaerales > Phycisphaeraceae > JADLFV01. The sequence continues at coordinate 16,693 of JADLFV010000034.1, forward strand.
GGTCCAGTTCGGCGATCGCCGACAGACGTTCATCAATTTGCTGCACGGCCGGCAGGGTCACAAGCGTGTTCGCTTCACCGTCGATCAGACTCGCACGATGTTCATGGACAATCTCCCGGCTGATCATGTTGCGCAGCATTCTTTCACAGGAATAAACAGCAACAATGACTCCGTAAGTATTCTGCTGATCTTGAATCGGAACACACAGGTCGAAAGCTGGCTCGTTCTGAAGACTGATGTGTACGTCGGAATAAACAGGCGTTCCGCTTGCCTCAGCCAGTCGGCTGACCTCCAGGGAACGCGGACACGCCAGCGGGCGGCCAAGCACTTTCTCTTCCCATTGCTTGGGGACCGCCCAGCGCGCTTCTCCTTCGGCATCGACATACATGGCGCTGACGAGCTCGGGATGTTCCGCCATGTAATGGGCCAGGCGTTCGCTGAACAGTTCCTGGTTGAGGGAATGCCTGGCCATATCTTCAGCCATCGTCACCAGGTGATCGCGTGTGGCGTGCAGGCGCAGACGCATGGACTCCTGAGCGGTGCTGATACTGCTGTTGAGGTTGGCCCGGGCCACTTGCAGGGATCGGCTATGGAACAACCAGAGCAGGCCGGCGAGAAAGACGACGAACAGCATCGCCAGCAGTGCCGGAGCAAACCAGGTACTGCTCACCAGATGACGCAGGCCGGGCACTTGCTCGCCTCGGGTTCCTGGGCTCTGCTTCATGTGTCGTGAAGCTCGTCAGTGCAAGACGTCAAAGAGTAGGTAGTACTGGTTCAACTCCTCGGGCGACGGCTCAACGTCATTGATTGGACGCAGGCCGTTCAGAGGCGCCGCATCGGTCCAAATCACGGAACTGTCTCCAAAAAGGCGATTATACCCTCGACTTTCATGCGGACTGTTGATCTGATCGACAAAACGTCCGCGGCCAGGCCAACCGTCCACGCCGATAAAGTCAGAGTAGATCACCTTGTTCGTGAAGTTGATGATATTCCACGACGCCGCCTGGACATCGCCCGGATTGTTCAAGCGCACTGTGTAGGATGCATTGACGCCCGAACGCGGGCCGGAGTGCCCGTTGTCCGGCTCACCCGGACCTCGCCCGCCACCGCTGCGGGGTCCGCCTGCGGTACCGGCATCACGCCAGCGATTCGCGGGGGCATCGTAGGCAATGCTTGGTGACTGGGTGTCTGTTTGACTGGGACAGTAGAGCAGCCGAGGGTCACCGGCATAAGTCAGCAGGACGCCCAGATTGACCAGTCGCCCATCGTCGGTTCGTATTCGGAAGGTATCAAACGTGATCGCAGGATCTGCGAAGTAGGTCGGCAGTGCGAAGTTGTTGTCCATGGTGTAGGCGGCTATGGCCGCCCCGATCCCGTGCAGGTTCGACTGGCAGGCTGTACGCACGCCCACCCGCCGCGCCATCGCCAGCACCGGCAACAGGATCGCCATGAGAATGACAATGATTGAGAGTACGACGAGAACTTCGATCAGTGTGAAGCCGATCGCGCGATGATCCTCGAAGTAAGCCAGGCAGTTTTCTCTGCCGCCACGCATGGACTCACCCGCCTGTTCGCGCCGATCACGCATTGCGTTGTCCCGCACGATGGCTTCCCATCAGGCGCAAGTGATGATAAACAATGAATCCATCACCCGCGCTGAGCTATAGACAAAACGGGCCCGCCGAAAGCCTCGACGGGCCCTGATTGTCGTAATTCAATCGACGACTACCTGCCCTTCTGCTGTCCGGTGCCGTCCTCCGGCGGAACGTAATCGTCGTCCTGTCCGTTGGGCACACCGTCGCCATCGGCGTCAGGACCAACAGGCAGATGCCCGCCGCAGTTGTCACAGATGCCGTCCCCGTCCACATCACACGGTTCGTCGCAGTCACACTGGCAATCACGGTCGCGCTGGTGTATCTGCGTACCGTCGCAGGTGCCATCGCCAGCGGTGGAGACTTGTGTCACCACCAGTAGCGCCAGGATCGCCAGAATCATGGCCAAAAACAGTCTCATTGCATGCTCCTTTCCACCCGGGATCACAGGGTCTGCGGCCACGGGACACACTGTCCCGTACAGGCCTTATCTGAACATCGGTTGATGACAATGGGATTATCGATCGCCGGTCCATCCCGGCATATCCGGGTTTACCCCGACTTCAGGGTTAACCCCGATGGGTGTTGTGTAATTGACTGTGGACAATGACTGTCGAGTTGTGTGCCATGGCTGAACGTCAAACTCGCGCCACCAGGCGCCCAGCCCGCTGACAACGGGGATGAAGCAAGAGAATATGCCTGCGACGTTCGCGGGACACAAACCCTGAAACGCGCGATTGCGCAAGGAGACATGTGATGAAGAAGTCATTGCTCATTGTTTTGGGAATCTGTGGGCTGATCGGCCTGGCATTGACAAGCGTGGCCACGGCCAACAGCGCCGTTGACAGCGACGAGCCAGCCATGATGGTGTCACCCAACGTGATTGTGTTGGCGAAGGTCAGCACCGTCACGGTGCATACGAACATCCCCGCCGTGCTCGTGGTGTCTGAGTCGATTGAACTCGATGGTGTCTCGCCGACCGGTCTGGGCGTCGATAACCTTGGACACCTGGTGGCCAAGTTCGTGCTGGCTGATCTGGCTCTGCAGCCGGGGCCAGCCACTTTGATCCTCAGCGGTGACTTCATGGATGGCGGCAGCTTCAGCGCCACCGATGATGTCATGGTGAAGTAGCTGGCAAAGGGAGCGAAAAGGGATCGCGCGCGAACGCCGCGAAGATAAGTTGGCACGGAAAAGGGGGTCACGCTGGATTGTTCGCGCATGGTCCCCAGGGCGCACAGGCTGGCCAGCGATTCTCATTTTTTCGAAGGTCGCGCGAAAAAATTTCTATTGCTGCCTGTGACTGCACTTGCGCGATTTCGGAAGGGTCAAAACAGGCCTCCGGCGCGCACAAACGTGACGCTTGGCCCTTTTATAGGAAGGCCGTCCGGTTTCGGATGAGGCTCAATTGCTTGATTACCCCCAGTCGCCTGAACGGAAAAAAACGTTCGGCACGGACGCGACCGGGCCCAAGTGAGTGAGTGCTGCTTCGA
>JADLFV010000035.1 GCA_020849625.1 Phycisphaeraceae bacterium
GCAAGGAGCTACGGATGGCCCGACCTTATCCTCAGGAACTGCGCGATCGCGTGTTGGCTGCCTGCGATCGCGGCATGAAGACTCGCCAGGTGGCTCGAACCTTCAGCGTCAGCGCGTCGTGGGTGCGACGCATCAAGCAACGCCGTCGCCAACATGGTCAGACCACGCCTCGACCCATGGGCGGAGCCACCGTCATCAAGATCGATCTGGTACGCCTGCACGAACTGGTAAGCGAGCAGCCCGACGCGACCTTGCAAGAGTTGCGTCAACGCCTGGGCGTCGCGTGTCATCCCTGGTCGATCGGCCTGGCGTTGCGGCGCCTGGGCTGGAGCTTCAAAAAAAACGCTGCACGCGGCCGAGCAAGACCGCCCCGACGTCGCCGCCGCACGCACCCAATGGCGGCAGGCGCAACCGCAGCACGACGCCCGCCGACTGATCTTCGTCGATGAAACCTGGGCCAAAACCAACATGACGCGCCTGCGCGGCCGGGCCCCGGTGGGCCAACGCCTGGTCGCCAAGGTGCCGCACGGACACTGGAAAACCACCACCCTGCTGGCGGCCCTGGGCATCGAAGGGATGCGCTGTTCGATGGTGGTGGACGGGGCGGTGGATGGCGATGTGTTCACCGCCTTTGTGCAACAAGTGTTGGCCCCCAGTCTGACCGCCGGCGACGTGGTCATGGTGGACAATCTGTCCAGCCACAAAAGCGTGACCGTTCGCACACTGATCGAAGCACGCGGAGCGACGCTGTTGTACCTGCCCGCCTACAGCCCGGACCTGAATCCCATTGAGATGATCTTCGCCAAGATCAAGCAGTTGCTGCGTTCGCTGGCCTGCCGCACCCGCGACGCTTTGTGGAGCACCATGCAATCGGTGCTGGACCAAGTCACCGCCGCCGACGCCCAGCACTGCTTCACCCACTGCGGCTACACGCTACACTTGGAATAGGAATGCTCTATATGCGTGGGAACTACTCCCTACTGCCTACTCCCTACTGCCTGCCTAACGATTGCGACTGTCCGTCGTATCGATTAAGCGCATGGACCGCGTGTGGCCGCCGAGGCCTTCGGGGATCAGGAGGAAGCCGATGGTGGTTTCGTTGTCGATGTCGTCGATGCTGGCGGTGATCAGGAAGCGCCAGCGGGGGAGTTTACGTTCGACGTGCATGGAGAATTCGCGCTGCGAGGTATCGGAGAGGTCGAGGCGTTGGGCGAAGCCGACGGCGTATTTGGTGGTCAGTTGATAGTCGAAGCCGTAGGTCAGCAGTTGGCTGTCGAGGATGGGCAGTTCGTTGTAGTCGATGAAGGTGCTGAAGCGCGGGGTGTGCTGCATGGTGGCCCCGACGCGCCACTGAGCGGTTTCGTCATCTTCGAGGTTCTGCGTCAGTTCGCCGGTGAGAGCGAAGGAGTCGGTGACCATCCAGAGCAGGCGGGAGTAGAAGTGATCGCTGCCGGTGGTCAGTTCGGGGCGATAGTCGAAGTAGCGGGCCAGTTCGACGTCGGTCTGGGCGTCGTCGCCGCGCAGGACCAGGTCGGTGTCGAGGACGATCCAATCGACGCTGCGCCAGCGGCCTTCGCCGCCGCGCTGGGTCTGCAAGGTGTTGCGCAGCCCGAGGCGGACGCCGGAAGCATCATCAATTCGCTCGACATCGTTATCGAAATACGGCAAATCCTCGATGTTCATCGTGGAGTAGCCGCTCCAGATATCGAGCGAGGGGGTGATGACATGGCGGAGGCGGTGGACGTCGAGGATCTGGCTTTCGACATCGGCTGCTTCGGAGTGGAAGTCGCCGCTGATGCGTGTGCCGACCATGCCCCAGAGTCGCATTTGATCGCCGCTGCCGCTGTAATCGTTGAAATCCTCGTCGTAAGCGGTGACGCGGCCGACGGCATAAGGGGTGACGTTGAAGGGCCCGAACTCCAGCGGCAGCGACAATTCCTGTCGGGTGTCGAAGCGATCGACCCAGTTCAGTGGGACGCCCATGGCATCGAGGTTGTCGCGGAAGGTGGTGGTGCGGGGGAAGCCGAACAGGTCGAGCGAGGTGGGCACACGGAAGCCGCGGTCGAGCGGGCGATCTTCGCCGCCGTTGATGCGCATGCGGCTGATGCGGTTGTCACTGAACCAGGAGACGCGATCGTCGAACAGGCTGGTGCCGGTGCTGTCATAGCGCAGCTCGGGCAGTTTATCGACGCTGTAGCCGGGCGACTGGAGCGTGGTCAACTGCGGCGTGAAATCGTTGAGGTCGTAGCTGGCTTTCATGGACAGCACGGCTTCTTCCATGCGTTTCTCGAAGTAGATCGAGGTTTCGTAGGTCTTGGCTTCGTCGGCTTGCGACTCGAAAAATTCTTCGAGGAAGGTTTCATCGGAGACGTAAGCGCCTTCCAGGGAGAGTTCCCAGTCATCTTCGAGCAGTTGGCGGTGCTGCCAGTGGAAGAAACCGCGGATGTCATCATCATGCGTGATGTCATTGCGGCCGCCGATGGTGTCGTCGCCGCTGTCCATGGGCAGCAGGTAGGTATCGACCTTGCCGAAGAACTGATCGCGATCGTAATCGCCGGACAATCCGACGGCCGGGCCATGATCGCCCTGTTGATCCAGCAGCAGGCGGCCATCGACACCCTCGGGCGCTTCCTTGCCGGCCAGGGCGAACAGGTCCCAGGTGGTTTCGACGGTCGGGCCGCGGTTTTCCGAGTAGGACGCACTGGCGCGGCGAAGCGGGACGTTGCGATTCTGGATCGCGGCATAGGGCCAGTAGGCGAAGGGCACATCATTGACGCGCATCGTGGCGTGTTCGATGGCAGCGACATCGGGGCCGTTGCCGTCGGCCGGCTGCTCGAGGGTGAGGCGCTCGGCCCCGATCGCCACGTGGGGGACGCCGAACTCGCTGGTGGTCAGCAGGGCTTTGTCCGCCTCGAAGCTGTGCTGCGAGTTCTGCCGCACCATGTCCGCCCGCAGGTAGAGCGGGATGTTGCGCTTGACGTCCCAGGTGTACATCACGGCATCGAGCAGCACCGCCTTGTTGCGTTTGGGATCGTAGAAAGCGCGCGGGCAGCGCACGGTGTACGTGCCGTCGGTGATGATGGCGTTGTCTTCGAGATAGATGCCGCCGACTTCGGCTGCTTCGGTCTGCCGCCCCGCCAGTGCGCCCTGCACGTCGCCCTCGATGAAGATCACCGCCTTCTGGGCTTCCAGCGTCATGGTGGTGTTCTTCTGGTAATCGGTGTACGCCACGCGCACGTTGCCGACCAGCGACACCACGTTCTGCTCACCCGATGCCCACAGGCGATCGGCAGTGAACTGCACGACAGCCTTGGTCGGAAGGATCGTTTCATGAACAGGCGCGGCGGGCGTCGCAGCTTGTTCAGCGCGAGGCGATTCATCGGTGCGCCGCGGCAGGCGGGAAACCTGCTGGGCCAACTGCTGCTCGGCGATCTCCTGGCGGCGCTGGCGGCGAAGCTGCTGCATCTCGGGCGTAAACAGCGGCTCGGCGGTGGTCGATTCCATCGCATCAGCCCCGGAAGCCGCCGTGGCCAGGCGCTGGCGGTGCTCAGCGATGCGGGCAGCGGCAGAGGTGACCAGTGGATCGTCGGGGGGCTGATCGGCTTGATTCAGCAGTGAGCTATCCAGCAGCAGGCTGCCGGTGGTCGATGCGGTCACCAGCAGGCCGGGGCCCTCAGCCTGAATGCGGCCGGCCCCGTGCAGCGTGCGGGCCTGATCGAAATAGACTGCCAGGTGACGGATTCGCCGGCGATAGCGCGTCTCGGTATCGACCCGCACCACCACGCGCTGCCCCCGGAAGCCATACGTCCCCAGGCGAAATGTCACGTCGCCTTCCAGCAGCAGCAGTTGAATGTCATCTTGCGTCCAGGCGGTGGCCTTGTCGGCAACGAAGGTGGCGTCGGCGGTGACCACCGGATCAGCCAGCGGCGCATCGACGCGCGGCAGAGGCCCTTCGAACGAGGTGCCGGCCAGCGCCCGAACCGCCAGCATGCCCAGCAGGGCCAGAACCATCATCAATGGACAGGCAGCCCGGGCAGCGCCCGAGCGGGGCCGAAGGCAGCGAGCGTCATGTTGCGGCGTTCGTGTGCCCAGCACAGCGGCGAATATACGTTCAACCCCTCTCGACCGCCACTCCCCCCGGGAGTTTCCTACGGCGCGAAAGTTCGGTTTGCGTGCGCGAGGCGGGTTGATCGGACAACACCACGATCTGCCACAGGTCGATGGCGGCCAGCTTGAAGCGGTACTGCACGTGCAGGTTCAGGTCCTGGCCGCGCAGACACTCATCCATGCTCAGGTCGCTGCGCCAACCAATGTGAACGAACAGCGGATTCAGCGCCCGCTCGATCATCGCCACCAGCGGGTTGCCGGCCAGGAAATGGTTGAGCACCACGATCCGTCCGCCGGGTTTGACCAACCTCTGCGCCCAATACATCAGCTTGCGGGGGTCGGACACCACGCTGATCACGTGCGTGATCATGACGTGATCGAAGCTATGGTCGGCAAACGGCGGGCGCATGGCGTCGCCCTGCACCAGGGTGCAGTGGTCGAAGTGGTGCTTGTTGATTTTCTGGGCTGCCTTGTGCAGCATTCCGGCGGACAGGTCGATGCCGACGACGCTGACGTTTTTCGGATAGTGGGCGAAGGTCATGCCGGTGCCGACGCCCAGGTCGAGCACGCGATCGCCGGGTTGCAGTCGCAGTTGCTGCACGGCCGCGCGTTGGCGGCGGCGGACCAGTGAGCCGAAGCTGTAGTCGTAGAACCTGGCCCACAGGTCATACACCTGCCCCGTGACTTGCTCGGTCATCCTCATGGATTTCTCCTGAATCGCGTCTATCAGGATAACCCGCGTTCACCATCACTACAATGTTAGGCATGAAGATCACCGTCAACGGCCAAACCCGCCCGACCGAGGCCTGCACCGTGGCTGATTTGCTCGCAGAAATGGGGATGTCGGGAAAACCCGTAGCGGTGGAACGCAACAAGCACGTGGTGCCCCGCCGCGATCACAAGCGGACGGAGCTGGCTGAGGGCGATGTCATCGAGCTGGTCACGCTGGTGGGCGGGGGGTGAGATGAGCGAGCCGCGGCGTGTTTCTTCCACATAGCCCCGGGCTTGCCCGGGGTCGTCGTCCCCGGTCAAGGCCGGGGCTATATGCGTTTCCACGTCAGCACGTAGGCCGGGGGCAGATTGCGCAGCACCGCCGCGCTGCGCCGACAGGGCCCAAGCAGTTGCGACATGCGCCGGCGAAAACGCACCGCCGTCGGCAGCGGGTAGGCATGCACGTACTGAAACGTGCGAAACTCCGCGCCGATGCCCAGCAACTGATCGAGGTTGGCGATCACCGCGTCCTGCACCGTCGGCGGCAGACTGGCGAAAGGCAACCCGCACAGCACCGCCCGCACCGGCGGCAGTTGTCTGTCCTGATGCAATCGCGCCGCGTGCTCGGCTGAACTGTGCACAAACTCAGCCTGCGTAAAACGGCGGCGCAGCAGTGCCACGAACTTCTCATCAAGCTCGATGCCCAGGTACGAAGCGCCTGCCGGCAGAGCAGCGAGGATGGCTGTGGTGAATGAACCGGTGCCGGGCCCGAACTCGATCAACGTCTGACCCGCCTGCACGTGCAGATCGCGCACCATCTGCTGCGCCAGGGCCGGCGAACTGGGCGCCACTGCCCCGACCTTGGCCGGGTGACGCAGAAAAGCCTTGACGAACTCGATGCTGTCCTGGCGTGTCATGGACAAACCTTGCACTGAACCGCCAAGACGCCAAGGACGCCAAGAAAGGCGGAAATCGGCTTGATGATGCCTGTATCGCCTGTCTGTTTCTACTTGGCGCTCTTGGCGTCTTGGCGGTTCATTTCGTGATTCCGTCCTAGACTTTATACTGTGGTGCTGTCCTTTGCACTCCTTGAGACTTGTGTCATGACGCAGAACCTCACCACCGAACTGGATGCCCCACTGATCCTCGGCCCGCGCACGCTGACCAGCCGGCTGATCGTCGGCACCGGCAAATATGCTGACTATCCCACCATGCAGCAGGCCCTGGATGTCTCGGGCACACAAGTGGTCACCGTGGCCGTGCGCCGCGAGCGATTGGTCAACGAGAAGGGCGAATCGCTGCTCGACTTCATCGACACGGCGCGCTACACCATCCTGCCCAACACGGCCGGCTGCTTCACGGCGGACGATGCGGTGCGCGTGGCGCGGCTCGGGCGCGAGTTGCTCGATCAGCTTGATAACCCCGGCAAGGACTGGGTCAAGCTCGAAGTGCTCAACGACAAAAAGACGCTGCTGCCCGATCCGCAGGGCACGTTGGAAGCGACGCGCGAGTTGGTCAAGGATGGTTTTGCCGTACTGTGCTACACCAGTGATGACCCGGTGATGGCCTGCAAGATCAAGGAAGCCGGCGCGACCGCGGTGATGCCGGCCGGTTCACCCATCGGCTCGGGCCAGGGCGTGCTCAACCCCAACGCCATCCGCATCATCCTTGAACTGCTGAAGGAAGGCGACGCAAACTACCCCGTGATCGTCGATGCCGGCGTCGGCACCGCCAGTGATGTCACGATCGCCATGGAACTGGGCGCCGACGGCGTGCTGCTGAACACCGGCATCGCGCACGCCAGGGACGCGGTGAAGATGGCCCACGCCATGCGCCACGCCTGCGCCGCCGGGCGATTGGCTTATCTGTCCGGCCGCATCCCCAAGAAACTTTACGCCACCGCCAGCAGCCCCTGGTCCGGCGTGATCAGTTACATCCCGGGGGAATAAGGCGCGTTATAATCCTTTCATGTCACCCTTGATCGAACAACACCGCAGCCAGATCGAGGCATTGTGCCGCAAGCACGGCGTCAAGCGGCTGGAATTGTTCGGCTCCGCGGCCCGCGGCGACTTCGACCCGGCCAGCAGCGATGTGGACTTCTTCGTGGAATACGTAACCTACGACTCACCCGCCATAGTGGATCAGTGGTTCGGCTTGCAGGAGGACCTGCAAGACTTGCTCGGCGTGAAGGTGGATCTGGTCAGCAGTCGAACTGTCAAGAACCCCTATTTCCTGGAAGTGGCCAACCGTCACCGGATCACACTGTATGCAGCCTGAGATCGCAAGGTACCTGTGCGACATGCTCACATCAGGCAAGCTGATCCAGGAGTATGCCCGCGGCAAAACGATCGATGAGTTTTCCCAGCACGCACAGCTTCGCGACGCGGTGCGATGGAACTTTTGCATCATCGGTGAAGCCCTGTCGCAACTGGCCCGACAAGATGAATCCATCGCGGTGCAGATCACCGACTACCAGAAAATCATCGGCCTGCGCAACCAATTGATCCACGGCTATGAGGTCATCGACGATGCCGTGCTCTGGTACATCAAAGAAAATCATTTGCCGGTTCTGATGAACGAATTGCAGATGTTGCTGCAAAGCTGAACCTCAACGCTCCGCGCCGGCCATGCGCTTGAGCACGTCCATCGTTCCGATGCGTTGCACGTCGGCGTCGGCTTGGTCCACGGTCGGCTCGTAGTCGCGCAGCGGCGGCGGCGCGGACAGTTCTTCGCTGTCACCTTCACGCCTGGCTAAACCCAATGCGCCGTTGCCGGTGACGGTCACGATCCAGCGGCCCTCGTCCAGCCGGCGATAGACGGCCTTGCCCTGCACCAGGTCGTTGTCGTCCCATTTCACGTCAGCCAGCTTGGGGTCGATCATCACGCCACCCCTGGGCGGTGTGTCGGAGTCGAACACGCGGCGAATCCACAGGCGCCCGTCCAGCACCACGTAGTCCACGAACACTTCGCTGCCGGCGACGTACGGCGTGTCGATGCGCTTGATCTCGCCCTCGGCGGTGCGGATGCTCACGCTGACATGGCCGTCGGCTACGACCAGTTCGGTGATGGCGGTGCGGCGGACCGCTTCGTTGTAGGTGCGGCGAAGGTCCTGGTAGTGCTGCGACAACTCGCCGAGGCGTTGCCGGTAGATGTCGGCCTCCAGGTTGGCGCGCAGCCACTGGTAGCCGATCACGCCCGCCACGAGCAGGACGGCTGCCGACGCGATCTGTTGGAACCTGCGGGTCATCGTTTCTGTTATCGGCAGTTGGGGTGGTGGCGGCTTAAGAACGCCTCCGTGACCCCAAGCCGCGTCCTGAGGAGGAGTCCGCGACGACGAAGGGCCGGATCGAACGGTCGCCGTCCTTCCGATCCGGCCCTTCGTCGAAGACTCCTCAGGGCTCGGCTTGCGAGGCGGTGGCGGTCGAGCGATACTGCGAGCCATGAAGAAAACCCAATCTTTCGTCGCCGTCCTGGCGGGGCTGATTCTGCACACGCTGGCCATCGCGGTCGCCGCTTACGGGGGCGGATTGGAGATGCCGGCCATCTTCACCGACCACATGGTCCTGCAGCAGGAAAAACCGGTGTCGGTCTGGGGCAAGGCTGACCCGGACACGCAGGTGACCGTCAGCTTCGGCGAGCGCAGCGCCCAGACCAAAGCGGGCGGCGACGGCTCGTGGATGGTCGCGCTCAAGAGCATGAAGGCCAGCTTCGAGCCGCGGCAGTTGATGGTGAGCAGCGGCGATCAGACGCTGATCTTCGATGACGTGCTGGTGGGCGAAGTCTGGCTGTGTTCAGGCCAGTCTAACATGCAGTGGGATCTGGCTCGCTGCGACGATGCGGAGATGGAGATCGCGCTGGCCGACTGGCCCAACATCCGCCTGTTCTACGTGCAGCGCATCGCATCAGATGTACCGACGGACGTGGTGGGTCAATGGGAACGCTGCAGCCCGGACAATGCCGGCGCGTTCAGCGGCGTGGCGTACTTCTTCGGACGCGATCTGTATCAGCGATTGAACGTGCCCATCGGACTTGTCCATTCCTCCTGGGGCGGCACGCGGGCAGAGGCGTGGACCCGCTGCTCGGTCATGGCGGAAAACCCGATGACCAAACCCATTCTCGATAAATGGGAGAGTGATCTGGCGACCTATGATCAGCGCCACGAAGAATGGCAGCAGCAGAACGCCGCATACATGGACATCGTCGAGAGCGATCTGAAACCCGCCGAGGCCCCGCCCCTGGCGGCAGTGGCATTCGATGACAGCGCCTGGGCTGACGCGACCCTTCCGGGCAACTGGGAAAAGACCGATCCCGATCTGGACGGTGTCGTCTGGTATCGCAAGATGGTGGAGCTTCCCGAAGCTTTGCGCGGCAAGGAACTGCAACTGAATTTGGGCATGATCAACGACCAGGACTGGACCTTCGTGCAGGGCTTGGCGGTGGGACATCTGAACGGCCGTTCCTCCCTGCGCCTCTACACGATCCCTGCCGAACAGACCGTCGGCCCCACGCTGACCATCGCGGTGCGCGTTTTTGACGCTGGCGCCGATGGCGGTTTCGAAAGCGAAGAAAGCGAACTGTGGCTGGGCGCGATGGAAGCCGGGGCTGGTGAAGAAACCGTCAGTCTGGCCGGCGCCTGGAAGATGCACGTGGCCTATCGCAAGTCGCCGTCTGATCCCGTGCCGTCGGCCGAGCCGCTGGGCCCCAAGGATCGCCATCGCCCGGAGAATCTCAGTCGCGGCATGATTCAGCCGCTGGCGCCCTACGCTTTGCGCGGGGCCATCTGGTACCAGGGTGAATCCAACGCCAGCCGGGCCGCCCAGTATCGCGTGCTGCTGCCGATGATGATCAAGGACTGGCGCGATCAGTGGAACGACAAGGACATGCCCTTCGGCATCGTGCAACTGGCCAACTACTACGACGTGACCACCGAGCCGACCGATCCGCCCTGGGCTCACCTGCGCGACGCGCAACTGTTCACCGCCAAGACCGTACCCCACACCGGGCTGGCGGTAATCATCGACGCGGGCATGGCCAAGAACATCCACCCCACCGACAAGTTCACCGTCGGCCATCGGCTGGCACGCTGGGCCTTGCACGATGTGTACGACATGGACGTGCTGCGCGGCGGCCCGGTGTATGAAAAAATGCAGACCAAGGCTGACAAGGCGCGCGTGCGCTTCACCGATGTAGGTGAAGGCCTGGCGGTGCGCGGCGACGGTCCGCTGCACGAGTTCACCATCGCGGGTGAAGATCGCGTGTGGCATCACGCCGAAGCTGAGATTGTGGGCAAGGACATGGTGGAAGTGTGGTCGCCGCAGGTGAGCAAAGCGGTGGCGGTGCGCTACGGCTGGTCCAACAATCCGGCGGACCCCAACCTGGTCAACAGCGAAAACCTGCCCGCCTCGCCCTTCCGCAGCGACGACTGGCCCGGGCCGACGGATGATGCGCTGGAGCCGTGAGTGTGAAATCCACGGGCGGTGAACCGCCCTCCGCCGCGCCCGAATTGCGCATCCAGGCGCGGCGGAGACGGCTTCAGCCGCCGTCCGATATACTGATCTCATGTCCGGGCCCATCCACAAAACCTCCGCTCACGGCGACGAATGGCGGCACGGCAAACATCGCTTCGAACACTGGTACGCTGACAACCAGGTCTATTTCATCACCGCCCGCTGCCGTGATCGCTTTCCCGCGCTCGCCTCCGAGCAGACCAAGGCCATCTTTTGGGATCGCTTCGATCACTGGTCCGGTGAATGCGGCATCCTGCCGTGGATTGTTTCGCTGCTGGACAATCACTATCACCTGCTGGCCTACAATCGCAGCGCCGACGGCCTTCGCCACTTCATGTCGCGCTTGCACGGCTCAGTCGCCAAGCTGGTCAACGACACATTGCCGCAGCGGCGGGCTGATTTCTGGCGCGACGATGAAGGCCGGGAGTTTTTCGACGGGTGCATCCGCAATGCCAAACAGGCGCGATTGACGTTTCGCTACGTTCTGCTGCAGTGTCGGCGACACGGCATCTGCAACGATCCGCGGGATTATCCGCACACGCGGGTGTACGTGGACTGCGAACGTGCGATTCAAGAGGCGCAGGAGTTGAGCGCGTTCATGCAGGGGGTGCCGTATCAGCGTTATGAGGGGCGTGGGCGTAAGGACGGGCGGTGAACCGCCCTCCGCCGCGCCCGGATTGCGCATCCGGGCGCGGCGGAGGCGGCTTCAGCCGCCGGGGTATTCACGCAAAGCGCGCGGCCAGCTTCGCCATCAGATCGGCGAATACGGTGTCGGCGTCCATGTGCGACGGCACCACCAGGTAATGCTGCGGATCGTTTTTCGCCTGGTCCAGATAGCCCTGGCGCACCTTGGCGTGATAGGCAGCCCCCTTCGATTCCATGCGGTCCAGCAGCGGGTTCAGCCGCATCGCGGCCGTGCGCTCGTCCACATCAAACACCACCACCAGGTCCGGCCAGGTCTGGCCCAGCGCCACCTGCCCCACGCGCAGGATGTCGCTGATGGGAATGCCCCCGGCCGCGCCCTGGTAAGCGAGCGTCGAGCTGATGAAACGATCGGCCAACACCAGTTGACCTGCTTGCAGGGCCGGTCGGATGCGCTCGGCGACCAGTTGGGCCCGGCTGGCCATGAACAAAAGCATCTCGCAGCGCAGGTCCATTTCGCCGTGCGCGTCGTCCTGGTACTCCAACAGAACCTTGCGGATCGCTTCGCCCACCATGGTGCCGCCCGGCTCGCGCACCTCGCACACCGGGATGCCCTGCCGGGTTGCCGCCTCGGAGAAACGGCGGAACTGCGTGCTCTTGCCGCTGCCGTCGGGGCCGTCGAAGACCAGAAACCTGCCACGCAATTGGTTCAGCCATGGGTTCACGGCCGGTAGGATATGACAAAGTGTGACGGTCTGCTGCGAACCGGCGCATGCACTATGATGAACGGATGTCAGGCGACCCGTCGTACCTGTCGGCTTACCGTGAAGCGGTGCATCAGCACGGCTGCGAGTTCGAGTCCACGCTGTGGGCCAACGAAAAAACGCAGCGCGTGCGCTTCGAGGTGTTTGCACGGATGTGCGATCTTTCCTGCCGCCGCATTCTCGATGCCGGCTGCTCGCGCGGGGACCTGGCGGCTTACCTGCTGGAAAACAGAATCGACTACCAGCACTTCATCGGGCTGGATGCCGTGGGCGAACTGATCCAATTCGCGCAGAACCGCAAGCTGCCCCGCAGCGAGTTTCACGGCGGCGACTTCGTCACCCATCCGAAACTGTTGCAGACCGGCGATCCGCAGGTGATCGTCTTCTGCGGCTCGCTGAACACCATGAAGCTGGACACCGTGATCGATGTGCTCGATGCCGCGTGGCGGGCGACGCGGGAAACGCTGATGTTCAACTTCCTTTCCGACTGTGCCACCGAACACGCCCCCCGCCAGACCGGGCCGGCCTATCGCCTGAGCACCATGGTGCTGCTGGAATGGGCTCTGGACCAGAGCGATCACGTCGCCTTCCGCCAGGATTACTTCCCCCACGGCCATGACGCGACGATCCGCTTGGATAAAGCGAGCGTGTAATGACATTCGGTCCGAGCCAGAATGGCTCGGCTATTTAGCCCGGCCATCCTGGCCGGGTTTCCGCGACATATTCAACGGCCCGCCAGCAAACCGCTGATCAGCTCAGCTGCGTGCAGCACATCTTTGGCGCGTTCGCCGCCGGCTTCGCGCTCGATGACGTAGCAGCCTTTGTAACCGCCGCCTTCCAGCGTGCTGACGAAGGCCGGCCAGTCCACTTCGCCGTCGCCGGCCGCCACTTCCTTGCCCCAGGTGCCGGGTGTTTTGGTTTTGATGGCGTCCTTGACGTGAACCTGCCCGATGCGCGGCAGCAGCAGGCGGAGGGCTTCGATGGGGTCGCCCTTGCCGTACAGGATCATGTTGGCGGGATCGAAGTTGGCTTTGACGTTATCGCGGTCGAGGTGATCGAGGAAACGGATCAGCGTGGTCGCTGTCTCCTGGCCCGATTCCAGCAACAGCGTCAGGCCGTGGTCGGCAAACAGGTCCGCGATGCGGCGCAGGCGATCGATAATCGTCTTGAAGGTCGGATGAGATTGATCCTCCGGCAGGAACCCGGCATGCGAACTGACCATCTTCATGCCCAGTGTCTCGGCCAGCGGCGCCACGCGCTGCACGATGTCCCAGTTGGCCGGCCAGGTGGCGTCGGGCACGATGCCGCCGGTGAGGCGAATGGTCTCCAGCGTCGAGTAATTTTCGCCCACGGTGCCGTACATCCCGCTGGCCAGTTTCACGCCCGCCTGCTCCAGCAACGGTCTGACATCCGCCCAGGCGGAAAGGTCCTTCAACAGCGGCATCAGCGACAACTGCACGTTGGGGATACCCAATCGGGAAAGGCCGGCCGCCAGTTCCTGCGCCGATGCGGGCTTGAGCGACCAACTGCACAGACCGATGCGTTTATTCATGCTCATGCCCACGATGATAGCCATTGCCGCTTCGCCCTGCAGCGCAGATAAGCAGACTCAGCACCGTCCCGGCCAGCATGGTCCACGGCATGGCGATACTCGGTGGTTTGTCCATCACGAGTTTCATCACATAAGGCTGCGTAGCCAGCACAAACAACGCCCCCACCACCATGGCTGTAATGACGCTGCGCTCACTGCCGCGGCCCGGCAGCAGCAGCGCGGTCAGAAACACGCCCAGCAGTCCGGTGTAGGCGAACGTCATCACGCTGAGGGCAAAGTGCAGCAGACTCTGCGCCTGCGGGTCGTACAGCAGCAGCATCAGCAGCCCGAACACCATCAGCAGCGCCCCCATCATCACCACCGCCCCGCGGCTATGCCGGTCGCTGTGGTCGCCGCGCACGTCGGCCAGCCAACTGGCGGCCATGGCGTTGACCGCCGAGTCGTAGCTGCCCATGGCCACCGCCAGCAGACCCGCCATGGCCAGGCCGCTGAGGCCCACCGGCAGGTGATTGGTCAGATACTGCGGATAGACCTTTTCGCTATGGATCAGCACATCGTGCGGAAAGGCGTCGCCCATGAGGTCCGGCCGCTGATAGAAAATCGCCAGCAGCAGCCCGATGATCATAAACAAGCTGATGATAGGAATGCCCGCCAGGATGGCAGCGATGATCGAGGCGCTGCCGCGCCAGGCGCTGCGGGTGGTGAGCAGGCGCTGGGCCAGGTCGTGATCGCAGCCGTAGGCCGCGACGTTGAGCGTGGTCACCGCCAGCGCGCCCCAGACGGTGTAGGGTAGCGACAGATCGAAGCGCCAGTCCACGACCTTCAGTTTGTTGACTTCGCTCACCGCCCCGCCGGCATCGGGCACGGTGAAGTGGCGCAGCTCGTGCAGGATTTCGCCGATCGATAGTGGAATCGCCCGCAGCAGCAGCGCGATGCAGA
Source organism: Phycisphaeraceae bacterium (assembly GCA_020849625.1). Taxonomy (GTDB): domain Bacteria; phylum Planctomycetota; class Phycisphaerae; order Phycisphaerales; family Phycisphaeraceae; genus JADLFV01. Next base: position 14,223 of record JADLFV010000035.1, read on the forward strand.
GCAGGGCTGCGCCGATAACCACAAGCAACTGCACCACATCCGTCCAGATCACCGCGCGGATGCCGCCCAGCGCGGTGTAAGCGGTGCCCACGATGGACAGCGCCACCACTGCGCCGGCTACGGCCGTGAAATCCGTCTTGCCGAAGAGAATGAAACTGAACGCGATGCCCGCCATGAACAGGCGGGCCCCGGAGGCCATCAGTCTTCCCACCAGGAAGGTCACGCTGGCAGCGGTGGCAGCCCGGGGCCCGATGCGCTGGCCGAGGTAGCCGTAGATCGTCAGCGTGCCCGCATGATAGAACGCGGGGACGAACCAGGCGGCCACAATCAGCGCCCCGAGGATGCCGCCGAGGTTGAGGATCAGGTACGTCAGGTTGCCGTCGAACGATTCCTGCGGGGCGCCGATGAAGGTGGCGGCACTGAGCGACGACGCCAGTACGCTCATGCCCACCGCCCATGCGGGCATCTGCCGCGAGCCGAGGAAGAAATCCGTCTCATCGCTGGTCCGCCGGGCCAGGATAAAACCGATGCCCATCATGGCCGCCATGTAAGCTGCCAGGATCGTCCAGTCGATCACCCCGAACGCGGCCAGTGTGGTCATCGTGAGCATGATAACTGTTGTGGCGTCGCGGCATCACTTGTTGAGCCTCAGCCACAGCCCGCATAATCGTCACACCCACAAGGCTTCCGGGAGCCTGGCACGCGGCTAGCATGGATATCTGCCATGCGGATGCTCTACGTCATCACCGCCCTCGCGCTGGCCGCGGCCCTGGCTGGTTGTTCGACCGCTCCCAGCATGACCCGCGAAGGTCCGACGCTGGACCGCAATGGTCGGCCGCGCTCGCTGGCACTGGACAGCCGCCCCATGATCAGGCTCGCCGCCGACCAACCCGACGCCTGGTGGAGCGCCCGCAACGACCTGCCCCGGGCCGTGGCCGTGCCCAACGACGGCCTGCTCTACGACGTGACCGAGGTCCGCACCTACGATCGGCTTTACTCCCACGACGGCCGCGTGCACGATCACTTCCGTCAACACACCTACAGCACGCGCGTCCGCTCGCACACACCCTGAAAGCGTGTGCGAAGCAAATGATGACGAGAAGGCACGATCTCCAAAGCCCACCCACTCCCGAGGGTGGGCCGCCCGGCAACGGAGTCCCGGCAACGGGAGTTGTTGGGCTTGGGTCGATAAGATGGCGTCATGCCGCGCGATGGCGTCATCCTGTTCACGGCATTCGAGCCCAGCGGCGATGCTTTGGCGGCGGCGTTGATCGCGCGCCTGATCCGGGACGGCTGCACGCGGCCGATCTTCGCATTGGGCGGCGCGAAAATGCAGGCGGCCGGCGCCACATTGATCGAAAACACCACGCAGAAAGCGGTCATGCTGGCTGGAGCGGTCGCTCAAGCCATGGAGCATCGCCGCCGCGTGCAGCGACTGGCAGCGTGGCTCAATGATCATCCGGTGGCCCTGCACGTGCCGACCGACAGCCCGGCCGCCAACTGGGTGATCTGCAAACTGGTTCGCCGCCAGAGTGCGCAAGCGAAGATCGTACACTTGGCCGCCCCGCAACTGTGGGCCTGGGCTCCGTGGCGCATCGGCAAGCTGCGCCGGTTGACGGACCTGGTGCTGTGTCTGCTGCCGTTTGAGCCGGACTGGTTCCAGCAGCGCGGCGTGCAGGCGCAATTTGTTGGACACCCGCTATATGACGAATGTCGAATACCGAATGTCGAATGTCGAATTGATCCTGCCGGCCTCGCTTTATTGCCCGGCTCGCGCAGCAGCGAGATCGCCCGCAACTGGCCGACCATGCGTGAAGCATTGAACATGCTCGATCAACCCGTGCGCGCCAACATCGCCGCGGTGGATGACATGCGGGCTGAGCAGATCAAGCAACTGGGACACGCGGACATTCCCATCTTCGTCGGGCAGACCGATCGCCTGCTGGCCGGCGCTCGGGCGGCCCTGGTCGTCTCCGGCACGGCCACGCTTCAGTGTGCCCGCCATCACGTGCCGATGGTCAGTCTGTTCAACGTCGTCCGCTGGCAATGGCAACTCGCCGGCCGCTGGCTGGTGCGCACGCGCACGTTCACGCTGCCCAACCTGATCGGTGAAGCGTTGGGCATCGAGCGGGTGATTCCCGAGCTCGTGCCGCACTTCGGTGATCCGCGTCCGGTGGCCGAGGCTGTGCAGAGCGTGCTGCACGATGAAGCGGAGCGCAGGCGGCAGATGGATGCATTTGCGCGCTTCGATGATCTGTTCGGCAGCGCACGATTTTGTGAAACCGCGGCCGCGGCGCTGAGGCGCATGCTGGAAGGACAGGATTAAGAGACAAGGGGACAAGGAGATTGCGCCATGAACGCATCGGGCAACAGTCCCCTTGTACCCTTGTCTCCTTGTCCCCTCCCCTTCCTCCATTTGGCCTACAATGATCCATCGTGGCCAGCGTCAATACTCCCATGCAGGATCGCCAGGATGATCCGCAGTCGTGGCAAGCGACGCGCGTCGATCCTTCCGACACCCAGCGCCTGCGGCAGGCTCTGGCTCTGCTGTTGACCGGACGCGGCAAGCGGGCCGACGCGGCAGTGGATCAGTTTCTCTTTTTCATGCGCCAGCAGAACGCGCTGCTCGATCACCTGTGGACTATCAGCCGCGGTGATCAGGCGAAGTACGCAGCCATGATCGTGATCAATCCCGGGCGCACGGCCATGATCTTCGCCAGCCCCGCTGTGTCCGGCTGGCAGGGGCCGGTGATGACGCAACTGGTCAACCGCATCATTGACGATCTGGATGCCGGGCAGGTGACGATGGTGCAGGCCTTGCTGGACCCGGGGCAGGAACACGAGGCGGCCGCGCTGCTGGAGGCGAAGTTTCAGCGCCTGGCGACACTGGCCTATCTGCAACGCAAGACCGCCGCTTCGCATCGGGCCGGCCACGGCGGGCCGGTGGACTTCGCCCGACTGGGTTTGCGCATCGCGCACTGGTCGGCGGACGCCGCGACGCGGCAGCTTTTCGAGCGGGCCATCCTCGACAGCTACGAACAGACGCTGGACTGTCCCGGGCTGCTGGGGCTGCGCACGATCCAGGACATCATCATCGGGCACCAGTCCACGGGCGTGTTCGATCCGAGCCTGTGGTCGGTGTACCTGCATGGTCAGACGCCGGCCGCGGTGGTGCTGCTGAGCGATCTGCCGGGCCAGTGCTCTTTGGAATTAGTTTATCTTGGAGTGAGCATGGCATTCCGAGGCTCGGGATTGGGGCGCAAGCTGATGCAGCACGCGCTGGTGACGGCCGAAGCGCGCGGTGCGCAAAGCATGGTGCTGGCGGTCGATGAGCACAACACGCCGGCCATGGCGTTGTACCAAACGCTGGGCTTTCACAGCACGGCCCGCAAGCAGGCGCTGATCCGCAAGCTGCCGCCGCGGCACAGCCGCTAAACTCGAAATCCGAAACTCGAAATCCGAAATAAACTCAAAACTCGAACAGGGATAAACGTACCACGACCCATTTTGGGGTTTGGGGTTTATTTCGAGTTTCGAGTTTCGAGTTTCGGATTTAGCGCCCCTGACGGTTATCCACAGGATTTCACGAACCCTGTTGCGCACGCGGGGGATAAATAAATTACTGCGTATAACAGCTTGATCTTTCATCATCTGAAGCTGACAGGCAGCGACAGGCGGCCGCCAGCGGTTGAACAAAGCTCGCGAATTGCTATTCTCGGCCGTTGCGGTAACGGACTATCGCTCCGCGTCGCGGCCGATCCTGTCAGGGGCCTTTCTGCACACTGGATCGCGCACGACGGATTGGGAAGGATGACACCAACTGTTACCTGCCGACCTTTTTTCGATCGGCCAGAGGCACTGGATGACACCGGGGCGGTGACGTTCTGCCGATCCGTGCCGGGGATAATCAGGGAGCAAACCGTTGAGCACCGCCACGCTCCAGGAATCGATCACTGCGCGCCTTGACCGCCGATTGCGTCAAGCTTTGGGCGCCCAGCGATACGCGTTGTGGCTCGGCCGATCCGCCCTGCTGGACTATCACGAGGACGACGCCACGCTGCACGTGACCCTGGCCCACCGTTTCGCCGCCGACGCGGTGCAGAAGCGCTGCGCCGAACCGCTGCGAACCGCCCTGGACCAGGAAGTCGGCCCCCACGCCCAGATCGCCTACCATGTCGATCCGGCCCGCTTCGGCGACCCTGCAACTGAAGAAATCAAACCGACACCACAAAATTCGAAATTCGAAATTCGAAATTCGAAATCCTCTCCCTCCTTCGCCCGCAAGCTCGATGATTTCATCGTCGGGCCCAGCAACGAGCTGGCCTACGCCGCGGCCGTGCAGATGGCCGACGAACACGCCGATGCCGCCCTGCTGGGTCAGCCCCTGTTCATCCACGGCGGCTGCGGGCTGGGCAAGACCCACCTGCTGCAGGGCATCTGTCAGCGCGTGCTGGCCTATCGGCCGCATGCCCGCGTGCGCTACTGCACCGGCGAGCAGTTCACCAACGATTACATTCAGGCGGTGCGCGAGAACCGGCTGGTCGCCTTCCGGGCCGCAGTGCGCCGGCTGGACCTGCTGGCGGTTGACGACCTGCACTTTCTGTCAGCCAAGGAAAAGACGCAGCAGGAGTTTCTGCACACCTTCGATCAGATCGACCTGGACGGAGCGCGACTGGTGCTGGCCAGCGACAGTCATCCGCGCCAGATCAAGATGATGTCGCAGGGCCTGATCAGCCGGTGCGTGCGCGGGCTGGTGGTGCAGATCAACGCTCCTGATGCCGTCACCCGACGGGCCCTGGTGCGCGAGCTGGCCAGAAGGCGCGGGCTGCAACTGGGCACGGCGGCTGTGGAGCAGGTGGCTGAGCGATGCCAGGGTTCGGTGCGCGACATCGAAGGCGTGCTGACCAAGCTGCACGCCATGACCAACCTGACCCGCAGCGCGACGTCGGGCCCCGTGGGCGCCGTGATGGTCGAGCAGGTGCTGGCCCACGAGACCAGGCCGACCCTGCGCCGGCCGGTGCGCTTTGAAGCGATCCTCGAGACGGTGGCCGGTTACTTCGGTCTGACGGCGCGGCAGATCAACGGCAGCGGCCGGGCCCGGCAACTGGTGCTGGCCCGCAGTCTGCTGGTCAAGCTGGCGCGGCAGTTGACGCCGATGAGCTATCCGGAGATCGCCGCCCAGATGGGCCGCCGCAATCACTCAACCGTCATCACCGCGGCCCAGCGCATTGAGCGCCAGATCGCCGCCGCCGAGCGCGTGTTGATGCCCGGAGCCGGCGACATGAGCGTCGGCGACCTGCTGAACGAGTTGCAGCGGCTGGCGATGAATCAGGCCGCAGCCGTGTGATCCTTCGAAAGATTCTCCAGGCGCAGCAACGCGCAAGCGGCCAGGCTCATCAGCGTCTGCTCGTCCAGTTCGTTGAGCAATCGCTGCAGGCAAGGGTCCAGCGGCTGATGCTGCCACTTGCGGAACATGGGCATGGTGCTGAGCATGCGGGCCACGCGGCCCTCGGCCTGTCGGGAAACGGATGGGCTGGTCATCGGTGGGTGCTCCCAACCCCCACCTCGGCGATGTCGGTCGCTGCAACCCCGCCCTTGAGCAACATAAGGTCCTATCTGGCAAAATCTTCTCCACGGGCGTATGCTGACCGTTACATGCACCACGAGGCCAACACCATGTTCCAACGAACCATCCTGTGGGCGATGCTCCTGCTGCCGGCGGTGGCCTTGCCCGGCTGCCCCTCGCAGCGCAAGACCAGCGACAAGGACCTGAGCATCATCAACCGCACCCTGCTGAACGCGATGATGCAGGATGAGAAAACCAAGGACAAGCTGCTCGTCATCGACGTGCGCAAGCCGGCGCCCTATGCCGAGGGCCACATCCCCGGGGCCATCAACATTCCGATGATCGAGTTGAAGAAGGACGATCCGCGCCTGGCCGAGGCCAAGAACATCGTGGTGTATGGCGACGGCAAGCCCGACGACCTGCTCTCGGCGGCCGCGGGCAAGAAGCTGGTGGCGTTCGGGTACGTCAACGTCTTTGATTTCCGAGGCGGCATGGAAGAATGGACCGGCCGCCGCCGCTTCGAACAGCCGCTGATGGACCGTCGCATGGAAGAGAAAGCGGGACAGTAACAAACGCAGGAAAACAGGAAACGCAGGAAGCGCAGGAAATAACCAGAAGCGCGAGCCTGCTTTTATTTCCTGCGCTTCCTGCGTTTTCTGCGCTTGCGGTGTTTAGATGCTTTTCTCCCCCATGCCAAGACCGGCGATGGTGAACATCAGCCCCGCCGCCAGCAGCACCCAGCGGCTGAATCCGCTGGTCAGGCGCACCAGGCGCGTCGGCTGCTCCTGCTTGAGGGTCGGCTGGGCCCGCAGCTTCTGGCCCGGCTCGGTCAGCACGGCATCGACCGAGGCGCTCTGGGCCAGGAGGTCATCGCACAGGCCGGTGTAGTTGAGACTGTTGGAAGTCGTGGCTACCGCGGACTGCTGCGACCACAGTTCGCCCTCGGCCGGCCGCCAGTGCAGTTGCGAATACGCCAGCCGCTCCAGCAGCAGCGGATCGTCCTCCTCCAGGGCGGCATGGAACTGGCTGTAGCGCAGACGTTGGTCATCCATCTGCTGGAGCTGGCGGGTCATCAGATCGCGGCGGGCGGTCTGTTCCCGGTTCGACCACCACTGCGGCACCAGCACCGCCCCGGCCAGGATCGTCATCCCGCACAGCAGCACCAGCCAACCGGCTGACTCCTCCATCAGGCCTTCGAGAATGTCCAGCAGCGGACCACGCATGATGTCACTTATCGGCCGAACCGTCGCCGGGGGATGAGTGACAAGGAGACAAGGGGACACGGAGACAAGGGGATTCTTGTCCTTGGGCTACCGTAGCGCAATCACCTTGTCCCCTTGTCTCCGTGTCCCCTAGTCTGCCTTTCAGCCTTTCTCGCCTTTCCCGCCTACAATGGCCCGCTCGCCATGGCCCACGCTGCCGTCTATCTCGAAACCTTCGGCTGCCAGATGAACGTGCTGGACAGCCAGCTTGTGCGCGGGCAACTGACCGCCCTGGGCTATCGCTTCACCGACAACTGGCAGGCGGCCGACGTGGTGCTTTACAACACCTGCTCCGTGCGCGAACATGCTGAGCAGAAGGTCTGGAGCCGGCTGGGCGAGATCAGCCACCTGCGGAAAAAGAATCCTGGCGACGGCAGTTCACTTCCGGGGGTGGTGGGCGTCATCGGGTGCATGGCGGAGCGCGAAGGCCGGCATCTGCTGCACAAGTTCCCGGTGATCGACCTGCTGTGCGGGCCCGGCGAACTGGACAAGCTGCCGCTGCTGATCGACAACGCCATGAAAACCTCCAGCCGGGGCCAGGTGGCGCTGGCCGGCAACACCCATCGCCGCTCGACCACACGCCAGGCGGCTGAGGATCAACTCGAACTACTGGACCTGTCGCGCTCCTTCGACCCCGATGGCATCGCCTCGCAAAGCGCGTACGTCCGCATCACGCGCGGCTGCAACAAGTTCTGCACCTACTGCGTCGTGCCCTTCACCCGCGGCCGCGAAATTCATCGCCACCCCGACAGCATCGTGGACGAATGCCGCAAGCTGGTCGAGGCCGGCGTGCGCGAGATCACCCTGCTGGGCCAGACCGTCAACCACTACCACTACGACCTGGCCTCCGCGGTGACCGTCCACGGCATCGCCCAGCCCCAGGTCGGCGCCATCGTCAAGGACCACGACGGCCACGCCACGGCTTCCACCGTCACCTTCGCAGAGCTTCTGACCCGCATCCACGACGACATCCCGCAACTGGCCCGCCTGCGCTTCGTCACCAGCTTCCCACGCGACTTCGGCGACGACATTCTCACCGTCATGCGCGATCGCCCGCGCATCTGCCGATATCTGCACCTGCCCGTACAGAGCGGCAGCAACCGCATGCTGCAAGCGATGAACCGCGGCTACAGCATCGAGGAATACAACGACCTGCTTTCGCGCGTGCGTTCCATCCTTCCGGGAGCGGAACTGGCCACCGACATCATCTGCGGCTTCCCCGGCGAAACCGAAGACGATCACCGCGCCACCGCCGAGCTGCTGCGTCGCGGCCGCTTCAAGAACGCCTTCATCTTCAAATACTCACCCCGCCCCGGCACCGCCGCCGCCGACCGTCTGCCCGATGACGTACCCACGGATGTCAAAAAGCGGCGCAACAACGAACTTCTCGACATACAGTCGGCCATCAGCGCCCAGGTGCATGCCGCGTATGTCGGGCGCACGGTGGATGTGTTCATCGAACAGGTCAGCGTCAAGGCAGCCAGGCAAGCGCAGGTCACGCTCGGCTGGGAGAAACCGCAGGATCAGCAAGTCACGCAACTGTCCGGCCGCACCGACACCGATCTGATCGTCTGTTTCGAGGGCCCCACTGAACTGGTAGGTCAGATCGTCCCCGTCCGCATCGACCGCGCCGCCCCGCTGACGCTGTTCGGCTCACTGGTCAACGAACCTGTCTCCGCCTGAACATACCCCGCGCTCTCCGCGACCTGCGCGAGACATCCGGATTGGTTCTCGCGGAGCCTGTGCAGATACGCGCCGCGACTTGTCGCGCTGTCGCGGCAGAGCCGCGTGGCTCCGTAGTATCCGCTACGATCAATCTGAAACCGCTGCCACCGCCCCTGGCTGTTCACCCCTAGATATCCCCGTAAAACCGCTGTTTCTTGACATATTCCTTTATGGGAATATAATAATCACCATGCCGCGACTGGCCACCACCTCGGACGTGTTTAACGCGGTCGCCGAACCGCAGCGGCGGCGGATCATCAGCCTGCTGTCGCGCGGGGATCGGCCGGTCAACGACATCGCCCGCAAGCTGCGCGTCCGTCAGCCGCAGGCCTCCAAACATCTGAACGTGCTGCGCCAGGTCGGCCTGGTGGATGTTCGCCGGCAGGGAAGGCAAAGGTTCTACCACCTGCGCCCCCAACGTCTCAAGCCCATTCACGACTGGGTCAGCCGCTACGAGCGATTCTGGACTGAAAGCTTTGATCGCCTGGACGTTTACCTCAAACAATTGCAGGCCAATAATCCAACTGGCGGACCCGGACAGGGTCCGATGTGATGATCCACCCTGACAGGAGATAACCCATGGCACGTTACGTTGATGGCTTCGTGATTCCACTGGCCAAGAAAAACCTGGCCGCGTACCGGACGATGGCGCGCAAAGCGGGCAAAATCTGGATGGAGAACGGGGCGCTGGAGTTCCACGAATGCGTGGGTGACGACCTGAAAGTCGCAGAGGGCATGCTGGCGTTTCCCAAGCTGACGAAGACGAAGAAAAATGAGACCGTGCTCTTCTCATGGATCGTGTTCAAGTCTCGTATGCACCGCGACCGAGTGAACAAAAAAGTGATGGGCGACCCGCGCATCGCGAAGATGTGCTCGAACGGGATGCCGTTCGATGTCAAACGCATGGCTTACGGCGGGTTCAAGACCATCGTGGACTTTTGAAGAAGGACGCAACCATGTCATCCGCATCCATTCACCGCGAAGATCACCCGGCCGCCATGAGCGGAACTTCCATGCGCTCGACCGAGCGCGAGCTGATCGCCACCCGCACCTACGACGCGCCGGTGGACCCGCTGTGGCAGGTCTGGTCGGACCCCAAGCACCTGACAAACTGGTGGGGACCCTACGGGTTCTTCACCACCACCCACGAAATGAACTTCGCGCCCAACGGCGTGTGGCGCTTCACCATGCACGGCCCCGACGGGCGCGATTATAAAAACAAGGTCATCTTCACCGTGGTGGATCGGCCGCACCGTATCGAATATCACCATGCTGACGATGGTGAAGTCGAGCCGGTCTGTTTCAATTCTATCGTGACGTTCGAACCACTTGGCGACAAAACGCGCATGACTTTTCACATGACCTTCCCCACCCCGGAGGACTTCCAGCGCATCGTGCGTGTGTACGGGGCCGACGAGGGTCTGCGGCAGACCACCACTCGTCTGGCGGAGCACCTGGCCACACTCGGTTGAGAGAGCCGGCCTACCATGGGGGGTATTGCGTAACCCGACCTGCAACCGAAAGGCCTCAGCGATGATCGTGCAACCTTACCTGTACTTTGAGGGTCGTTGTGAAGAGGCGTTGTCGTTTTATGAAAATGCCCTTGGCGCTGAAACCCAAATGCTGCTGCGTTACAGGGACAGTCCTGCTCCGACCCCCAACATCCCGCCCCAGTTGCAGAACAAAATCATGCACTGCAATTTCCGCGTCGGCAACACGCAACTGATGGCCTCCGATGGCAACTGCAACGGTTCACCCAGGTTCACGGGCTTTTCCATCACGCTGAGCACTCGGGACGTCGCCGAATGCGAGCGTTGTTTCAGTGCCTTGAGTGAGGGCGGACAGGTGCGCGTCCCGCTGAACAAAACCTTCTTCTCTCCCAGCTTCGGGATGGTCAGCGACCGTTTTGGTGTGCTGTGGACGGTGCTGGTTTATCAGGAAGCACCATGAACCGGGACAACCCGCCATGATGACGATGCCTGGTGCGGCGACGTGCTAGAATGCGCCCCATGAGTCAGTTGGTGCAGCCGTTGTGGGATGATCCCAATGGTCCGAGTCTGACGTTATTTCCCGTGCCCGATGCGGCCCGTGGCGTGGTAATGCTCACGCCCGGCGGGGGCTACGGCGGGCATGCGGTCAACGAAACGGAAATCACCGTTGATCGTTTGAATCGCGAAGGCTTCAATGTCGCCATGCTGCGTTACCGCGTGGATCCGCATCGCCATCCGTTGCCGATCTTCGACGCTCAGCGGGCCATGCGCCTGCTGCGCACGCGCGGTGTGGACTGGGGCCTGGATGTCAGCCGCATCATCGCGTTGGGTTTTTCCGCCGGCGGGCATCTGGTTTCGACATTGGCGGTGCATGCGGATCGTTTCGAATGCGCGGAGGATGATCTGTGCGGCAAGGTGTCATCGCGGCCGGATGCCGTGGTGCTGGCGTATCCGGTGATCGATATGGCGGGTGAATTTGCACACCCCGACTCGCGCGATCGGCTGTGCGGGAAGGATTGCGACCGGGCCACGCTGGAGTTGCTCAGCACGCATCGGCACGTTTCATCGCGCACGCCGCCGGTGTTTCTGTTTCACGCCGCCACCGATGAGCTGGTGCCGATGCAGAACAGTCTGGTGTTCGCTGCCGCCTGCCGGGCTGCCGGCGTGAAGGTGGAGCTGCACATTTCCGAGCGCGGCTGCCACGGCCAGGACGAGCCGCCGTTCGCTCACTGGTGGAATCTGGCTGTCGCTTTTATACATCGGCGCCTGGCATGAACATCTTCGACGGACATCTTGATCTGGCCCTCAATGCCGTATCCTTCCGACGCGACCTGACGCTGAACCTCGAGCAACTGCGGCGCAAGCAGACGCCCGAAGCGATTGAAAAAGTCGGCACGCCCACCATCACCTTCGGCGAAATGAAGCGCGGCAAGGTGCGGGCGGTGCTCTCGACGTTGCTGGCAAGGTCCAAGCCGTGGGCAGCATCGTCGCCGATCTCCACGTCGGTCATCGGCGACTGGCCGACGCAGGAGATGGCCTATGCCGTGGCTCGCGGGCAGCTTGCCTGGTACGAACTGATGCAGCAACAGGGGCATTTGTCGATCATCACCACGGCCAAACAACTTCGCCACCACTGGAACAGCAAATCCGACCTTCCGGGGGCGGGGGTTATCATCACGTTGGAAGGTGCTGACCCGATCATCAATCCCGATCAGTTGCACCACTGGCACGAGTTGGGCCTGCGCACGCTCATGCTCGCCCACTTCGGGCGCAGTCATTACGCTCACGGCACACCCAGCGAAGATGCTGCCAACACCCGCGACACCGATGGGCCCCTGACTGAAAAAACTCCCGCCCTGCTGAAGGTGATGGCTGACTTGAAGATGCCGCTGGATCTGACGCACTTGTCCGACACCAGCTTTTTCCAGGCGGTTGACACCTTCCGGGGGCGCATCTATTCCTCGCATACTGCCTGCCGCGCGCTGTGTTCGATCCCGCGCAACCACAGCGACGAGCAACTGCGCCTGATCCTCGAGCGCGGCGGCGTGATCGGTGTGCCGATGTTCAATGCTTTTCTCGATGCGACGTACAAGCGGCCACCGAACAGCAATCGCCAGCAGGTGACGCTGGACACCGTGGCGGCGCATCTGGATCACATCTGCCAGTTGGCCGGCAACGCGGAGCAGGCGGCCATCGGCAGCGACATGGACGGCGGCTTCGGACTGGAGCATTCGCCGACCGGCCTGGATACGATCGCGGACCTTGGGAAATTGGCTGAAGCGCTGCGCAAACGCGGCCACAACGACGACGAAATACGCAACATTCTCGGCGAAAACTGGTTGCGTTTCTTCTGCGAGACTTTACCTTAGGCTTATGCTCGATCGCCTGTTTTCCAACTGCATGCTCCGTCCGGCCGATCTGAAGCCGCGCTATCCCGGTATGAAGATCATCGGCACGTTCAACCCTGGCGCGATCCAACTCAGCGATGGCAGCGTCGCCCTGCTGGTGCGCGTGTGCGAAGCACCCATCGAAAAACGCAAAGGCTTCCACTGTTCGCCACGCATGGACCCGCAGCAGGGATTGGTCATCGACTGGCTGCCTGAGGAGGAACACGACAGCTCCGATCCGCGCGTGCTGCGCCATCGCGCCCGCGGCGAGCACCGCCTGCGCTTCATCAGCTACCTGCGCGTCTTTTTCAGCCGCGACGGCAAAACGATCGACAACCACAACGGCCCCGTGATCGAGCCGACAAGCGAATACGAGACCTACGGCCTGGAAGACCCGCGCATCACGCGCCTCGGCGACACCTTCCACATCACCGTCGTCACCGTCAGCAAACATGGCGTGGCCACGTCGCTGATGAGCACGACCGACTTCCGCGACTTCCGGGGGCACGGCATCATCTTCGCGCCGGACAACAAAGACGTGGTGATCTTCCCCGAAAAAGTGGCCGGGCGTTACATCGCCCTGCACCGGCCGGTGCCCGCCATGCGCTTCGTCCCGCCGGAGATGTGGATCGCCCGCAGCGACGACCTGCTGCACTGGGGCGAACACCGGCAACTGCTCGGCTCTGGCAGCGGCTGGCAGAACAATCGTGTCGGCGGCGGCACGCCGCCCATCGCCACCGAGGCGGGGTTCCTCGCCCTCTATCACGCAGCGCACAAAGCGCACGATCAGCCGGGCGTCGGCATCTATTGCGGCGGCGCTCTGCTGCTGGCTGGCGATGATCCGTCGCGCGTGGCGGCCTGCACCGAAGGCCCGATCATGCGGCCGCAGACGAACTTCGAGACACAGGGCTTTGCGCCCAACGTGGTGTTTCCCACCGCCATGATCGAGCGCGATGATGAGCTTTGGGTCTATTACGGCGCGGCTGACGAAAACGTCGGCGTCACCGCCTTCAAACGCGCCGACGTGCTGGCTGCGCTGGACAGATGATGGCACCAGGGGGCGATATGGACTGGGATTGGTTCAGGTGGATCGTCCGTCGGCACTTCTGCGGCCCGCACAGCCGCTATGAGCTGCTGGCCTGCGATCATCCTGCGCCTGCGCACTGGCCGCAGCAACTGGACCTTTACCTGCACGTGCCGTTCTGCCGCAGCTTCTGCCCGCATTGTCCCTACTACAAGGAGCCCTACGACCCTCATGTGGCCGATCGCTTCGTGGCTGCGGTGCGGCGCGAGGCCAAACGGTGGGCGAACCTGGCCGGGCCGATCCGAATAGGCTCGCTCTATGTCGGCGGCGGCACACCCACGCTGCTGGGCGAACAACTCGGCGAACTGATCGCAGCGCTGCGGACCACCTTCGGCGGCCTGGAACAGGTGGCGGTGGAACTGTTGCCCACCGATGCCAGCGAGGCGCAACTGGACATGCTTTCCCGGGTCGGGGTGAACATGATCAGTCTGGGCGTGCAGAGCTTCGACCCGGCAAGTCTGAAACTCATCGGCCGGCCGTATCGCAGCGAGGTGCTTGACGGCGCGATCGCCCGCACGGTCCAGGGCGGCTTCGACTTTGTCAACCTGGACATGATGTTCGTGCTGCCGGGCCAGACGCTGGACGATCTGCAGCGTGACCTCGACAAAGCCCTGGCCAGCGGCGCGGATCAGTTGACGTTTTATCCGCTGTTCACCTTTCCCTACACGGCCGTGGGCAGGCTTCGCCGTCAACGCCGGCTGCGCATGCCCCCGTTACGACAGCGCCGCGCCCAGTACCGCTTGCTGCACGAGACCATGCGGCAGGCGGTCATGCAGCGGGTCAGCGTGTGGGGATTCGCCCGACCTGGCCGCGGCAGGTATTCCTCGGTGACGCGCCAGAGATACCTCGGCCTTGGGCCGGGGGCTGCCAGTTGCCTGCCGGGCCAGTACCTTTTCAACACCTTCTCCGTGGATCACTACTGCCGGCGGATCGAGGCTGATCGCTTCGCCACCGCCCTGGGCATGGCCATGACCGATGACATGCAGCGCTACTACTGGCTGTACTGGAAGCTGTATGAGACGCGCGTGCCGCAGGCGGAGTTGGAGCAGTTGTTCGCCGAAGACCGTCGTGCTTTTCGCTGGCTGCGGCGGGCGCGGCATGTCGGACTGCTTCAGCGGCAGGACGGTGAACTGACCCTGACCGAGCGCGGGGCGTTTTGGGTGCACTGGCTGCAGAACAAATTTGTTCTGCAATACATCGACACCGTCTGGCAGCGGGCCATGGCCGAGCCGTTCCCCGCTCGGATCGCGTTCTGAATGGCGCGAGGACACAGCGGCACGGGACTGCATGCAGCGCAGCCTTGACCGAACGTCATCAAGTGATGAACTCAAACGGTTCGGGGCCGCTCAATCATCCGCGACGATTTCGCCCCAGCGGTTGGAGCTGCCATAACTGCCACCGGTGGGCTCGTAGTCATCTTTGCCGTTGATGAACAGACCGAAATCGAGGCTGGTGATATCGTCAACGGTTTCCAAGATGGTGCTGCCGTCGAGGTACGCGAGATTCTGTCCGCCGTTGTTGGTCAGGTAGCTGCCGTGGGGACGATTGACGATAAGACCGCTGGCAGCATTGCTGTAGTAGCGCCAGCCGTCCCAACCGGGTGCGTCGAGGGAAGGCAGACCGCCGCCCGCCCAGTGAGGACGCAGGATGGACGCGCCTGAAATGCGAATATCGTCCTTGTAGGTGTTCACATGCGTGTTTCTGTAGATGCCGAGTTGACCGAAATGGGTCACCACGCCGTTGGCCACGTAGCTGTAGCTGTTTTGGGTCTCGGGATGGGGATACAGGCCGTCCTGTGAGGCATAGCGATCAGCGGAAGGACAGAAGTAAACACCGATCTGACCGGAAACGTACTTATGGATCAGTCCCACCCAGCTTGAAGGCAACGGGGAACCGTGGTATGGGTTCTGCGCCTTGTCACGATTCAGCGGGTAGTACACGACGTAGCCACCGCCCAGGCCGGAGGGGTCAGCGCTGCCAGCGCCGCCGAACTGGTAGGGGAAGGTGTCCTTCTCATCGGCTGCGTAAGCCATGGATCCGGCATTCAACTGGCGCACGTAGCCGGCACAGGTGATCTGCCTGCTGGCTTCTCGGGCCCGCTCCAGGGCCGGCAGCAGGAGGGAGATCAACAGCGCGATGATGGAGATCACCACCAGCAATTCAATCAACGTAAAAGCGCGCGTTCTGCTTTGTGCCAAAAGCATGAAAGCCTCCTTGATCACTTGGGTTTATTGCGAAACATGAAGAGTTGTTTTGAATTAATCAATCACATGTCAGACCGCCGGGAAATGCCCATGGGATATATCTGGCAATATTCTAGCCCTTCATCGGGTTATGGAAAGGCCCAAGTGCATAAAAAAGTGCTGTTTGGGCACAAAAACTGTGGTCGCAACGATCAATAACCCTCAATTTCGCGATCGGGAGCGCTGCCACCGCCCCACCACAGCCGCGACGGTTGGGGCGCGCCAAGTGAGAAAATACAGCTTGGCCGGGCCGCTCAGTCTCCCATCAGCGGCGCCAGCGACACCGACTCGATCGGGTAGTACATCACGCCGCCGTGCTCTTCGCTGACCAGCAGGTCGCGCTTACCGCGGCCAAGGTCCACCAGTTGCGGCGAACAGGAGTGGGTGGCCAGCCTGATGCGCTCGCCGTTGAACTGCACCAAGCGGGCGTACTCGAACACCGGCTTCTCGTTGCTGCCCATGTTGCGCATCACCAGCACGGAGGCGGCCCTCTCGGCGCCGTAGGCATCGGGCAAAGCCTTGGTGGCCGAAGCGGGGAAGGACAGGCCGCGCGAGGTGCCGATCATCAGGTCGATGTCGCCGTCGTCGTCCCAGTCAGTGGCGACCAGCTTGGCCCGGCCGGTCTGGCCCGCGCCTTCGTCATTGGCGCAAATCGGCCCGCCGGTGGTCAGGCGCAGCAGGTCGCCGCGCTCGACGTTCTGATCATCGATGCGCCAGTAGCAGCGGAGCATGTTCTGCTCATCGAGGCCGATCATGCAGATGGGTCCGCCCTCTTTGCCCCAGGTGGTGACCGCGACCTGGCTGCGCCAGCAGAGATTCAGGGCCAGGCCGTCGCAATACATCTGCCGCGGCTCGGTGAACACGGGGCCGTCGGGGCCGGCCTGTTCCTGCAGCAGCACCTTGATCTCGCTGAGAGCGCTGTTGAGCAGCACGTCGAGGCGGCCGTCACCGTTCCAGTCATAGAGCATGGGACAGGTGTAGCCCCACATCGCCTCGCCGGGGCCCTGTAACGAACCGCGATAACCGGGCTGGATGGCCAGGATTTTTCCGCCACAGAGGGGATACGTGGGATTGGTGAAAGCCGGCTGCGTGGCGGAGCCGACGTTTTTGACAAACAGCAGTTGGCCGGCGTCGTTGCCGGCAATCAGGTCGATCAGGCCGTCGCCATCGACATCGCCGGCGCTGATGGGGGGCAGATCACCCAAAGCCAAAGGGGCATTGCGTCGCATCACCGGATGAGCGGTGCCGTCGAAGACGGGGCAGCCGGCTTCGTTGAAGGAGCCGGTGTATTGGTAGAACCAGAGGCGGCCGGTGTCAGCGACGATGAGGTTGGAAAGCCCGGTATCCGGATCGGTGATGGCGAAAGCTTTGGGGCCGATGACCGGATGGCGCAGGGCGACGTTGTTCTGATCGTTGACGAACTTCTGCTGCGCCAGGTCGGCGCCTTGACCATCCCAGCCGAACAGGCGCATGACGCAGAGTTTCTCGCTGCTGAGCAGGTCGGTTTCGTGGCCGGGGCCGAGGTTGACGATGCTGAGGCTTCCCAGGCTGAAAAGAAACTCGCCCTGCTGGTTGGAGTAGCGTTTGACCTGCTCGGCATTCTTGAGCGAAGTGTCGGCGAAACGGAGGTAGCAGAGGAAATCGCGATGGATGCCGCCGGTCCAGAACCCAGCTCCGTTGTAGGGCACGTAGTCGTGAGAGTGGTGGTGCACATCGCCTCTATGATAAGGCTTGCCGTCGGGGTTCTTGTAGAAAACATGGACTTTGCCCTGATCGTCGATGTGACCGAGCGGGCCGCTGATGTC
Source organism: Phycisphaeraceae bacterium (assembly GCA_020849625.1). Taxonomy (GTDB): domain Bacteria; phylum Planctomycetota; class Phycisphaerae; order Phycisphaerales; family Phycisphaeraceae; genus JADLFV01. Next base: position 31,785 of record JADLFV010000035.1, read on the forward strand.
GGCCGGCAGCGTGATCTCGGGTGACTCGGCCACCATGGTGAATTGTTTGGCAGCCTTGTCGAACTTGAACAGGCGAACCTTCTTACCCGCTGCGCTGATGATCATGATCGAGCCGTCGGGCGCGGTGAAGACCGTGCCGTTGACGCCGCGATCCCTGGTGAAAGGGACCGGTTCGCCATAACGCGGTGCGCCGTTGTCAGCGAAGTCGATGAAGGGATAGATGAAGCCGTTGTTATCAAACAGGTCATACGGCCCGTTGCCGAAGACATCGGCCACGCCCATCAGTGACATGGTGTAGTCGCCGCCGCCGCCGATCTGCCCGTACTCGTCAGCCACGGGAATCGGTTGACCGGGCGGGAACAGTTGGCCCTGTGCGTTGACGGCCAGCAGTAATCCCATGATCGCGCCATACACGGTGGCCCATCGCAGACATCCGGTGTTGGTCAATGTGGACATGACGAGGACTCCTGTAAAAGTACCCAGGGGATATAGACGAAAATACCGCTCCTCTAGAACTGTTATACACGATTTATGGCTCCGCAACCTCCCAAAGCCCTCGATCCCCCGATTGCGGCGTGTCGAGCTGCAAAGCCCCCGGTCTCCAGATCGGGGGAACCAGGCCACAGGAGTGGCCGGGCTTTGGTCGCTGCAAGGTCCGCACAATCCGTATAAGCGGATTACACGCGATCGGCGCCCAGGCGGTTGTAGATCGAGGCCAAAGCTAACCAGGCCGCGGCGTCGGCGAACTCGACGCTCTGGCGGTCCCACAGGTCGATGCGCACCCGTTCGACCAGCGTGGATAGCATGTGCCGGCGAATCGCTTCCAGCAGTGCGTTGGTGTAGGCCGTGCATCGGTTGAACTCACTGGCCAGCACCACCCGCCGCGGCCGCAGCAGGGTGATGGCGTTGCCGATGCCGATGCCCAGCAGGTGGATGACCTGTTGCAGATCACCGTCGTCACCGCGATAGCGCTCGATGGCATCAGCCAGTGTGATATTGGAGTCGCCGTTGTGCTGCATGTGCAGAAACTCGCTGGAGCAGATGCGCTCCAGGCAGCCGGTGTGGCCGCAGTAACACGTCGGCGTCTGCACCGGCAGGCGGGTGTGCCCCAGTTCGTTGCCGCCGGTCACGCAGCCGCGGATCGGCCGACCGTTGACCAGCACCGCGGCGCCCACCGCGCCGTCGCGAATCGAGATCAGCAGAATGTCGTCATTGGCTTCCGCCTCGTGCGTCAGCAGCCACTGCACTGCCAAAGCCTGCAAGTCGTTTTCCAGGATCAGCGGGCACGAGCCTGCGATGTCGAACAACGGTTGCAGACTCACCGGCTCCACCCGCGCGGTGGTCGAACTGAGCAGCAACTGGTGCGTGCGCTCATCGACCAGGCCCGTCGAACTGACGCCAATGGCGACCACCGGCTCAAGATGGACGCTGCGGAGCAGACTCGCTGCCGTGTCGATGATGGTGGCCGGCTTGGCGGCGCTGCTTCGTGTCGCGCCCACGCGCAGACCATGCAGGTTGAACGTGGCCAAACCCACCCGCCCCGGTTGCAAGGCCAGCCCCACCACCTGCCGCCGCTGCGGATCGATCTCCAACGGCACCCGTGGCCGCCCCGGACCGTCCGGCTGCGGCGGCCCCTCGCACAGCAGCCCCGCCCTGATCAGCCCGTCCACCAACTGCCCCACCGTGTTGGGACGCAGCTTCATGGCCTGGTGCAACTGCTGGCGACTGAGCGGCCCCTGCCGCCGCAGCAGGCTCAGAATATGGCTCTGACGGGCATCCAGCATCGCAATTAGTTTACACAATGTTTGCAATTGTGCCAGTTTATACCCCGATTAACCAAATATTTTCACAATTCACCACCCATACCCTTGAAAATAAATAACACTTATGTTAAATATATCTCCACCCTCCGTTTAATTGCTGTAGCTGGCTGGAAGTACCACCATGATGGAAGTGACCCGCGAAAAAATCCCCGTCCGTCTCTACAGCGACGCCGCCGACGCCGGCCGCGCCGTCGCCGCTGAGATCGCCGAACTGATCCGTCAGCGCCAATCCGAAGGCCGCAATGCCGTGCTCGGCCTAGCAACCGGTTCGACACCCACCAGCGTTTATGCCGAGCTGGTCCGCCTGCACCGCGAGGAAAACCTCAGCTTCCGCAACGTCGTCAGCTTCAACCTCGACGAATACCTGCCCATGGCGCCTGACGCGCTGCAGAGCTATCGCCGCTTCATGCGCGAGCATCTGTTCGATCACATCGACATCGATCCCGCCAACGCCCACGTGCCCGACGGCACCATCAGCATCGACGAAGCGCCGCACTACTGTGCCGCCTACGAGAAAGCCATCGCGGATGTCGGCGGACTCGATTTGCAGATCCTCGGCATCGGCCGCACCGGGCACATCGGATTCAACGAACCCGGCTCCAGCCGCGACAGCCGCACTCGACTGATCTGGCTCGATCAATTGACCCGGCTCGATGCTGCCAGCGATTTCTTCGGCATCGAACACGTGCCCAGCCGCGCCATCACCATGGGCGTCGGCACCATTCTCAGCTCCCGCCGCATCATCATCATGGCCTGGGGCGAAGGCAAAGCCCCCATCGTGGCCCAGGCGGTCGAAGGCGCCATCACGCCCACCGTCGCGGCCAGCTTCCTGCAGGAACATCCCAACGCCAGCTTCGTGCTCGATGCCGCGGCCGGGGCACAGTTGACGCGCCTCAAGTGTCCCTGGCTGGTCAGCAAGGTCACCTGGTCACCGCAGTTGATCCGGCAGGCGGTGCTGTGGCTGGCGCAGCAGGTGCAAAAGCCCATCCTCAAGCTCACCGACGCCCACTACAACGAGCACGGCCTGCAGGAACTGCTGGCGGAGTTCGGCCCGGCCTACGAAATCAACCTCGGCGTCTTCCGCACCCTGCAGCGCACCATCACCGGCTGGCCCGGAGGCAAACCCGCTGACGAGCGCCGGCCCGGCGACATCGTGCGCGACACCGATCGCGTGTTTCCCAAGCGAATCCTGGTCTTTTCACCGCACCCCGACGACGATGTGATCTCCATGGGCGGCACGCTCATCCGCCTGGCTGAGCAGGGACACCAGGTGCACGTCGCCTACCAGGTTTCCGGCAGCATTGCGGTGTTCGATGAAGATGCCATCCGCTTTGCCGACTTCGCCAGCGAGTTCAACAGCCTGTTCAACATCGACCAGAAACAGACCGACCACATCGAGCAGCAGATCGAGCAGTTCCTGCGGCACAAAGAACCGGGCCAGGTCGATTCGCCGCTGGTGCAGCAGATCAAGGCCATCATCCGCCGCGGTGAAGCGCGTGATGCCGGTCGCTACTGCGGCATTCCCGTCGAGCGCCTGCACTTCCTTGACATGCCCTTTTACGAGACCGGCACCGTGCGCAAGAAGCCGCTGGGCGAAGACGACATCAGAATCGTGATGGACCTGCTGGAGAAGATCAAGCCACACCAGGTGTATGCGGCCGGGGATCTGAGCGATCCGCACGGCACGCACCGCGTGTGTTTGACGGCGATCTTCGAAGCGATGCGACGACTGCGCAATCGAGACTGGGCGGCGGAATGCGACCTCTGGCTCTATCGCGGCGCCTGGCAGGAATGGGAGCCGCAGCGCATCGACATGGCGGTGCCCCTGTCACCCTGCGAGTTGGAGCGCAAGCGGCAGGCGATCTTCAAGCACGAATCGCAGAAGGACAAGGCCCTGTTCCCCGGCCCCGATCAGCGCGAGTTCTGGCAGCGGGCTGAGGATCGCAATCGCGCCACCGCCAAACTCTACGACCAACTTGGGCTGGCGGAGTACGAGGCCATCGAAGCCTTCGTCCGCTGGGAGGAATCGCCCCGCGCTTCAACCGACAAGGCGCGGGATGCGGCCCGGCAGCAGCAGGCTGCGCCGCGATAGTTCGCTCATTGTCTGATTGACAAGTTCATTCAACGTGTCCATTCATTCCGTCATATCAAGGAGTCATTCATGGAAGTCATCATCAAGCCGGACTACCAACAAATGAGCGCCGCGGCCGCCCGCCAGATCGCCGACGTGCTCAATCGCAAGCCCAATGCCGTGCTGGGCATGGCCACCGGCTCCACGCCCCTGGGCCTCTACCGCGAACTGGTCCGACTGCACCGCGAGGAGAGCCTCGACTTTTCGCAGGTGACCACCTTCAACCTCGATGAATACGTCGGCCTGCCGGTCACGCATGAGCAGAGCTACCACTACTTCATGCACGAAAACTTCTTCAAGCACGTCAACATCCCACGACAGAACATCTACATCCCATCCGGCACCACCAGCAACTTCCCTTCCTTCTGCCAGTGGTACGAACAACGCATCCAGGATTGCGGCGGCATCGACGTGCAGATCCTCGGCATCGGGTCCGACGGCCACATCGCTTTCAACGAGCCCACCAGCTCGCTCAGCTCGCGCACCCGTCTCAAGACGCTGGCCAAGCCCACCATCGAGGACAACGCCCGCTTCTTCGACAACAAGGAACAGGTGCCGATTTACGCCATCACCATGGGGGTGGGCACCATTCTGGAAGCCGACGAAATCGTCCTGCTGGCCAACGGCAAGAACAAGGCCAAAGCCATCGCCGCCGCCATCGAAGGCCCTGTCACCAGCATGATCACCGCCAGTGCTTTGCAGTTGCACCCCGACACGCGCGTTTATCTCGACGAGGATGCGGCCGGTCAACTGCAGATGCGCGAGTATTACGACTGGGTGCTGAAGATGAAACCCGGCGCGCCGAAGGCATAACAGCATCAATCAGCCGCTTGCGGCTTCGCGTAATCGTCCGTGGTCCGAAAGGTTCGCGAAGCCGCAAGCGGTAAAAGATAATCGGGGCACCCATCATGGATATCATCCAACAATTCATCGAATCAGCCAAAAAGCGAACCCTCACCGTTGCCCTGCCCGAGGGTCAGGACGAACGGGTCATCACTGCCGCCCGCCGGCTGCGTGATGAAGGCATCGCCCAACCCATCGTCCTGGGCAAACCCGAGTTGATCGAAGCGGCCGCGACGCAGGCGGGTATCAGTCTCGACGGCATCGACACGCTCGATCCGCGCGACAGCGACAAGCTCGACGCCTACACACGCACCTATGTGGGCAAGCGCGATCTGGACGAGCGAGTCGCCCGCCGCATGGTGCTGCGCCCGTTGTTTTATGGCGGCATGATGGTGCGCTGCGGGGATGCCGACACCCTGGTCGCCGGCGTCGCCACCGCCACCGCCACCGTCATCCAGGCCGGAGCCCTGACAGTCGGTTACGCGCCAGGCATCGAGACAGCCTCAAGTTTTTTCCTGATGGTCATTCCCAGTTTCCAGGGCCAGACCGACAAGCCCTTCATCTATGCCGACTGCGCGGTCAACATTTCGCCCACCCCGGAGCAACTGGCGGACATCGCCCTGGCTTCGCACGCCAGTGCCGCTCGTCTGCTCAACGAAGAGCCGCGCGTCGCCCTGCTGTCGTTTTCCACCAAGGGCAGCGCCTCGCACATCCACGTCGATCAGGTCAACGAAGCCCTGGTCATCATCAAGCAGCGTGCAGGTGATTTGAAAATCGACGGCGAGCTTCAGGCCGATGCCGCGATCATTCCCTCCGTGGGGGCCCGCAAGGTCAAGGATGCCGGCCCCGTGGTCGGGCACGCCAACGTGCTGATCTTCCCCGACCTCAACTCGGGCAACATCGCCTACAAACTCACGCAATACATGGCCAACGCCCGCGCCATCGGCCCGTTCCTCCAGGGGTTCGCCAAACCCATCAGCGATCTGTCGCGCGGCGCCAGTGCGGCCGACATCGTCGCCACCACCGCGGTCTGCCTCGCTCAAGTCCAACGGTGAACCATCATGAAGGTCCTGGTCGTCAATTGCGGTAGTTCCTCGATCAAGTACCAGTTGTTCGAGATGCCCAATCGCCAGGTGCTGTCCAAAGGGCTGGTCGAGCGCATCGGCGAACGCGAGTCGGCCATGTCCTTCACCCAGGGCGGTCAAACGCATCGCCGCACCTGTGAAGTGCGCGATCACGAGGAAGCGATGGCCCTGATTCTGGAAACCCTGCTGGCCGGCGACGGCGAAGCGGTGTTGAGCGATATCAGTCAGATCAAGGCGGTCGGCCATCGCGTGGTCCACGGCGGCGAGGCGTTCACCGGCTCGGTGCTCATCGATGAAAAGGTCATCGCTTCCATCGAGCGCGTCGCGGACCTGGCGCCGCTGCACAATCCGCCCAACCTCGTCGGCATCCGCGCTGCCATGCACGAAATGCCCGACGTGCCCCAGATCGCCTGCTTCGACACCGCCTTCCACACCACCATTCCGCCCGTGGCTTACCTCTACGCATTGCCTTACGAGCTCTACGAAAAGTTCGGCATCCGCCGTTACGGCTTCCACGGCACGTCGCATCGCTACGTCGCCCGCCGGGCCGCGGAAATGCTCGGCCGGCACAAGTACGACATCAACTGCATCACCTGTCACCTGGGCAACGGCAGCTCCGCCGCGGCCGTGCGCAACGGGCGCAGCGTCGATACCTCCATGGGCCTGACTCCGCTGGAGGGCCTGGTTATGGGCACCCGCACCGGCGACTTCGATCCCGCCATCCTTTTCTACCTGGCGGACAAAGGCTACGACGCCGCCACGCTCAATGACATGTGCAACAAGAAGAGCGGCGTGCTTGGATTGTCGGGCCTGTCCAACGACATGCGAACGCTGGGCGAGCAGGCCCGGGCCGGTCACAAACGGGCGCAACTGGCCATCGACGTCTTCTGCTATCGCATCAAAAAGTACATCGGTGCTTACGCTGCCGTGTTGGGACGTTTGGATGCGGTGATCTTCACCGGCGGGATCGGTGAAAACGCCGCCGACCTGCGAGCCAAGATGTGCAGCGAACTCAACCTGCTGGGCATCACCATCGACGAGCAGCGCAACAGTGAAACCGTCGGCCGCGAAGGCCGCATCACCACCGATGCCAGCCCCACCGCCGTGCTGGTCATCCCCACCAACGAAGAAGCCGCCATCGCCAACGACACCTACGAACTGAGCCAAACTGCTTGAAATGCAGTGAACCGCAGAGACGCGGAGAACGCAGAGGAAGACAAAATGATGAAAGTAACATGGGAAGAAACGCAGATTTCGCAGATGATGCAGATTTTTTATGAATGAATCTGCGTAATCTGTGTAATCTGTGGTTTCTTTTCTTCTCCGTGTCCTCCGCGTCTCTGCGGTTCAACTCATCCGGTCTCTAAGGAGCCGCACCGTGCATCAACCGCTCACGCCGAAACAGATCGAGCAACTGCAACAACAGGGCTGCCGCGCCGCGGATTGGTCGAGGGTGCGTGTCAGTTTCGACTTCGATCCCGCCCGCGTTCACAACGTGCGCTTCGAGGGCGACGTCACCCTCGGCGCTCTGGCCGGCGACGTCACCAGCGCCTCCGGCCTGTCGCGCCCCTGCGCCATTGCGGACGCCTGCCTCATCAACTGCACTGTCGGTAACAACGTCCGCATCGCTCGCATCGGCACGCACATCGCCCACTACCACGTCTCGCACGGCGCGTGCATCGAAGACGTCGGCCTCATGCAGACCAATCCCGGGGCAAGCTTCGGCAACGGCGTCGAGATTGAAGTGCTCAACGAGGGCGGCGGCCGCGAGGTGATTCTGTTCAACGAACTGTCGAGCCAGTTCGCTTACCTACTCTGCCTGCATCGCTTCCGCCCCGCCTTCATCGACAAGCTGATCGCATTCGCCCGCGCGGCTGCCCAGTGCGCCATCGCTGACATCGGCCGCATCGGTCATGGGGCGAAACTCGCCAACGTCGGCAAACTCATCGACTGCAACGTCGGCGACGCGGCGTCCATCTGGGGCGCCACGTCATTGGTCAACACCACCATACTCAGCGCCCCCGATGCACCCACGTTGATCGGTGACGGCGTGCAGGGTCACAACTGCATCGTGGCGGAAGGCACGCAGGTGACTGAAGGCGCGATCCTCAGCAAGACCTACGTGGGCCAGGGCTGCCGCGTGGGCAAGCAGTTTTCCGCGGAAAACACGCTGTTTTTTGCCAACTGCGAAGCGTTCCACGGCGAAGCCTGCAGCGTGTTCGCCGGGCCCTACACCGTCACGCATCACAAGTCTACGCTGCTGATCGCCGCCCTGTTCAGCTTCTACAATGCCGGCAGCGGCACCAACCAGTCCAATCACATGTACAAGCTCGGCCCCGTTCACGAGGGCAAACTCGAACGCGGGTGCAAGACCGGCTCGTTCAGCTACATGATGTGGCCCTGCCGCGTTGGGCCCTTCTCCGTGGTCATGGGCAAACACACCCGCAACTTCGACCTGTCGCAGTTCCCCTTCAGTCACATCGAAGCGGACCACGCCGGCCGCTGCTCGTTCGTGCCCGGGCTCAACCTGTCCACCGTCGGCACCGTGCGCGACGGTGCCAAGTGGCCGGCCCGCGATCGCCGCAAGGGCAATGTCAAACGCGATCGCATCGATTTCGACGTGTTCAGCCCACTGACCGTCGGCCGCATGATCAAAGCATCCGAGCATCTCAAACAGTTACAGAAAAGCACTGACCGCTCGATTGATGAAGTGACGATCAACGGCGCGACCGTCAAGCGCGTGCTGCTGCGCACCGGCAGCAAGTTCTACGACCCCGGGATTCAGTGCTATCTGCTGGAGAAGATCGTCACCCGCCTGGAAGCGGGCCAATCCCTTGCCGCCGCACCGGATGGTTTATTCAGTGAAGACTGGCTGGACATCTGCGGGCAGATGATGCCGCGACAGCGCATGCTGGACCTCTGCGCTGCCGTGGAGTCGGGCAAGATCGCGGATCTGGCGGCTTTGGAAGCGGCGCTCGATGACATCCATCGTCACTATGCCGAGGACGAATGGGCCTGGATTCGCTGGGCGTACCAGCGCGTGTTCGGCGCTGCGTTGGAATCCGCCGATCCGGTCGCCCTGGCGGATCAACTGCTGGCTGCCAAGAGCAAATTCCTCAATCTGATTCTCATCGATGCCGGCAAGGAATTTGATGAGCAGACGCAGACCGGCTTCGGTCACGATGGTGAAGCGGCCGACCGCGTTGCCGACTTCGCAGCCGTGCGCGGCGACTACGATCACAACAAGTTCGTCCAGCAGATGAAGCAGAGCATCGAGCAATTGGGTCAGCGCATCGAAGCGCTCAAGAAGAAGCTATCCCAGTCCTGACGCATCACCGGCACCCGGCGTGGCCGCCGCCCCGGAAGTACGAACCGTTTCGCCGCCGCGGCCACGCGGCGCAACACGAAATCCCTGGAGGTCAACCGCTCATGTCAGACATCGCCGCCCGCGTGAAAAATGTCGTAGCCCGCACGTTGAAAGTCGATCCCGCCCGCGTCACCAACGAGGCCCGTTTCGTCGAGGACCTGGGGGCCGAGTCGATCCAGAGCGTCGAGCTGGTGGCCGCGTTCGAGGAAGAGTTCGACATCGAAATGGACGAGCAGTCCGCCCTGGGCGTCAAGAACATCCGCACCGCGGTGGACTTCATCGCCAGGCATTTGCCCCCGGGAGGTTGAATGGGGCGGGCTTCAGTCGGCGGTTGAACTTGTCGAAACGAGCGTCCCTTGCAAGCCGATCATCAACGTCACCTCGTCGCCGATCATGTCCAGCCCGTAGTTGATGCCGAAGTCGCTGCGGCGGATGGTGAACGTGACGTTGAACCCGGTGCGGGTCATCTTCATCGGATCGACCAGTTGTCCGCCGTGAATCATGGTCACATCGATGGATTTCGTGACGCCGTGCAATGTCAGGTCGCCGGTGACGTGATAGGTGTCGCCGTCGATGGTGACCCGCGTGCTCTTGAAGCGCATGTCGGGAAACTGCGCAGCATCGAAAAAGTCGGGCGACATCAGGTGGGCGTCGCGCTGTTGGTTGCGGGTGTGGATGCTTTTGATGGGGATGGTCAGGTCGAAGCCGGCCTCGGGCCCGGTGGTGAACGATCCGGCAAGCTGCTCGAAGTTGCCGTAGAAATCGCACAATCCCATGTGGCTGAGCTTGAACACCACGCTGGAGTGGACCGCATCCACCGCCCAGATCTGCCCCGGCGACTGATTCGACATCTGCCCGCGAGCCATCAGGGTCAAGCCCGCCACGGCCGCCACCATCGTCAACCCGACATACCCGCGAAGCACACGATGATTCATAGTTGGACTCCTTTTCAACAATGACCGGTGACCAGACGCGTTTATTCCACCCAATTATTTTTCCCCGGCATACTCCGCCACGTTTTCCGCCGACTCGCGCACGCGCACCAGCGCCAGTTGCGGCAACTGCGGCTTGAGATGATCGTAAATCCACCTGGCCAGGTTCTCGGCGGTCGGGACTTCCAGGCCTTCGATCTCGTTGAGCAGCCGGTGATCGAGTTGCTCCACGATCGGCTGCGATAACTGCTTGATCTGGCCGAAGTCAACGACGTAACCCCTGGCTGGATCAACTTCGCCCTCGAGCACCAGGTCCGCCTCGAACGTGTGCCCGTGCAGCCGCCGACACTTGTGACCCTCGGGAAACGTGGGCAGATAGTGAGCGGAATCGAAACGGATGGTCTTGGAAATTCGGCTACGCATGGGGATAGTTTAGGGCTTGGGGGTGAATCGGTAAACGGACTGAACCGCCAAGACGCAGAGGACGCGGAGGAAGACAAATAACACTGATAAACGCAGATGGAACGCTGATTAACGCGGATGTATTCAGAGTTTTGTTTTATTTCATCTGCGTGTGATCTGCGTTTATCTGCGGTTTCTTCTCTTCTCCGCGTCCTCCGCGCCTCTGCGGTTCAACTTCAAACCCCCCGCGCCTGCGGGTCCCAGATCAGTTTGTGCAATTGCACCTGCACCCGCACGGGCAGGCCATCGGCAAGCACCCATTGCGACAGATCGCGTAGCGACAGGCCGGCACTGCCCGGCAGTTCCCTGCCCTGAGGCACGTCATGCACCGCGCTGACCAGCACCGCCGCGACACGCTGGGGCAGGTTGTGCTCGGTGAGCACACTTTTCATCCAGTCGTAGTCGCCGCGATCACACAGCACGAACTTCACCTCGTCGCGCCGTGTCAACTGCTCGATGTTCGACCACAGGTTGCGCTCGACTTGCCCGCTGCCGGGGGTTTTCAGGTCCATGATGCGCACCACGCGCCGATCGCAGGGCGCAATGTCGCACGCCCCGCTGGTCTCCAGCAGCACGGTGTGGCCGACATCGCACAAGCGCGTCATCAGCGGATGCACAGCCGGTTGCAGCAGCGGTTCGCCGCCGGTCACTTCGACCAACCGACAGCCCCGGCCGATCTTCTCAACTTCCGCCAGCACCTCATGTACGCTCCACATGCGACCTTCATAAAACGCATATTCCGTATCGCAATACCCGCAACGCAGATGGCAGCCGGTCAAGCGCACGAATACGCACGGCTCACCCGCCCGGGTGCTTTCACCCTGGATGGAAAAGAAAATCTCGTTGATCTTCAACGTCTCAGCCATATGCAGTACGACTCAATTCGCCACGAAGGACGCAGTTGGATCGGGTATCGGGATTCGGGTATCGGGTATGGGATTTCAAGCATCGCGTGTCGGGTGTCGAATCCTGGCTCAAACCCGATACCCGAACCCCGATACCCGATACCCGATACCCGTATTCCTTCTTCGTGCCCTTCGTGCCTTCGTGGCACATTCACTTCTTCAAATCATCAAACAGTTCATGTACCGTCTTGCCCAGCAGCGGGTGCGTCATCTCGCCGGCCACATCGCATAGAGGACGCAGCACGAACTCGCGCTCGTGCATCCGCGGGTGGGGCACGGTCAATCCCTGTTCGTCGATCACCTGCTGATCGTACAGCAGCAGGTCCAGATCCAGCGTGCGCGGCCCGTTGACCTGACGTTTGCTCCGCTGCGGGCGGCCGGCGGCCTGCTCGATGGCCAGCAGTTGCTCGATCAACTGCCGCGGCGACAGGGTGGTCTCGAAACGCACGGCAGTGTTGAGATATTTGTCCTGCCCGGCCGGTCCCCCGACCGGGTCTGTCTCGTACACACCGCCCTCGACAAACCTGCAACCATCTGCCTCATCAGCACTTGCATCAACACGAGCCAGCCCCCGCAGCGATTCGATCGCCTGCCGCACAATCTCTGCGCGGTCGCCGAGGTTGGACCCGATGCCAATGCAGACGGTTGCCATGATCGCATTCTCGCTAGAATGATTGGCTTTCGCCAACGCAACTTCAACCCCCACCGATCAGATCATGAGCCCAAGTGCCGCCACCGAACTCGACCTGTCCGCTGTCAACGCTCAACTGGAAGGCAAGTCCGCGGCCGACATCGTGCGCTGGGCGGCGGACACCTTCGGCTCCGGGCTGGTCATGAGCACCAGCTTCGGCGTGCAGTCGGCGGTCATGCTGCACCTGGTTACCCGCATCATTCCGGAGGTTCCGGTGATCTTCATCGACACCGGCTTCCACTTCCTGGACACCTATCGCTTCGCTGACCAGCTCACGCAGCAGTTGAAGCTGAACCTGAAGATCTACCAGGCCCCGCACTCCTCCGCCTGGACCATCGCCCGCCACGGCAAGCTGTGGGAGAGCCAGAGTGTTGACGACCTGAACACGCTCGATCGCATTCATAAGGTTGAGCCGATGAATCGCGCTCTCGATGAACTAGGCGCCACCGCGACGCTGGCTGGTCTGCGTCGCGGTCAGACCGAACATCGCAAACACCTGCCGCCGGTCGTGCTACAGGCCGGCCGACACAAGGTGCATCCGATCCTGACCTGGTCAAGCAAGGACGTTCACGACTATCTGATCCAGCATGAGTTGCCCTATCACCCGCTGCGCGAGGCGGGTTATGCCTCCATCGGCGACTGGTACAACACGCTGCCACTGCAGGCCGGCCAGCACGAGCGCGAGGGCCGCTTCGGCGGACTGAAGCAGGAGTGCGGCCTGCACCTGCCGCAAACCCCGCAGGAAGACGCCTCCCGCGAATCCAGCGGGTTGTAATGAGGGGTGACAGGTGCCACGTACCTTTTCTTCTTGACTGCTACCGTGGAAGCATTACAATATATTGACATATACGACTCGTGGTTCGTCGTGTTTCCTCAGGTTTCTGCATTTTCACCTCATCTCCGAGAAGGCTTGTGACATGAATAGATCCCGAACCGCTTTCACATTGATTGAGTTGCTGGTGGTCATCTCCATCATCGCCCTGCTGATTTCGCTGCTCCTGCCGGCACTGAACCAAGCCCGTGAAGCAGGCAGGCAGATCAACTGCGCTGCATTCCTGCGCGGCCTCAACGCGGGGTCCATCGCTTACTCGGTGGATCACCACGACACTTTCCCTTTCCAACATGGCAACAACAGCGGAGCGCCCTTCTTCAGCACCTGGGTGGTGGATCGCCCGCTCAGCACCAGCCTTCGCATCCCCTCATGGGGTGGGCTGGTACACAAGTACATCGACGGCAACACGGGCAAAACCGCGTGCCCCTCGGCCGAACGCTGGATGAGGGTTGATGGCAACTATCCTCCCGATGCGAAAAACCGCTTCAGCTACGTCGCCAACGGCGTTATCACCACCTTCGGCGACCTCGGCATTTACAAGCGCACCGATATCGTCACCTACAAAGATGACGTATCGCTCAGCCGCATTTCGGTCGTGCGTCCGCACTGGGCCTTTTCCAGTCCTCCTCCGTCCCTGGACGAACCGGGTTGGAGCGGATGGATGCGCTTCGGCTCCGGCAACATCACGACCACCTGGCCGCACGACAACGGCCAGAACTACGCTCGACTCGACGGCAGCAGCGTCTTTATGAGATGGGATGAGGTCACCAGTCTCAAGTTCGGCCTGCTGATCAACGACCAGGACATCGCTGAGCCCGGCCCCAGTTCCGGCAACAGCTACAGCAACCCCGCACGCCTCGGCACTGTCGTCGCCGACGACTGATCCGGCCTTGATTCCCCACTCATCAATTCAAGACAGCTCCGCCCGTGAATGCGCCCCGTGATGGCGCAGCCTGGTCAAGCCCGGCCATGTGACCGGACAAACGAGGTGCCAGGGAACAGAAAAGGGGCCAGAAGCCATCTTTTATAAATTATTGAAAATAACAAATCTATGAATAAAGGTTCCAGGAACCTTTTTCTCCTTCCTTATTCTCCTTCAGAAACTTTTCGCCTCTGAAACCGGTGCCTCTTTTTCTTACTCAAATGGTGATGCGGTTTCACCTATCGAGGTGTTACAATACGGCCATCAGAGCCCGAAGCGGGGCCTGACCCCTTATTCACTCTCGCCGCGGGCTTCAACCTCGCCCTCTTGATGCGCGCCTGCTTCGGCATCGGCAAGCCGCGGACACTGCAGGACGTGAGCCAGGCGCTGCGGGCAGCGTTAGGCGCGTGTCTGGTCCGTCAGATCAGGCGGATCGCGCAGCAGATTGCGTTCCTGACTGCGTGGCTGCTTCGAGACCGCCAACCGATACCCCGCGTCGGTCGGCGTCTGGCCGCGTAGCCGCACCGGACAAACAGGCATTCTTCAACGGGCTGCTAGTGTCCTGAGTCTGAAGTTCATTCACAAACTTTTGCCACCCGCTCCAGGATCAGGTCAGCGTCGGCCGTCCACGTGAACGGTTTGGGTTCGGCGTTGTGATGGTCGAGGTAATCGTGGATGGC
>JADLFV010000036.1 GCA_020849625.1 Phycisphaeraceae bacterium
GATGGCGTCGAAGCAGCACTCACTCACTTGGGCCCGGTCGCGTCCGTGCCGAACGTTTTTTTCCGTTCAGGCGACTGGGGGTATTCAAGCAATTGAGCCTCATCCGAAACCGGACGGCCTTCCTATAGATGGACGCAGCGTCACGTTTGTGCGCGCCGGAGGCAGTTTTGAGGGGGCGAAAAAGAGCGTAAGTGCAGACGCAGTCTGAAATAGAAATTATTTCGCGCGGCCTTCAAAAAAATGAGAAACGCTGACCATTCTGTGCGCGCCGTCCCACCTGCTGGCAACCATGTCGGATACCGCGTGAGGCTTCTGATTTTCTGAACTCATTTAAGTTAAATATATTCTTATTTAAGTTAAAATTGATCTTATTTAGGTTAAATATGATCTTTTTGTGCGGTGGTGAATGCGTTGTATTCGGTGCTGGGGCAACGATCGCGCCTGTTGCAGGACATGCGAGGCTCTGGGGGGCGGCCGCGGTGAATGCACCGGTGGCTATAGGACGAGGTGATCGTCTTGCGGTTCAACTTGACCGTCGCGGATTGCGGGCGGGGTTGGCGGCGTGCGGGCCGGTCGGGGGGGACGTGGATTCGGCGGGCGAAGCTGACGTGGTCTGAGCGGCTTGTGTGGATTTGGCGGGTGTGGCCGGGCCTTCGTAGCGGGCGAAGATCATGCGGCCGGCGGAGGTCTGCAGGGTGCTGGTGACGGTGGCGTCCAGTTCCTGGCCGATGCGATCGCGGGCATGTTCGACCACCACCATGGTGCCGTCGTCGAGATAGCCGACCCCCTGGGTGGGGCCTTCGCCGGCCTTGACGATGCGCACGTTCATCATCTCGCCGGGCAGCACCACGGGGCGCAGGGCCTTGCACAGATCGTTGAGGTTGACCACCTCGATGCCGCGCAGGCTGGCGATCTTGTTGAGGTTGTAATCGTTGGTCATCAGCCGGCCCTGGCGCAGTTCGCACAGGGAGATCAGTTTCAGATCGACGCTGGCGCCTTCGACCTCGCTGTCGTCGATGTGCACCTCGATCAGGCGGACGTCCTGCAGTTTCTGCAGCACCTCCAGGCCGCGCCGCCCGCGGGCCCGCTTGAGCTTGTCCGAGGAGTCGGCGATGGCCTGCAACTCATCGAGCACGAAGCGCGGCACGATCAGCATGCCCTGGATGATGTGCGTCTGCAGCAGATCGACGATGCGCCCGTCGATGATCACCGAGGTATCGACCACCGTGTGTTTCTGGCCGCGCACCTCCTTGGCGAACTCGATGTAAGGCAGGATGAAGCGGAAGTCATCCTTGGTCTGCAGCACCAGGGAGATGCCGATGTAGCAGGTGATCAGGCCGACGACGACCTTGACGCCCTCGAGCAGGTTGAGGAAGGCGTCCTGTTCTTCGAGCTGGCTGTTGTATTGCATCCAGGCAGTATCGACGAGCTTGCGGCTGGCGTCGGGCAGACGGTAGTACTGCTCACTGGCGCGGCTGACCTGGGGCTGGACGGCGGTGACCTCCGGCCGATAGAGCAGGCCGAACAAATCGATGACGAACGAGAGGGCGAAAGCCGCCACCAGGCCGGCGATCAATCCCAGGAACACGCCGCTGATGGCGGCCAGTCTTTTTTTGCGCAGGGACACGTCCCAGCCGATGACCAGCCCGCCGATCAGCAGCACGGCGGTAAACATGACGGCGAACTGGTAGAAGTTGAGATTGGCCCCCTCCTGGTTGGGGATCAGGTAAAAGGCGGCCACGGCCGCGATCAGCAGGATGAAGGTTCCTCGGAGGATGTAAAAGGTCATGGCAGGTTTCGATTTGAGCCGCTGGAAGCTGCAGAGGTTGCCGCAGCTTGGCATTTTAGCGTATTCATTCTACAGTGGCGTGCTGTGATGGACCCCGAAATGTGCAGGAGGGTCCAACGCCGCGTGGAAAGGCGGCCGGGCCCGATGCACGGGTCGGCTCGTGAACCGGGTCAGGCCTTGATCGGAGCAGCCCTAAGCGTCGTCGGCCCGGTGCCGTTGGTGTCCTGGCCGCCCTTTCCGCGGCGGTTGCGTGGCGAATGTGACAACTGTGGCGGGTGATCGGTTCTCATGTCCTACACCGTGCTGGCAAGGCGTTATCGATCGGCTCGCTTCGGCGATGTCGTCGCCCAGCAGACCATCGCCCAGACTTTGCGCAACGCCATCGAGCAGGACCGCGTCGCCCATGCTTACCTCTTCTGCGGCACGCGCGGCGTGGGCAAAACGTCCATGGCCCGCCTGTTCGCCCGCGCTCTGAACGCACCCGACACCATCGACGATGCGCCCAAAACCCCCGGGGCTGACTATCCGCCCGAGGATGTCCAGCAGCGCATGGCGGCTGCGATCATGACCGGCGACGACCTGAACGTCATCGAAATCGACGCGGCCAGCAATCGTTCCGTCGAAGAAGCGCGCCAACTCATCGCCGGGGCCAACCTCTCGCCCACCGGCAACGCCCGCTACAAGATCTACATCATTGACGAAGTGCACATGCTCACGCGCGATGCCTTCAACACGCTGCTCAAAACGCTGGAGGAGCCGCCGGCCCACGTCAAGTTCATCCTCTGCACCACCGAGCCGCACAAGGTGCTGCCGACCATCCAGTCGCGCTGCCAGCGCTTTGACTTTCGCAACATTCCCACCCCCGCCATTGCCGAGCATCTGACCAGCGTGCTGAAAAAAGAGAAGATCAAGGCTGAGCCGGCCGCGGTCTTTCACGTCGCACGCCTGGCCAACGGTTCGATGCGCGATGCGCTCAGCCTGCTCGACCGACTGATCGCCACCGGCCAGTCGCCGCTGACCGAGGCCACCATCGAGCAGATGTTCGGCCTGCCCGCCGCCGATCGCATCATGGGCCTGATCTCCGCCTTCGCCGAAAACGACGTCAAGGCTGCACTGGAACACATCCACAGCCTGATTGATTCGGCTTCCGGTGGCGGTGCGGACCAGGTGGTTGATGCCCTGATCGAACAATTGCGCCAGTTGATGCTCATCGGTGTCTGCGGCATCGACAGTGAACTGGTCGAGCTGCCAGCCGACGGACGCGCGGCGGCTGAGAAACTGGCCGCGAAGTTCGACGCACCGGCACTGTCCTACATGATCGCCCTGTGCGAAAACTTGCAGCAGAAATCGCGCATGAGCGCCAACCCCCGCGCGTTGCTCGATGCCGCCATCGTGCGCCTGGCCCAGGCTGAACGCTTCGCGGATGTGACAGCGTTGCTGTCAGGCCAAGCCCTACCCCCCGCGACTTCCGGGGGTAAAAAAAAAGTAAGCGGTGAGGATCGGGTATCGGGTGTCGGGTCTCGGAATTCGGGTATTGATAATCGGACGGACCAAACTCCTTCTGACCCGAATCCCGATACCCGACACCCGATACCCGACGTCTCCCCGATACCCGACGATCCCGACAGCCTGCACTCTGCCCTGCGTCAGCGCACCGCGGGCCGCATCGACTGCGGCTGGTTGCAGTTTGCCCTTATCACCGCGATGGATGAAACCTCGGTGACCTTCGCCGCCAAGCCCGGCTACGCCCACGCCCTGAACAACCTGCGCGGCGAACGCACGTTGAACCTGATCACCACGCAACTGACCGAAATCCTCGGCCGCCGCGTGCGCGTGCAAGTGCAGAACGGCTCACCCACTTCGCCCAATCACCAGGGCAACGGCTCCAACGCAAAAACGGGGTCAGACCCCGTTTTATCTCCCGACGGCTCCCCGCGCTCCATCGACCGCGAAGCCCTCGACCTGCCTCTGGTCCGCCACATGCTCGACACCTTCCCGGGGGCCGTGCCCCTCGAAACACGTAACGAGGATTGACGAGTCCACCGCCGCGTAGGCGCGGCGGCTAAACGTTTAGCCCCGGCGGCTACGCCGGCGAGGGCAATCTGGTGTCGGATGCCGTCATTCCTCTGTTGCCTGGGGTTCAATGTCAAGCAGGTCAATGGCGACGCGGAAACCGATGGCGCTGCTGCGGTGATCGGAGGTGTCGCGATGACGGTCGGCGGTCCGGCAGCCGCGGGGTAACTCGGGATAGCCGCCGCCGCGTATGATGCGCGACGTGCCGTCAACCGGCCCCGTGGGATCGATGGCATCAGAGTCCGAATACAGTCCGTGCCAGTCGGCGCACCATTCCCACACGTTGCCGGACATATCGTACAAGCCCCATGCGTTGGGCTTCTTTGCTCCGACGAAGCGAGGCTTACCTAGCGCGTTGGCCTTGTACCACGCGTAGTCCGTGAGCAGGCTTTCGTCCTCGCCAAAGAAGTATGTCGCGCTGTTGCCCGCCCGACACGCATATTCCCACTGGGCCTCGGTGGGCAGACAGAACCGGCCGCGATGCTCAACCAGCCTGGATAATTTGCGCACGAATGCCTGACAGTCGTTCCAACTCACCTGCTCGACGGGGTTGGGTGCGTCCTTGAACTTGCTGGGATTGCTGCCCATGACCGCCTGCCATTGCGCCTGTGTAACCTCGGTCCTGCCCAGATAATAAGGTTGGGTGATCGTGACGGAGTGGATCGGCATCTCGTCGGACTCCTCGCCCGCCGAACCCATCTCAAACGCACCCGGACGGATGAGGATGAGTTCCATCGTCACACCATTGCCCAGGTCTATCACGTTTTTCGCGGGCCACGGCATCTCTCGAACGCGCCGCTCCATGTCAGCCATGCGCGGTTCTGCGGGAATCATGGCCTGCAGCTGGCTCAACAACGGAATCGCCGCAAACTTATCCCCGGCATTGACCGACTGAGCCAGGCGCGCAATAAGCGGTTTGGCGGCCTCGAGATTCTCGCTGGTCACCGCTTCGGCTACCGCACCGGCCAACGCGCGGCTCGCTTCGGTGTAGAGCTGCTTCGCCTTGTTGTAGTCACCCGCGTTGACTTGCGTTTCTGCTTCCACTGCCTGGGCCTGGGCCGCGTCAAACATTTCCCGGGCATGTTGCTCAACCAGCGTGCGATCAGTGCCGGCCAGCGCCTGCACCCACATTTGCTGTGCGTCGGATACTTCGTTGATCGTGGCGACTTCCTGCCAGGCCGCGGTGAACTGCTCGGCGGCGCTGGCGAACAATGTCTCAGCCAATTCACAGTTTGCGTCGATGGCTGCGCTGCCGGCGTCGGCAAACAACTGCTTGCCCCGTTCATACGATGCGGGGCGAATGGTCGTGTGGTATGCGCTTTCCGCCAGCTCACGCTGCTCCCTGGCCTTGCTGCTTGCCGCCGCGACCCGTTGCCATCCTGATTGAGCCTCCAGCGCGGCGCGATAAGACGCCTCCGCTTTCGCAAACAGTTCACGCGACGCCGTGTATCGTCGCTGATCCAGCGCGCGGCTGGCGACAGCCTCGGCGGCGTCGGCGCTGGCCAGCAAATCAGGCAACGTCCCGCTTTTGACCTGCCGCGATTGGGGCGTGACCTGCTCGCGAACGGTCAACATCGCAGTGCGGGCCGCCACCGCATCTTCCAGCTTGGCCGGTTCGACGGCCGGAGCCAGCGCCGTGTATGCCTCGCGCGCTTTTCCCAGTTCCGCCAGCGCCCCGACAAAGTCGCCCGCCTCAATGTAGCCCTCGGCGTTCAGTTCCAGGTGCCGCACCGGGCGAAGTTGTTCGGCATCCGCCCCCAACTCTGCCAGTTGCCGCGCCTCGGCCACCTCTTGCCGCATGGATGTCAGTTGTTCGAGCACCGCGCGGCCGTCGAGGACCCGTTGATACAGCGCCGCTGCCTCGCCGAAGTCTCGCGCCGCGTCGTCGTAACGCTGCTCGTTCAGGCAAGTGTCGCCTTCCGCTCGCTTGGCGTCCGCTTCGCTGATCAACTTGCCCATCGTTTGGCGCGTGGATGTTTCAAGTCCGGCAACCTCCTGCTGAAGCAACGCGGCGGCGGTGCGTGCTTCAACCGCTGGGCCGGGCTCGTTGACAGGTGCCGTAGCGGCAGGTGTGCTGCTGCTCGGCGTGCTGTCGCCCGGTTTGCGATCGCACGCGCTCAAGACACAGATCAACGCGAACAAAACCGCGCACCATGCAGATTGCTTTGACATCGAAGGCCTCCCTCGGTTCCACCGAACTCCACAGATGAACTTTGCACAGCCAGGCTGTGGTGGTCTGAGTGTGCGACATTATACGACCCGCGCCCGCCCTTGACCAAGCGATGTTTCGGGCGTGAAGCGGTGCCAGATGCCATGATTCCTTCGACACATTCCTGGCAGTTATCCCCATCGAAACGCGCGACGAGGATTGACGAACCCACTGCCGCGTAGGCGCGGCGGCTAAACGTTTAGCCCCGGCGGCCACGACGGGCGATCGCTGTGCAATCGTGGTCAATCACTCACTTGCGGTACTGTTCGTCGCTGACCTTTTCAAACCACGTCACCGCTTTGCCATCGAGTTTTTCGTGGATGGCGAGGTGGGTCATGGCCGTCGTCGCGGCTGCGCCGTGCCAGTGTTTTTCATCGGGGGCGATCAAGACCACGTCGCCGGGGCGGATTTCCTCGATGGGGCTGCCTTCGCGCTGCACCCAGCCGCAGCCGCTGGTGACGATCAATGTCTGGCCCAGCGGATGCGTGTGCCATGCGGTGCGTGCGCCCGGCTCGAAGGTGACGCTGACGCCGTTGACTCTGGCCGGATCAGTCCGTTCGAAAAGCGGATCGATCCAGGCCGTGCCCGTGAACCAGTCGGCCGGGCCTTTGAAGGAAGCTTTGGCGCCGATGCGTTGGATTTCCATGGGATACTCCTTTGCGGCCGCGCGGGTGGTTTGTCTGGGACAGGATCATAGGATCAACAGGATCTGTTTTGGACCGCCAAGACGCGGAGAACGCGGAGAGAAAACTAACCACAGATTACGCAGATTTCACAGATTATGAATCAGCCACGGATGAGCACGGATAAGAACCAGGAACATGGCCTTGCATCCGCGTTCATCTGTGTGACATCTGCGTTCATCTGCGGTTGCCCTGGTTTTTAATCTGTGTCATCTGCGTAATCCGCGGTTCCTGTTGTGGTCTTTATCCTGTTGATCCTGTCAACACCGAATCACAACCGCCGCTGGTCGCGCTCCTGTTTCAGGTCGGCGATGAACTGGGCCAATGGCACTGCGCCGCGGTCGCCTTGGCTGCGGTGGCGCACGCTGACGGTGCCGGCCTCCTGGTCCTTGCCGCCGACGATGAGCATGTAGGGCACCTTGTCCTGCTGGGCGGTGGCGATCTTGGCGTTGAGGCGATCGTTGGAACGGTCCACGGTGACGCGGAAGGCTGCCTGCTGAAGCTGGCTCGCCACGCTGTGGGCGTAGTCGAGGAACTTGTCGCTGATCGGCAGCACGCGCACCTGCTCGGGTGAAAGCCAGAGGGGGAAGCTGGCGTTGAAGTGTTCGATGAGCACGCCGATGAAGCGTTCCATGGAGCCGAAAGGTGCGCGGTGGATCATGACCGGGCGGTGCGGCTGGTTGTCGGGGCCGGTGTATTCGAGGTTGAAGCGCTGGGGCAGGACGTAATCGACCTGCACGGTGCCAAGCTGCCATTCGCGGCCGATGACATCCTTGACCACGAAATCGATCTTGGGGCCGTAGAACGCCGCTTCGCCTTCCTCGGCGGTGAAGGGAACGCCCAATGACGCCGCGGCCTTGCGGCAGGATTCGCCGGCCTTGTCCCATTGCTCGGCATCGCCGACAAATTTATCACTTTTTCCGGGGGCGGGGTCGCGCAGGCCGACGCGCACCCGGTAGTCGGTCATGCCCAGCGTGGTGAAGACCGCTTTGACCAGGTCGAGGCAGCCGGCCAGTTCAACGTCGAGTTGATCTTCGGTCACGAACAGGTGGGCGTCATCCTGGGTGAAGCCGCGCACGCGGGTCATGCCGGACAGTTCGCCGGACTGTTCCCAGCGATAGACGGTGCCGAACTCAGCGAGGCGGATGGGCAGATCGCGATAGCTGTGTTTTTCGCTGGCGTAAATCTGGATATGGAACGGGCAGTTCATCGGCTTGAGCAGGTAGCCGTCGATATCGCCCTTTTCCATCTTGTGGGCCAACTCGGCGCAGGTGCAGTTTTCTTTGGCCAGCGTGGAAAGCTGCTCGCGCAGGATCAGCGGCGGATACTGCGAGTCCTGGTAATACGGGAAGTGACCGGAGGTTTTGAAAAGATCGAGCCGGCCGATGTGGGGCGTGAAGACCTGGGAATAACCCTGCCGCTCCAGGTGCATGAGGATGAACTTCTGCAGTTCCTGGCGAATGATGGCCCCGGCGGGTTTCCAGAGGATCAGGCCCTGGCCGACCTTTTCATCGATGGTGAACAGGCCGTGACGTTGTCCGACGACGCGGTGATCGCGTTGTTTGGCTTCTTCGAGTTGAGCCAGGTGTGCGTCGAGTTCTGCCTGCGTGAAGAAGGCGGTGCCGTACACGCGCTGGAAGCGGTCGGACTCGACGTCGCCGTGCCAGTGTGATGTGGCGACGGACATGATCTTGAACGCGCCGATGCGGCCGGTGCTCGGGACGTGCGGACCCATGCAGAGGTCTTCGAAGTTTGTGACGCGCGGAGCTTTTTCGAACAAGCGTCCTTCGTCGGGCTCAGCGGCAAGTGGGCCGGTGACGTAGAAGCTAAGGCGCTGGGCACCGCCGTCGAGGGCGCGGTCGGCGTTGTCGATCTTGTATTTGTTGCGCTCGTCGTAGAGCTTGCCCATGCCGGTGTCGCGGTCCAACTCGTAGCGTGTGAAGGGGCGATCCTCTTCGACGATGCGCTTCATCTCCGCTTCGATTTTTGGGAAGTCCGCGGAGCTGATGGGGGTGTCGAGTGCGAGATCGTAGTAGAAGCCGTTGTCGAGGGGTGGGCCGTAGGCGAGCTGGGTCTTGGGAAAGAGCTTGCAGATGGCCTCGGCCATGACGTGGGCGGTGGAGTGGCGCAGGAGGTAGAGAGCATCGGCATCGCCCCCGGAAGGTGTGCCGTCGCGCCACTGGGCTTCGCCTTTTTTGTTGATGCGGGGGCCGGTGACGATGGCCAGGTGGACGGGCGATGAATCGCCCTCCGCCGCGACGTCCGCGATGGGGCGGGTGAGGTCCACCAGTTTGCCGTTGACCTTGGCCCCGAGGGCGGCCCGTGCCAGGCCTTCGCCGATGGATGCCGCGACACTTCCGGGGGTGGCGTTGTCATCAAAGGTGTGGACGGATTGATCGGGCAGGGTGATTTTCATGTCGGATGCTGCAAGAAACGGTTGACAATCAGACGCTCCAACCGGGCAGGATACGAAAAAACCCGTTTCCTTGTGCGGGAGGACGATTTTCGAGCGTGCTCAAGTTGACACAATGGATATACGATAGATATACTATGGTAACTACATTGGAGCTACGGCCATGATCAAGAAGCTGACGAAGCACGGCAACAGCCTGGCGCTGATCATCGACAAGCCGATCCTCGACCTGCTGAA
Source organism: Phycisphaeraceae bacterium (assembly GCA_020849625.1). GTDB lineage: Bacteria > Planctomycetota > Phycisphaerae > Phycisphaerales > Phycisphaeraceae > JADLFV01. Next base: position 9,405 of record JADLFV010000036.1, read on the forward strand.
GATCGACGCGGACACGCCGCTGGAGGTGACGACGGATGGTCATGGTCTGCGGGTGCAGGCAGCGTGGGACGAACAAACCCGTCAACGTTTCGAAACCGCAGCCGCCCGTGGCATCGAACAATACGGGGACATGCTCAAGCGATTGGCTCAGTAACCGAGGGCGGGCGCCATGTCACTACAGCAGAAGATTGTGTTCCTGACCTGCGAGGCGGTCATCGAACTGCACGCCCGCGTCATCGCGTTGTACGGCGGAGACCAGGCGCTGCGTGACCGAGGCCTGCTGGAATCGGCGCTGGCTCAACCACAGGCTGCGTTCGGAGGCGAGTACCTGCACCCGACTATCCCCGAGATGGCGGCGGCATACGCCTTTCACCTGACGTGCAATCACGCGTTTGTGGATGGCAACAAAAGGATAGGGGCTTATGCCGCCTTCGTGTTTCTCGACATGAATGATTGGTGTCTGACAGCCACGCAGGAAGTGTACGAAGCTCTGATCCTCGATATCGCAGCGGGTCGTTGCGGCAAAGACCGCGTCAGCGCGTTCTTTGGTCAACATGCTCGACCGGCAACGTGAGCGGTGCGGGTTTACAATGCGGGCATGTCAAGCGAGCCGCTTGCTTTTGAACTTTCTCAGCGCGGTCACCGCACCACCGATCAGCCGATCAGTTATCTGATGGCTGAGGCGCTGCGGCGGCCGAACCTGATCTCGCTGGCGGCTGGTTTCGTCGATGACCAGACGCTGCCGCGGGAAGCGGTCGCCGAGGCAGCCGCTCAACTGCTTTCCGATCCGCAGACCGCGCGCTCGGCGCTGCAATACGGCACCACGCAGGGCTATTCACCCCTGCGCGAAGCGATCTGCGAGCACCTCAACGCGCTCGACCACACCCCCGGCCGCTATCAGCCGCAGGACGTGGTGGTGACCACCGGGTCGCAGCAGTTGCTGCACCTGCTGACGGAAGTGCTGATCGATCCGGGCGGGATCGTGGTGACCGCGTGGCCGACGTACTTTGTCTATACCGGCGTGCTGGAGGCCTTCGGGGCCCAGGTGCGCGGCGTGGATATGGACGAGCAGGGCATCATCCCCGAAGCGCTCGATGAAACATTGAGCCGCCTTGAGCGCGAGGGTCACCTTCCGGGGGCGGGGGCGGGGATCGTTTACATCACCAGCTATCATCAGAACCCCACGGGCCTGACGTTGAGCGCCCAGCGTCGGCCGCGGATCGTGGACATCGTGCGCCGCCACAGTGAAAAGGCTGGGCGACGCATTCTGATAGTGGAAGACGCGGCGTATCGGGAGCTGACTTTCCACGGCGAAGCGCCGCCGTCGCTGCGCAGCTTTGATGAGAAAGGCGAGTACGTGGCGTTGTTGCAGACGTTCAGCAAGCCGTTCGCCCCCGGCATGAAAACGGGTTACGGATTGCTCCCGCGCGATCTGGTTGGGTCGGTGCTGTTGCAGAAGACGGGTCGCGACTTCGGCTCGTCGAACTTCAATCAGCAGATACTCAATCTCGTGCTGCGCAACGGTGCGTTCGAGGCGCACGTGAAGAAACTGTGCGCCGCGTATGCGGTCAAGCGCGATGCCATGCTCGCGGCGCTGGATGAGCACCTGGGCAACATTCCGGGGGCGGGAGTCACCTGGACGAAACCGGCGGGCGGGCTGTATGTCTGGCTGACCCTGCCGCCGGGGATGGATGCCGGTCGGGATGGCCGGTTATTCGGACGCTCGCTGGAGCAGGGGGTGCTGTTCGTGCCGGGTGAGTATTGCTATCCGCCGGACCCCACGCGGCAGGCCCCGGGCAACACGATCCGGCTTTCGTTCGGTGTGGCGGACGCGCAGCAGATTCGCCGGGGCGTCGAGCGCCTGGGACAGGCGATTGCCAGCCTGGGGCGTGAATAAAAATCTTACTTGCAGGCAAATCCGGGGCTATAATTCAGTACTGCTCTCATCACGGCAGCAGAGGAGATAACTATGCAATTCCCGCGATGGCGGCTGGCGCCGATGCTGGCGATGTTGTATGCCCTGGCCGGTGCCGCCCTGGCCCAGATGCCGGTGGTCCCGATCGCCAGCAATTCACCGAGCGTGGTGCTGGGGATGGACAATCGGGAGTCGGCTGACGATCTGATCAACACCCCGATCCTCAGCAGCAGTCCCAGCGGCACGCTGCCGCTGAGCGCTTCGCCCTGGTACACGATCGCCACGTTCGACACCGGCGCTCCGCTGACCGTGATCGGCCGCGATGAATATCTGGCTTTCAAGGTCGGCATCGGGGCGGGAGCAGGCCACGCCAATCTCCAGGGCAACCCGGATTACGGGCTGGCCATCGGCGGCGCCGGCGGCGGCGTGGTGTACGCCACGCCCAGTGATCCGCTGGGCACCTACATCACCGGATTGCAGAACATCACCAACAGCAGCACCGTTCCCCTGTCGATCAACGCCGGCACACTCAAAGGCGCCTACAACCAGTCCATCGTCTATCCCGAGGCCGGCGACGATCTGCCCACGCTGATCGGTACTTCGCTGTCACTTCTCTACACCACCACCATCAGCTACAGCAATCCGCAGATCCTGGAATACGACGGACGAACGTATCGTTCCCCGGGGCTCTCGCTGCACACACTGGGCAGCGTCACGCCGCCGGCCCGTCGCATCGAAATGACGCTGGCCCCCAGCCAGTTGGGCGCCGTGCAGCCGCAGTTCTTCCCCTCCTTTGATGGTGTGTTCGAGGACGATTTGAACCAGAATCCCTTTTTCCCCACGCTGGGCGGCTCCATGTTTCTCTATGCCGACTTCAGCAACCAGGGCAATGATGAGAACGACGTGGAGATGATCCTGGACACCGGCTCACAGGCCACGTTCGTCTCTGAGAACATGGCAGCCAGCTTGGGATTCCACGTGGCGACGGACACGCCCGATTTCGTGGTGCGCCTGGCTGGCGTCACCGGGACCGCCCAGGACGTGCCCGGATTCTTCGCCGACCAAATGACCTTCACCACCACCGCTGCCGACAACCTGACACTCTACAACGTGCCACTGGTGGTTTATAACCTCACCGATCCCCGCGACGGCATCAACATCCTCGACGGGTTGATCGGCATGAACCTGTTTGCCGACCGGGACGTCACGATCAATCCGCAGAACGGCAACCCGTACCTGGGCCTGAGCGATCCGGTCCTGCCCCTGCACACCTGGAACGCCCCCGGGCTCAATGGCGACTGGGCCACCACGACCAACTGGTCCAGCAGCGGCACGCCCGACCTGACTTGGATCGCCGAGGTGGTCAATCCCGCCGGGGCGGCCCGTAACGCCAACGTCAATGCCGACGGCCAGGCCAACTATTTGCACGTGAAAGGCAACGGCGCGGCCATGGACCTGCGCATCAACAACGGCTCGACCCTCACCGTCTTCAATGCCGCCATCATCGAAGACAACGGTTACGTCACGCTCAACAACAACAGCACGCTCGATGCCCTGACACTCGAACTGCGCGGCGGGACGCTGCGCGGCAGTGGCACAGTGGTGGGCGAGGTCCTCAGCCAGGGCACGATCAGCCCCGGTGCTTCGGCCGGCCTGATCAGCATCGAGGGCAGCTTCGATCAACTGACCCAGGGCACTTTGAACATCGACATCGGTGGCAACGATGCCGGCTCGGAGTATGACCTGTTGGCGGTCACCGGCCTGGTGGCCATCGCCGGCACGCTCGACGTGGACCTGTTCAACGGCTACACGCCCTACCTGCACCAGTTGTTCACCATCATGACCGCGACTGACATCGATGGCGATTTCGATACGGTCAACTCCGAGTTCGCCGTGCAGGTGATCAATAACGGCACGTCGCTCGTGCTGCGATCCCTGGCCGGCGTGCTGCTGGGCGGCGACGCCAACTATGACGGCAAGGTCAACCTCTCCGACCTGCAGATCCTCGGCGACAATTGGCAGGGCACCGTCACCGCCTATGAAGACGGCGACTTCACCGGCGACGGACTGGTCAACCTGGCCGACCTGCAGGTGCTCGGCGATAACTGGGGCACGGGCACTTCGCCTGACCTGGCTTTCGATCAGGCCTTGGCCGCCAGCGGACTGAACATCCCCGAGCCCGCTTCGATGATGCTGCTGCTGGCCACCGGTCCGCTACTGCTGCGCCGCCGCGGAAGCGGCAGACCGCCGCGACACGCGGCGGCTCGCTAAACTGGGCTATGCCCCGCGCCTTGCAACTCGACGTCAGCGGTTACGGCATCAGCATGGAGCAGCTTCCAGCGCTCGATCACGGCCCGATCGATCTGAATGCCTGGTTCGAGCATCCCGCGCCGATCGAACTGGAGATCGGCAGCGGCAAAGGCACCTTCCTCATCCAGCACGCCCCGCTGCACCCGCGGACCAACTTCCTGGGCTTGGAGTACGCCCGCGCCTACTGGCGCCACGCGGCCGACCGCATTCGCCGCCACCAGTTGGCCAACGCCCGCATGTTGCACTGCGAGGCGACGATGTTCCTGCGCAACTTCGTGGCCCGGGGCGCGCTGGCTGCCATTCACGTCTATTTCCCCGATCCCTGGCCCAAGAAGCGCCATCACAAGCGGCGGCTGATCCAGGAGCCGACGCTGCGCCTGTTCCACCAAGCGCTGGTCGGCGGCGGATCGGTGCATCTGACCACTGACCACGAGGACTATTTCCAGTCGATGGCGGTGGAGGCTGCCAAGGTATCGGACCTGTTCGAGCGCGGCCCGTTCAATCCGCCGACCTCGGCTGGCGCAGGCGAACTGGTGGGCAGCAACTTCGAGCGCAAATACCGCCGCGAAGGCCGACCGTTCTTCGCCATGTCACTGCGGGCAAGAGCACATACAGCTTCTTCGTAGCGCGTCTTGGGGTGCCACTGCCGCGTGCGGCAGTGACTGGTCCCTCGCACGGCCGGCGCGCGGCCGTGGCACCCGACAAAGTGAACCAACACCTGCCAACGTGAAGCTTTGACACGACCTCGCCCGAATGCGGTATCATGGTTGCTCACCATTCCATTGGGAGACTCCACCATGACCGCTACGCTTCGTCTCAGCCTGTTGATCCTGATGGCCGCCCTGGCCCTGGGTGGCTGCAAGTCCGCGCCAGCCGAGTCCGACGATTCGATGGTCGGCCCCGCCATGACCCCCGGAATCGCCGAACCCGCTCAGCCGGTGGCCCTGGCCTCGACCATGGCCGCGGACCAGAGCGACCTGCCCCACGGCGGCATCTGGTTGATTACCTCGGAAAAAGAACTGGCAGCCTGCGGCTCGCAGACGCTCAAAGACCTCAAGGTCAATCTGTCCAAACAGGACCTGGTGGTGGTGGGCCTGGGCCCGCAGCAGTCGGCTGGTTACTGGGTGCGCATCACCGCCATTCAGAAGGTCGGCGACACGCTTTACGTGCAGGGCTGCGCCAACGCCCCCGCCGCCGACAGCCCCACCGCCATGGTGACCACCAGCCCCTACTGCGCCGCCCTGATCGCCAAGACCGGCTCCAACGTGGTCTGCAACGACATCACCTCGGTCACCGGCAAGAACCCCCCGACTGAATAACAGGATTTCATATAGCCCGGCCATCTTGGCCGGGATGCTTACCCTTGCTCCTGAGGCAGCCGGAAGTTGTCCTTGCGCACATCGCAGCCGTCGGCTTCCACCACCAGCAGAGAATCGCACTGCTCGCTGCTCAGGTCCAGCGTTTCGCCCGGCGCGTCGTCGCAGTTGAGTTTGGCTGGATCGTTGATGATCTGCACCTTGGGCCGGCAGGGCTGCTCGGGCAGATGATCGACGCACACGGCAAAGCGCCCGTCACTGAGACGCACGGTGGCGCCGGGCGGATAGGGCGGAGCGATGGCGAACAACGCTGCCAGCGTGCTGGGATCGAACTGGTCGATCAACGGTTCGCGGCGCAGGGCTGCCAGGGCCCGCACCGCCGGCTGAGGCTCGCCGCCGAGGGGATGGCGCAGGCGATCGTACTGGTCAGCCAGGGCGACGATGCGGGTGAAGATGTGGATGCGGTTTTCATGGAGAACCGGATATCCGCCGCCGGACCAGCCTGAGCCGTCGTAGCGTTGATGGTGGTGCAGGAGGATATTGGAGACGGTGGGCTCGACCTGCTCGCGGACCAGGCGATAGCCGAGGGTGGTGTGCTCACGATAGACGGGGTCGGACTCATCGCCGGTCTGCTGATATTGCTCGCGGACGTCATCGGGCAGCATGGTGATGCCGATGTCGTGGAGCATGGCGCCCAGGCCGAGGCTGCGCAGCTTCTTGGCGCGATCCGGGGCGACGTGCTTGCGTTCGCGCACGATGTAGCCTTCCAGCTTCAGGCCCATCAGCAGGGCCAGGTACATCACGGCGCTGCTGTGTCGCATCAGGTCGTTGGCGTCCTCGGCAATGTCGCCCAGGAACACAGCCGTGGCGGGATTGCTGATTAATTGCTGGATCAGCTCGCCGATGCTCTGGGTGTACTGATCGTAGTCGAGGCGGGCGGTGGACTCTGTCTGGAGTTTCTCGAAGGTGCTGCTGATCTGCTCGACCACAGCCGACTGCTTCTGGATGGTGGCTGGATCGATGAATTTTTCCAGGAAGTTGAGGCTGGGGTAGCGCACCCAGACCTGGCGGATGCCCAGTTCGTTGAGCCGGCCAAGCACCTCAGGGGTCATCTCGTAGCCGACGCGCAGCAGAATCCTTCCCGGCGCAGCCGGATTGAGGATCGGCAGAGCCAGACTCATCCCCGGCCGGGCGTGGCGCACATCGACTCGAAGCATCTATGGGTCTGCTTATCGGCCACCAGCGGAAGATAATTGAGTTTCGAGCGATTCAGCGGATCAATGATGCAACTTGCGTCGATCGTGAGGGAAATTGAATGATCTTCAGGCCTTCAGCTCACCCAGACCGCGCTTGCGGCGAAGCTCGTTGACCTGTTGCAAAGCCTGCGGCTGCGTAGCAAGAAAACGCAGCAGTTGCGTGCTGCTGACCGCCAGGGCCGCGGCCGCCCGTCGCACGTCACCTCGATGATGGGTCACGTGATCCAGCGCCTCGGCCAGCATGGCAGGGTAATCGGCGTGGCGGGGATTGCAGGCAATGCGGCCGGCGGCGGTGCGCCGGTTCCACGTGCTGCTGGGTAAGCTGCGATCCGCGCGACATGCCAGGGCCAGTTTGACACGCAGGCGGAACAGCGCGGCCGATAAATTCCGGGCCTGGCTGGCCCGCTCCCGCGCCGCAGCCTCGATGCCCGTGGGCCGATGCCTGATCCGCACCGCCGTCTGCACCTTGTTGCGGCGTTGACCGCCGGGTCCCGAGCCGCGACCGTGCGTCACCTCACAGTCACGCAGCAAATCGTCCGATGGTAAATCCGCCGGATGTATCACTTCCGGGGCTGAGCTGGACTCTGCGAGTCCGCCCCCGGAACTCCGGGCACGCAGTGCCCGGCTCTGTTGCGAACGATCGGGTTTACCTTCCGGGGGCATGGCCCTATCGTATGCGGTCGGACCATTGACGGCTGGGATGACCTCGGGTGGCGCAATCCAAACAATCTTTACTGAGCAGGCTCGACCAGCAGGTGGCTACCCACGTCTGGTATCCGCGGCTGCTGCCGTTTTTCCTGTATGTCAGCTTTCTTGCTCTGATGGGGCTGGATGGCCTGTTCGCGCGACTGGCGGACATGACGGCGAAGCTGACGCCGTTGAGCGGAGCGTTGGCCGGCCTGGCCGAGGCTTGGCGTCATCCGCTGGTTTATCCGCTGCTTTACGTGACACAGTGCACGCTGGTGCTGTGGCTGCTGTGGCGATATCGCAAGCTGACGCCGGAACTGAAACTGTCGTTTCACTGGCTGGCGCTGCCGGTGGGCGTGTTCGTCACGGTGGCGTGGGTGGTGCTGGGCTGGTGGATGGCTGGGGAATTCAGTCAGCGCTGGGCGGCGTTGATGGATGGGCAACTGCTGGGGCCGCTCAGCGGGCAGGTGGATGAAGCGGATTTTCGTCTGCCGCAGAACATGGGCCACACCGTGGGCTGGACCGCGCTGATCCTGCGATTGGCGGGCATGTCGATCGTGGTGCCGATGTTCGAGGAGATGTTCATCCGCTCGCTGATGCTGCGCGGGCTGAGTGAATGGCGCAAGACCTGGATTGGTGTGCAACAGTTGTTCTGTGACCTGCCGGGAGTCGGCGAGTGGTTCATTCACACCAGGGCCGGCGAACGCGCCAGCCGGCACCCGCCGGTGTTCTCGCCCATGTTCGTGGAAACGCCGCTGGGCAAGCTGACGGTGTTCGGCGTGTGCGCTTCGACGCTGGTGTTCATGTTCAGCCACGTATTCCGCGACTGGCCGGGCGTGTGGGCCTGCGGCATCGCCTACTGCCTGCTGCTGGGTTACACCACGCGCAACGGCAAGGACCAGTCGCGCGGTCTGGGGCCGGTGATCTGGGCCCACGGCATCACCAACGCCCTGTTGTGGGTCTATACCGTTTACAGCGGGGACTGGCAGTTTCTGTAAACAATCAGTCCAACAGGTTGCGCCTGCGGGCAAACAGTTCATCCAGCCGCGCTCGCAGCGGGGGCGAGGCCTGCGGATCATCCAGTTGTGCCGCGGTCGTGATCAGCAGCTTGACCAGGTTGGCGAAGTCTGTCACATCGATTGATTCAGGTGCGATGCGCTGCGTGTCGGCGTTCATGTTGTGATAGTTGCGTAGCGGCAGACACAAGCAGGCGGCGGTGTAGCCCATCGCCTGGTAAGCCGTGGCCTCGCAGGTTCCACCGGGCATCAGCTTGCGTTGCCAGCGGAATGTTTTGTCGCGCCAAGCCAGTTGCTCAGCGATCGCGCCCAGTTGCCAGGTCAATTGCGGGTCGAACGTGCTGGTGCGATCGCCGAGGCGGACGATCGGCCCGCCGCCCAGCGGTGAATCGGCGAAACTGCGCGAGTTCTCCAGCACCACGATCCGCGCCCGCCTGGGAATCAGCCTGCTGCAACAAACGCCAAGTGCTCCGATGAAGCCCACTTCCTCCGCTCGGGTCAGGAGCACGCCCACTGCGGTAGCGGCGGAACGTTTGAGCAGTTGGTCCAGCGCGCACAGTGCAGCCGCCACGCCCGCCAGGTTGTCACAGGCCGGGGCGTGCAGTTTCCCCTGTCGAATCACCGACGACGACAGCGCCCAAGTCATCACGTCGCCGACCGATGCACGGAGCGTTCGCGCGAACTTCACGGTGACCACGCGATCGCCTTTCGGCCCGTTCGGCCGCTCCATCCGCACGATCCGCCCGCGCTGCGGCGCGTCGTCAACGTGATGCAACAGGACGGCGCCCTTGAAGTACGCATCGTCCACACCGCCGCGGAACTCGGCCGTGGCCAGCCTGTCAGCCACCTCCGTCACCACGAAGGCCGGGTGATCCATGTGAGCGGCGAAGATCAGCGCTTTGTCCAGCTTCGCCCCGCGTGGATGCAGCAGCACATTGCCGAAACGGTCGCGCTTGAGCGTCAGCGACTTTCGCCGCTTAACCCAGCGCTCGATGCAGGCGATCACCCGCTGCTCGCGGCCGGAGGCGGTGGGCAGGCTCGTCAGTTCCAGCAGGAGTTTTTCCGCGTGTCGGTCCATGCATTACGATGTTAGCCGACCGCCATGAGTCACGCCGAAATGAACAACCTGGCCATCGATGCCGCCGACGTGTGCGTGCAGCGGTTGAACACCGTCATCCTCGACGGGGTGAGCCTGCGATTGCAGCGCGGCAGCTATTGCGCCATCCTCGGGCCTAACGGCTGCGGCAAGACCACCTTCGCCCGCACGCTCACCGGACAGATGTTCGTCACCAGCGGAAGCGTGCGCGTGCTGGGCCAAACGCTCGGGCAGACCGACATCCGCGCCCTGCGCCGCCGCATCGGCGTGGTCAATCCCACCACCGATGCGGCCGGGGTGCACGTGACCGGCGCAGTGGTGGATGCGGACCTTTCCGCCACCGAGGCGGTGATCACCGGGTTCTTCGCCACCGTGGGACTCTACGACCGCCCCACCGACCAGCAGCGCGACACCGCCCGCCACATGCTCGACATCGTGGGTTTGTCGCAGCGCAAGGACCATCGCTTCGGGTTACTTTCGACCGGCGAGCAGCGCCGCGCGTTGATCGCCCGGGCCCTGGTCAATCAGCCGCAACTATTGATCCTCGATGAACCGACCGCCGGGCTGGACCTGGCCGGGCGCGAGCAGGTGCTGGCCACCATCGAGCGCATCTGCCATCGGCCCGATCCGCCGGCGGTGATGATGATCACGCATCACGTGGAGGAGCTTTCCCCGCGCACGCAGACGGTCTATCTGATGAAGCGCGGCCGATTCATCGCCCAGGGCCCGCCCAAGGAGATCATCACGCCGGAACTGTTGACGCAGACCTTCGGCTGCAAGGTCTTCGTCCGCCGCGTCCACGGCAGATGGTGGCTGGAGGTGCTGCCGGAAGCGTGGCTGGATTTATAGGGGATTTGCGATTTTCGATTTGCGAATGCTCGCGCGGGGGGCTTGGGGCTTTTCATTCGCAAATCGAAAATCGCACATCGCAAATTAAAATAACCGGCGGCGCGACGAGGCGCCGCCGGCGCGATGGTCCCATGGGATTCCCAGCGCTCGGTTGCTGGAGGTCATTGGTACATGCCGCCCGGATAGTGCATGGGCGGCAGGTCCTGCGTCGGCGGTGATTGATCCTGCTCCGTCGATAAATCAGCCTCGGGCTGCGGCGCAGGCTCAGCGGGGGCGTCGCTGATCTCATAGCTGTTGATCAACAGGCCCTTGATGTCGTTGCGCTCGTACACCCGACCGGTCAATGTCACCTTGTCGCCGGCGAAGAACTCGTGGGTGTCGAGGTCGGCGGCATCCGGCGCGCCGGGCATGGGGTCACTGACGTCACCGCCCCGGGCCGGCGGTTCGGATGCGGTGTCCGTGCGCGTCAGGATCACGTACAACTCATCGTCATCGCTGAGCAGGGCCACCGGCTTATGGTCGCGCAGAGCGGCGTCGGGGTTGTACGACTGGCGGGCGGTTTCGGGTCCGTCGATCAGATACGTCTGCAGATCGACGATCCGGCCGCTGATCGTCTTGGGTTGATCCTCATCGCCCTGCCACCAGTCGCTGAGCTTCTCCATCACACCCTTGTCTTTCTGCGACTGATCCCTGGCTTGAGCGTCTTGATCGGCAGCCGGCGCGGCGGCCGCCGGTACCTGGTCGCCTGGAGACGAAGGCTCGGCGGCGACCGCGAAGATCGACGCCCCGCCGACTAAGGCGGCACAGGCCCCCAAGGCCAACAGGTTCCGGAAAAGGTGTTTGCGGCTCAACATAGGGATACCGCTCCTTTCACGTCTCCCTTCCAGGTCAGGCGGGGCGTCGGCGGAACGTCCAGCCGACTGCTTCGGCTCCCGCCTACATCAAGAACGCTATGGGCGGCCGTGGCGGCAAGCCAGCGCCAATCGGCGAATGTGAATTTTTCTGTTTTAACTGGCGTGGCTCGCTTGGTTTGCGAAATGAAAATATTTGCTAGATAATCCAGTGATATGAGTCAACAAAGTTCATCCAGTCCCCAGGTCGGCATCGTGATGGGCAGCGCCTCGGATGCCCAGGTGATGAACCAGTGCGCCGCGACGCTCAAAGAGCTGGGTATCGGCTGCGAGATGAAGGTGTGCAGCGCTCACCGCACGCCGCAGCGGGCCCATGACTATGCCACCACGGCGGCGGCCCGGGGGTTGAAGGTGATCATCGCGGCGGCTGGGATGAGCGCTCACCTGGCGGGGGTGATGGCCTCGCTGACCCACCTGCCGGTGCTGGGGGTGCCGATGGAGGGCAAACTGGCGGGGGGTCTGGACGCCCTGCTTTCGACCTGTAACATGCCCAAGGGCATCCCGGTGGGGACCATGAGCCTGGGCGTGCATGGGGCGGTGAACGCCGCTCTGTTCGCGGCGGCGATCCTGGCCACCAGCGACAAGGCCCTTGAACAGCGTTTACTGGCCTACCGCGAGAAGCAGACGGCTGCGATCCCCGAGGAACCGCCGCAGGGTTGAGGACGTAAACACGTTTAGCCGCGGAGCTTGCTCCGCTTTCCGGGGGTTGGGCGAGCAAGCTCGCCCGCTAAACTAGCGTGTGGGGAGCCGTATCTTTTCCTTTGGTGCAATAAGTGTTTACAATGTGGGCCGTATGACGATGTACCGTGCCAGAGCAAGGCGGCAGGTCAAGGGACGCTGTGTCCGCTGGTTGAAGTCGATCTCCGCCTATTAACCCCCGCCCCCGGAAGGGTTTCCCGCTCCCGCCGCCAGGCTCTCGGCCGGCATGTTGGGAGCATGAAGTATCGCCTATGTCTGATTACCCCCTTCTGTCCAGCGTCCACGGCCCGGCCGAACTCAAAGCCCTCAATCTCGAACAGCTTGAGCAGCTCGCCGCCGAGTTGCGCCGTTGTATCTGCGACCAGATCAGCCGCACCGGCGGACACTTCGCCAGCAACCTGGGCATCGTCGAGCTGACGTTGGCCCTGCACTACGTCTTCGACTTCGCTTCCGATCGGCTGGTCTTCGACGTCGGGCACCAGTGCTACCCCCACAAGCTGGTCACCGGCCGCCAGGATCTGTTTGCCAAACTCAAGCTCAAGGGCGGCATGGCGGGCTTCCCCGACCCGGCTGAGAGCGATTACGACCTGTTCAGCGTCGGGCATGCCGGGGCGTCGATCTCCACGGCGGTGGGACTGGCCCGCGGCGATGCGGCCATGAGCGCGGGCGGCCGGCGCGTGGTGGCGGTCATCGGCGATTCCTCCATCGTCAACGGCCTGGCGATGGAGGGCCTCAACAATGCCGGCACGCTCCATCGCCAGTTGCTGGTGGTGCTCAATGACAACGGCATGGCCATCGCGCAGCCCCAGGGGGCCATGGCCCAGTATTTCGACCGCGTCCGCGTCTCACCGACCTTCGGCGAGGTCAAAAAGCGCGGCAAGGAAATCATCGAACGCCTGCCCGGCGGATCGATCATCGAAGACCTCTACCACCGCGGCTCGGAAATGCTGCGCTCGGCCATCGCCAGCGATCACCTGTTCGAGCACATGGGCATCGCCTGCCTCGGACCCATCGATGGCCACGACCTGCGCACGCTCATCGACCTGTTCAACGAGGTCAAGCACATCGAGCGCCCCATCCTCATCCACGCCAAGACCATCAAGGGCAAAGGTTACGAACGGGCGGAGGGCGATCCGTTCCGCTTCCACGCGCCCGGGCCTGACAAGTTCATCACCAGCGACTGCGCCATCGAGAAAAAGCCCAAGGGCAAAAGCTTCACGCAGGCTTACGCGGAGGCAATGATCGACCTGATGGGCCGTGATGACAAGATCCACGCCATCACCGCCGCGATGCCCGACGGCACGGGGTTGGACAAGGTTGAACCCCACTTCCGGGGGCGCGTCATTGACTGCGGACTGGCGGAAGGTCACGGCATGGCGATGGCGGCCGGCATGGCCCGCAGCGGGCTCAAGCCGTTCTTTGCCGTGTATTCGACCTTCAGTCAGCGGGCCTTCGACCAGGTGTTCCAGGAAGTGTGCCTCCAGCACCTGCCGGTGCGGGTGTGCATGGACCGGGCGGGTTATGTCGGCGGTGACGGCGCCCCGATGCACGGGTTTGCGGATATCGCGCTGTACCGCCTGTTCCCCGATGCCGTGGTGATGGCTGCCAGCGATGAGCCGAACTTGCGGGCGGCGCTGGAGTTCATGCGTGGTTATGACAAGCAGGCCAGCTTCGTGCGTTATCCGCGTGACGTGGTGCCCGCCGAGCCGATCTTCCGCCAAGTGCCGCCCTTCGAGCCGGGCAAAGCGGTGTTGATGCGCAGGTCCCGCACCGAGCAGCCCGACCTGGCGATCCTGGCCTACGGCTACCCGGTGTATGCGGCCGACGATGCGATGCGCAATCAGTTGCAGCCGCAGGGCTACGACATCGCCCTCTACGACGCCCGTTTCGCCAAGCCGCTGGACATCGACCTGGTGGCCGACCTGCTCGAGCGCTCCATTCCGATTCTGACCATCGAGGACCACGGCCACGCCGGCGGCTTCGGCAGCGCGGTGCTGGAAGCGGCCAACCAGCGCGGCCTGGACACGCGGCTGATCCACCGCCACGCCATGCCCGAAACCTGGTTCCGCCACGACTCGCGCGCCGGCCAACTCGCCGACGCCGGCCTCGACGCCCCCGGCATCGCCCGCAAGGTGCGCAGCGTGCTGGATGGCAGCATTAAACCGGCGATCGATGTGCGCGTACGCGTGGATCAACCCAACGCAGATGCGCGGGTATGATTTACCGCACGGAAAATCCACCCACATCGTGATCCGGCGAGCAAAATCACGCAAGCGACAACGGTCTATCGCTTGATCGAGGCAGCCGCGTAATGGGCGCACGCCATGCGGCTCGTGATCGGGCAGTCACGCCTCGGGCAGATGCTCAAGATCAATCATGTCTTTTAGAGCATTCCTATTCCAAGTGTAGCGTGTAGCCGCAGTGGGTGAAGCAGTGCTGGGCGTCGGCGGCGGTGACTTGGTCCAGCACCGATTGCATGGTGCTCCACAAAGCGTCGCGGGTGCGGCA